>CAJUNT010000001.1 GCA_910587735.1 uncultured Clostridia bacterium
ACCTAATATATAGATTTTGATGTTTACTCTTGTATTCAGTTTTGAAGGTGCAAAACAGTATTATTTAATTTTTAGTATGCCGATGTGGCTCAATTGGCAGAGCAGCTGACTTGTAATCAGCAGGTTAACGGTTCGAGTCCGTTCATCGGCTTATTATTATATGGATGGGTTCCCGAGTGGTCAAAGGGGGCAGACTGTAAATCTGTTGCGATAGCTTCGAAGGTTCAAATCCTTCCCCATCCATTTTACTTTTTAACGCGGGGTGGAGCAGTTCGGTAGCTCGTCGGGCTCATAACCCGAAGGTCGTTAGTTCAAATCTAGCCCCCGCAATTTTAAAAAAGCCTTAGAAATCAATGTTTCTAGGCTTTTCTTTTTTTGCTTTTTATAAGCAATCGTTGTATTTTGTTCTTCATTTGTTCTTTATCATTGTACTTTTTTTAAAATATTTTGCAGTGTATTACAAGCTGCTTCATCTGCTGATTGTATAGCATGAGCATATATTTTTGTAGTGGTAGCAGTTGTGGCGTGTCCTAAGCGTTTTGATACAGTAGTAATATTTACACCATTTGCAATTAAAAGACTAGCATTTGTGTGCCTTAATGAATGAATACTTACAGATGGTAAATTGTATTTTGTTATGAACTTTTTAAACCAAGCCGTTAGGCTATCGGGGTGCATGGGTTTTCCATTCCATGATGTAAATATATAATTTAAGTTATGCCATTGGTCACCACATTGCAAACGCTGTATATTCTGACCTTTTTTGTATTCCTTTAGTAGCTGTAAAGCAGTATCAGCAACTTTTATAATACGTTGTGAACTGCTTGTCTTTGTGCTATCCTCAAATATGCCCCTATTAGGTAAATAAAGCACTGCTCTTTGTATATTGATAGTTTGTGTATTAAAGTCAATATCACTCCATTTTAGTCCTAATATTTCCCCTCGACGCATACCAGTATAGACGAGTAATGTAATAAGTGCCTTATATTGTATTGCTTCCTTGTCTAAACAATGGAATAGTTCCAAAACTTCTACATCATCAAGAAAGCGACTTTCTTTTTGTTCTGCTTTAGGTGGTTTAATTCTTTCACAAGGATTATAGAGTATAACTTGCCATTGCACTGCCGTTTGTAGTATAGAAGAAATCAAACGATGGTAATGTTGTATTGTTTTTGGGGATAATTTCGTATTTTGACTATCTTTTTCAAAAAGAAATTCTATTTTATAATTTAGAGCATTTGCTATTTTACTAGCAGAAAGATAGGAAATATTTTTCCCTTTGTATGCTTGATTAAGCGTATTGATAGAAATATTAGCCTTTTTTGCTAATTCTGTTTTGGTCATACCAATGTTTTTGGTAGCTTCTGCAAAGTGAATTGTAGGCTTATATTTTATGTCGCTTCTAATGTTTTCTTCTGCTAGATTGTCATAAAAGCGTAAAAGGTGTATAGGTTGTAGCTGATTTAATTTGATATGTCCTATTGCTTGGTTAATTCTTTTAAGCAATTCTTTATAACGTGCTATTGTTTTTGCTTTTAGTTGCTTTTCTGCATAATCAGTAAACCATTTTTCGGCAAAATCAGCAAAACGAATATTGTCGCTTAAATATAAGCCTCTTTTGCATTTTTCTTCAAACAGAACTGCTTGTCTTTGTGCTTCCTTTTCCATCTGCTTTACTGTCATATCCTTTTCTGGCTTCCATGTCATACTATGTATAATTTGCTTACCTTGCATATCGTAACCACAAGACACACGAATAGAATAACTGTTACCTCTTTTTTTGATTGTAGCCATAAAAAAACCTCCTATTTTCTAAAATTGGGTATAGAAAAATAAGGGGTAATCTGATATACTTTTTTTAAGGTTTTGGGTGTATCAGATACCCCGATTTATATAAATGTCCTTGTACGCCAATACAAGGGCGTTTTTTTATTTAAGCATTTGAAATGCGTAAATAATGCTTATGCTAATGACTATCGTTAAAAATATTAACGGCTTAACCTTTTCCAAAATGGAAATAGTTTAGCGATTTGAAATCGCTAAATTACTTGTTGACTTATGAGTTTTAAAAATGCAAAAGTATAGTTGTAAATCATGTTCATAGCCTTTTACTTATTTTTAGTAAATTAGTAAAAGCTGATACGTACAATATACATTTTAGGGGTCGTTAAAATGCCGATACCTTTCAAGGCTGATACAAATATTATTTGTATCAGGGTTTAAGGGGGATATGAAACAATGCTCCCGTTTTCACTTTTTTGTGAAAAACCGCTCGTACAATTATTACGAGCCTTATTTATTTACCCTAATTTTGAGGCAAGCATTTTCCGATTTCAAATCGGTAAATTGTGTTGCTTTCTAAATTTGAAAAGCAAAGGGTTACGTTTAAAACGGATACCCTAAAAAATAGCTAAGCTCAATTTTGAGTTCAGTAATAGAAGTAAGGGATACTGTAAAATGGGGTAGCCCTTAGAGCTATAACAAATTGTTAGAGCGGTATAAGCATTGCTTAGAGTGCTATAGGGGGTAGCAGAACACGACGCCCCTTAATTACTTTATTGCTGTATAACAGTTGCTTTACTCAAATAATACAAATCATCAGGGCAAACGTCTTGCCCGTTTATCCATTCAACGGTATTGCCTGCTATTTTGACCGTTTTAAATATACTCATATCTTGTAGTTCTCCAAACCCTTCCCCGTTGATGAGTGGCTTCACATCAAATATTTTATGTTCTCTATTGTCAAATACAAGAGATAGTTTGTAGTCCTCTAAGGGTGTTACTTCTATTGGTTTTGGTCTTAGCATATCAATAGCCCTTTCTTGATTGTGGTAGGTATTTGTCTTGTAAGACGAATGAGTTAGAATGGTGGTTCATCATCGTCATCAATTCCATAAACAGTAATTTGATTATCGTTAATCTTGTCATTATTAGTTTGATTATTAGAAATATTAGCATTTTTCTTTGGTAAATCAATTCTGTACAAATCTAATTGTTGATTAATCCATAATGAATACAAATTATCATCAATAGTACCTGATGAATGTAAATTTACCATTTTTCTCCAATCATTGACAAAACGGGCTATTGTTTCACTATGAAATACAATTTCAGCTTGTGTTGTTTCGTCAAGATAACGTTCTGTAAAATTGTCTATTTGGTAGCTATCAAAAATATTGAAATCAACATTTATATATTTTTCTATTTCAATTAGTATTTTAATAATATCACTATACGTTTTTATATTATCAGAAAAACTTTCTTTATCGCTCAATCCACAAAGCCAATCAATAGAAACATTACAAGTTTCTGCAATGTTTTTTAATACAGCTAAAGACGGATTTTTGACACCTGTTTCATATGCTGAAAGTGTAGCAGATGAAATACCTATCATTTTTGAAAATTCTGTTTGATTTACTTTTAAGCGTTTTCGCAAAAGTTTTAGCCTTGTTCCAAGTATTTCAAATTCTCCCATATTCTCACCACCTTTTATACTTTTAATTAGTATACTATAAAAGAATAAAAAAGGTCAATGACATATAATATTTTTAATACCATATAATACAATTTTATAATAACATATAAAAAATGAAAAGTAAATACAAAAAATATAATTTTATATATTGACAATATGATAATATAATGCTATATTCATACTTAAAGTTGAAAATAATACTAAAAGAGGTGATTGTATGAACTTAAACAAACAAAAGCTAGAAATAGCATTAGCAAAAGTGTGCAAAAATCCTTACGACTTATGCAAAGAAACAGGGCTACAATATCAAACTTATCGACGTGTAGCAAATGGTGATAATTGCAAACCTGCAACAGTAGGCAAAATAGCCAAAGCATTAAATTGCGATGTCAAGGAACTACTAGAGGATTAACAAGCAACAATGTCCAAGCGGTGCAGTACGAATATAAAGCAAAGAGGTGAAGATATGATTGCAAGAGTAAGAAACATCAAACAAGCATATGAGTACATAAAAGAGCAAGACAATGAAACAGCATTAACAGAAAGCGCTTTCAGAAGCGTTGTAAAAAGCGGTTTAATACCCACATTTTCGATAGGAAGCAGGATATTGTTAAAGCTAGACGATGTGGACAAGTTTTTACAAGACGTTACAGGCGTTGCTGTAGAGAAAAAGAAAAAGCAAGAACAAGAAGGAATTAGAAAGCAAGATGTAAAGGGGTGAGTATATGGCAAATAGAAGAATGTTTAGCCTTGATGTAATAGATACTGATAACTTTTTAGATATGCCTTTATCTGCACAAGGATTATATTTTCACTTGGGAATGAGAGCCGATGACGATGGTTTTATTGCTTCCCCCAAGAAAATAACAAAATCAGTCAATGCTAGCAATGATGATTTGAAGTTATTGATAGCAAAGGGGTATTTATTGCCATTTGAAAATGGTGTTGTAGTAATACGACATTGGCAGCAAAACAATTATGTTAGAGGTGATAGATATAAAAGCACAATATATCAAGACGAAAAAAAACGACTTTGTGTAGAAAATAGCATTTATGATTTTATGGTAGACGCTTTGGATACCAACGGTATACCAAGCGACAACCAAATGACAACCAAAAGGGATACCAATGGTATACCAGTGGTTGACAAATTGGATACCCAGGTTAGGTTAGGTAAGGATAGTATAGATAATGTATATTGCACGGAGCTAGAAAGCTCTAGCTCCATGCCAGAAGAAAAAGCAGCTATTGCATTAACTCTAAATGATAAGTCTGAATATCCTATATTTGACAAAGATATAGCAGCATGGAAAGAATTATATCCTAATGTGGATATATTGCAAGAGTTAAGAAAAATGAAGGGGTGGTTAAACAGCAATCCTACAAGAAGAAAAACCAAAAAGGGAATACTGAAATTTGTAAATGCTTGGTTAGCAAAAGAACAAGATAAGGGAGGTTATAGAAATTATGGAGCAAATACATCATACAGTACAACAAGCGGTGGACAACATCAAGAACAAGAACCAGAATGCTTTAGCGACAAATGGCTTAGAGAAAAACGAGAAGCAGCAGAAGCAAGAGGAGAAACCTTTGATATTGAAGAGGTTGAGTACGATTTCTGAACAATGCCCCTATCATATGTGTAATGGTTTTGGAGCAATAGGCTATTTAGTTTTAGAAGATGGTCAAGAGGTGGAAAGATGGAAGGTATGCGATTGTGTAAAAAAGAATCAACCTCAAATGCGAAAACAAGCTAAAATTCCTTTTGAATTGAAAGACTGTACTGTTAACAACTTTGATACATCGTTGTATCAAGACCAGGTAACAGCTAAAGCAGCAAAGAAAGCAGCAGCAAATTATATATTAAATTTTATTGCTTTCAAACAGCAAGGCAAAGGCTTATATTTATACAGCAAAACAAAGGGAAGCGGTAAAACACGCCTTGCTTGTTCCATAGCAAATGCTTTGATACAAACACAAGGTATACAGGTGAAGTTTTTAAGAGTACTTGACTTATTAAGTATGATAAAAGATACATACAAAAACAATAGTGATTTATCCGAAAAAGAAATTATTGACGGTATTAAAAAGGCAAAGGTACTCATATTGGACGATATTGGAGCGGAAAAGCCTACTGAATGGGTATGCGGTGTATTTTTGAGCATATTAGATTACAGAATATCAAACAGGCTTGTTACACTGTTTACAAGCAATATACACAAAGAGAAATTGAAACTAGATGACAGAATTGTTGACAGGCTGTATAAAATGACAATAGATATCCATTTGCCAGAAGAAAGCATTAGAAGGCTTGAAAGCCAAAAAGAAGCAGAAGAATTAAGAAAGTTGTTGGATGATTGAATAATACAAGAAAGAGGTTTTAAAAAATGAGTAAATTAGACATAACAAGTAAATTACACTGGAAATTGTTCGAGGTTATGAGAATAATGCACAAAGCAAAAGTAGCAAATGACGCATTGTACAATAGTTATTTTGGTCAAGAAAATCTTAAATGTATTATAACAAAGCATTATGACGCAAGCGATTTACATAGCATTGTTGAAGATTATATTGATAAGGCTTGTAAAGAATTAGAAAATATATTAAATGATTGAAAGAAAGGGAATAACATGAACAAAAGACAAAAAAATTCCCCTACCACCAACCAAAGCAAGTAAGGGGAAAAAAGTAAAACATCATTTGTTCTTATAGGTAAATTATATGGGCAAATGATGTTTTTGTAAATAGAAAATCAAAAAATAATACTGAAAAAGTGATTGATATTTTAATAACTTTAAAGTATAATATGTAATAAAGGGGGAATTTTATTTGTATCATATATATTTTTATGAGGATAGAAATGGTAAAAGCTCTATACAGGAATATTTACAGAAATTAGCAAATAAACAAGATAAAGACAGTCGTATAAAATTAAATAAAATAAGAGATTATTTAAAAGCATTAAGCGAATACGGAACACAAGCAGGAGAGCCCTATATAAAACATATTGATGGTGAAATATGGGAAATTAGACCAATAAAAGACAGAATATTATTTGCAGCTTGGGACGGAAAAAGCTTTATTCTTTTACACCATTTTGTAAAGAAAACACAAAAAACACCACAGCGAGAAATAAAACAAGCAAAACGAAATTTAAATGATTATAGAGAAAGGAGTAAAAGCAATGAGTGAAAATAAAGACTATGAACAAGCAATTACACAAGCAAAAGCAAATTTAGCAGATTTAAAGGAGCGAGGAGCTTCTGCTATTGGTGATGATGTATTAGAATTTATGAATAGTATTTTAACACCAGAAGAAATAGCAAAAAGTGATTTAAGGGTTGCTATTATAGGGGAAATTATAAAAGCTAGACAAGAAAAAGGAATTAGCCAAAAGAAATTAGAAGAACTTAGTGGAGTAAAACAACCAATTATAGCAAGAATGGAAAAAGGTACTACAAGTCCACAAATTGACACTATTTTAAAAGTGTTGCTTCCGTTAGGCAAAACACTTGCAGTTGTACCGCTTGAAACAAAATAATGACAAAGAAAAGTTCAGTTATATATAAACTGAGCTTTTTTATTGATAATGATTATAATAAAATATAATGTATTATTTATACAATTATTTGCATAGCAATACCATAATTCATATAAGGCTCATAACCGCCCCTAACCTCTTTGAAAATACTTTGTATGCTTTTTCCACTGTCAATTAGAGGTGCAAGAAATGTCGCAAGAATACGAGGAACATAACCTATACAGTAAGAGCCTTTACTTTTTACTGTAGCAATCACTGCTATCGCATTACTATCATGTGTATTGTCTTTTTCTCTATGTAAATCTAATGTGATGTCGGCATTGTTATAGCGTCTTAAATGCTCTAATGCTTTTTGTCTTTTGCCATATGTTACACCAGTTGCTTTTGTTTCTATTATCTGCATTTTTACTAATGCCCACGCTTTTACCATTGCATTGGCTCTATTTTGTCCTTGTTTTACTAATTTGTTAGCAATCGTCATAACCTTTGAATGTGTTGTTTTCATTGTGTTAGCTCCTTCCCTTTTCATCAATTTGTGTTTTAAGAAGTGAACTTTACCGGTAAAGTGTTTGATGTGATTGCTATTTTTCAGAGTGAACCTTTTTTCGGAAAAGCCTACTAAAAGGGGCTTACTAGATAGCTGTTATCTTTTATGATTATATTATAGTCTACTTATTAAGTAGATTCAATAGGTAAATTATATAATTATTAAGTAGATATTTTAGTTATTTTGTATACTTGTTAAGTAGGTGCTTTATAGATATAATATAAAGAAATACTTAGAAAGGAATTAAAAATAAAATGCCTAGAAAATATACAGAAGCACAAAAGAAAAGTGCTTTAAAATGGGATTCAACTAATCTAGATAGGGTTTCAGTAGCATTACCTAAAGGAAAGAAGGAAGAAATAAAAAAAGTTGCTGAAAAGCATGGAGAGAGCGTAAACGCTTTTATCAATAGGGTTATCAATCAAGCAATGGAAAAAGAAAGCTAACTATAAATATTTATGGTGGGTATTTAGTTGGTAAACAGTGGTAACAAAAATAAAAAAGTTGCAAGGTTGCAAAAAGTTAAAATTCAAATTCAACTCAAAAAGGTTGCATTCGTTGCATTCAAAAAATTAAAATTCAAATTCAAACAACGTTGCAAAAGAAAAATAAAAATTTATATTGCATATACAAAAATAATATGCTATGCTCTTAGTGTAAATATAAGCTTAATATGATATATTTTTATTGAGATGTAAGGCTGTTGACTTTTTATCTTGCTAATGACTTAGTGTAAATACTAAGTCATTTTTTTATGTTAAAAACCTGAAAAAACCTGAAATAAAAATATAGAATTGTTAACATTTGTTGACATTGAAAAATACGGAAATGCTGAAAAATGTTGAAGCGAAAATATATTTATAGACATAATTTTTTGTTCTTTGTCTGTTCTTTATTTTGTTCTTTGTTCATGATTTTTTTACATGATATAAAAAAACAGATAGGGTAAAAACGGCGTAAAATCAATGTTTTTTATTGACAATAATATATAATAAAACATAATTTTCCAAACTCATAACCCGAAGGTCGTTGGTTCAAATCCAGCCCCCGCAATGTGTGAAAAAAGCCTTAGAATTCAATGGTTCGAGGTTTTTTTTATTATTTATATGTTATAATTATAAAAAACCACAGCTTTTGAGATAAGCTATGGTAATAGAGTTTGATATATTTTATAAAAATAATTATTTAATTACTAAAATAGTAGATGTTTCATTAATATGTCCTAAAAATGCTTCGCCATTAGTAGAAAAGCCAATGCTATTATAACGTCCAAACAAAGAGCAATAGTGTTCTGTTAATTCTTTATTAAGCATTTCAAATGTATGATATAAACAATTAAAATTAATAACACCTGCTGGTGAATATGTAATTACACTATCTAATGCCTTTTGTGTATCTAACACAATATCGCCAATTTTTAAAACATTGATTTCTGCTCTTTCTGGTAAGCCACAATGAAGTGTGATACCATCTTCTTTTATTTGGTTGAATGTACGAACAAAAATTTCTCCATCAGCTACAATACCCAAAAGATTTGATACAAAGTAATTTTGAATTTGGTCTTTTGGTATGTCGAGAACTTCAGCATATATTTCACTACATGGACGATTATCAAATTCATAAAGAATGCGATTATGCATATCAGATTTTGTCACAAGTGATGTACGGTCTGAAAGAATACAAACACTTTGTGTTTTTAAAATATCATAGCCATTTACTGTTTTTAAAATTGCTAATACGGCTGTTTTTGTATAAGATTTATCATCTACATAAATTTTAGAGATATTATTTTCAGTAGAGGAAGAAGAACCACCTACAAATAAAATATCGGAAGCAATTCCAAGAGAATCCATAAAAACTTCTTCTGCCTTTGCACTAGATTCAAATAAAACAATTCCTACATAGCGGTCGAAATGATTAAAAATTTCTTCTTGTCCTCCAAATTGAGCCTCCATTTGTTGCATTAAACCATGAAGATTGTAATCTTTTTGTTCAATATTTTCCACTACTTCAATACAAACATCTTCTACACTTTTTTTATCAATTGCCATAATACTAACAGAATGATTTGTATAATTAGAATTACAATATTTACTATGTGAAGTTGAGCCAATAATTCTGCTATTAGGAAATGCAATACTTAATTCTTTTGCTGGTGAAGATGTATCATAAAAACTAGAAGCAAAAAACAATAATAACTTTATATTAAAATCTTTTAATACTATTTTTGCTTGCTGTGCCATATCATGGCTGTCTATTCCTTTAATAGAAAGTGTTCTTATTGCCAATGTTATTCCACCTTTACTTCATTTTTTTATACCATTAATCCAAATTCTTTTGCGATATCTTTTACCTTCTGTACAACAGTAGAGTCATCTGGAGATGCAGGAGTATATTTATCAACTGCAATTCCTTTTAAAATCATTTTTGTTTTAATACTTCTTGCAATAATTTGATTTCCTTTCGATTTTTGAGTGATGACACTCTGAATGATATTATAAATTTGTCCAGCCAATATCAAATCACCTCTCACAAAGTTCATAAATTATGGATACTATAATATGAAAACAATATATTAAAATTATTATGCCATATAGATGGTATTGTTTGCAGTTATTTAATTCGACAAATAAATTTTATATGGGAACATATAGCAAAGCAGCTTTTAGAGAATACAGATTTGAATTGGACACAACTTGGCATGATGGGGCTTTTGATAGAAGCAGAAGGAAATGAACTTACATTAAAACAACTGGAAAAAGGATTAAATATATCCCAGTCTGTAATTGCAAGAATGGCAATTTATTTAACAGAAAATGGATATACAGAATATACAAAAAATACTGATGATAAAAGAGTAAAAAAAATTTATTTATTGGAGAAAGGATTTCAATATTATAATGAAATTTTTGTTTCAATGAATGAAGAAGAACAACCAATGTTAGAAGGTATGTCGCTAGGAGAAAAAATTCTTTTTCAAGAACTTTTACAAAAGGTATTATTAAATAGTATAAAGGTACAGCAAGAAATGAAAAATAACCAAAAACGTTTATAATAAATATCTAATATTTTATTAGTGATGATATTCTATAATTAAGGGAAAAAGAATACTTCTAATATTTAGTAGGTAATGCAAAATAATATGACATAAAAAAAGAAAGGGTTTAGTGTTATGAAAAAATTTCTAAAAAATCAAAAATTAGTTACAAGAATTAGCATACTGACTACAATCATTACATTGTTGGGTCTTTTGATTCTTTGGATAATTATATCAAATAACATAGAATCTATTGTTAGAAAAAATATTACAAATGAAATGACGAATGCTGTACAGTCTAGGGCTTCTATTATTGATGATTATGTGACATCTGCTGAAGAATATTTGACTGCTTTTTCATTGAGTGAAGAAGTAAAAGATGTTCTTGCTCATCCAGATGATGCAGAATTACTAAAAAGAGCTCAAATATATACAGAAGAATTTGCTAATGTCAAAGGTATATTTGAAGGTCTATATATTGCGACTCCTGATACATATGTATTAACATACACTTCTCCAAATGCTATTGGCATTACAACACGACAAGGAGATTCTTTAAATACTTTTCGTGACACTATTTTGTCACATGATGAAATAACTAATTTAGGTATTATGGTATCGCCTGGGACGGGAAATATGGTGGTTTCTATGTATTATCCTATATTTGAAGGTGAGAAATGTATTGGTTATGTAGGAGGGGCAGTATATGCAAAAAGATTGATGGATTCCTTACTAGAATTAGAATTAAAAAGTTTGCCTAACAGTGAATATGTATTTATTGATGTTGAAACCAGTACATATCTTTATCATAAAAATGAAGATTTATTGAATCAAGAAACAACAGATAAAGGGCATTTGGAAATTATTAATCGTGTAAAAAAAGACAAAAATACAGAGGCAAATGTATATGCTTATAAAGATGGAAATAATAAAAATCAAATGGTAATATATAAGTATCTGGATAATCGTAATTGGGTATTTATGGTACAGGATAGTGCTTCTGAAGTTTTTCAACCTGTTGTAACTACGGGCATTATAATTGGCTCTGCCTGTGCTGTTGTAGCAGCTTTAATTATATTAACAACACTTTCTATATTAAAAAAGACAGCAAAAGAATTGATGATTGTAGAAAATGCCATAGATAGTTTAGGAAAATTTGACCTTTCTGCTGATGAAGGATTAGAACAATTTTATGATAGAAAAGATGAAATTGGTATGATTGCAAATGCTACTCATGATGTTTGTCATCACTTAGCAAAATCTGTTGAAGACATTGGAAGAATACTAGGAGAAATGGCTGATGGTAATTTAACTGTTGATGTAGAAAAAAATAAAGTTTACTATATAGGTAGTTTGGAAGCATTGGTAAAAAGCTTACAAACAATACGCTCTAAATTGACAAAAGTATTAAAAGAAATTTCTTGTGTTTCAAAACAAGTAAATGCAGAAGCAGAACAAGTTTCAAACAGAGCAGAATCATTATCACAGGGAGCATCAGAACAAGCATCTTCTATACAAGAATTATCTGATGAGATTGATTATATTTCTGAGCAAGTAAATACAACTGCTAATTTTGCCAATATTGCAGAACAGGAAAATGTGCAATCTCATGAGAAAATTAAAACTTGTAGCGAATATATGAATGAATTAGTAGGAGCTATGAAAATGATTGATGGAAAGTCAAAAGAAATTATTAAAGTAATCAAAACGATTGATGATATTGCTTCTCAAACGAAAATATTATCATTAAATGCTACAATAGAGGCATCAAGGGCAGGTGTAGCAGGAAGAGGATTTGCAATAGTAGCAAATGAAGTAAAAAATCTAGCAAATAAGTCAGCAGAAGCAGCAAAAAATACTGCACTTTTAATTGAAAGTACTGTAAAGGCTGTGGAAAAAGGAAGTCATATTTCTAATGTAACAAATCAGTCTTTACAAGAGGTTGTGGAAAGTGCAGAGAAGGTATCACAATCTGTAAGTTCAATTTTTCAAACAGCATGTGACCAATCTCAAGCTGTAAATCGTATTTCACAGGGGCTAAAACAGATTGCAAATGTAGTGCAGGCAAATTGTGACGTTGTTATGGATTCTGCTATGGCTAGTGGAGAATTGTCTGAACAGGCTAGTATATTAAATGAATAAGTAGTAAAATTTCAACTTGATAATTAATAATATAAAAACAACAGTTTTAAAAAAATGGAAATCAAAGCTGTTGTTTTTTCTTTATAAATTAATTTGAAAAAAATGATGTTATAAAATAAGTAGGAAAGTTATATTATTTTTATAATATCATTAATAAGTGTTTTAAATTTAGTTTTTTTAATATAAAAAACTTTAAAAATCAATACTTTTGACAACTTTGATTTTCAATGAAATATGTGATATAAAAAATATAATTGTTATTGATTTGTAGCAATACAAAAAATATAATGATATAAAAAATAAATAGCATTATAAAAATAATATTTTATCAGAAATTCTTTTATTAAAACTATAACAATAGTATATTAAGGAGGAAATATTGTGACAAATAAACAAAGAAGAGATGCACAAATGGCATATATTTCGGATAGTGATGTTTTTGAGGAGCAGAAAATTTGCAGAGAAAAACTACAAAAGTTAAATTTTATGAATCGTTCAGATTTTGATGGCATTGCAGAAGTGATAAAAGATTTATTTGGTAAATCAGATGGTGCATTTGTTAATCCGCCATTTTACTGCGATTATGGAAAACATATTGAAGTTGGGAAAAATTTTTTTGCAAATTATAACTGTACTATATTAGATGTAGCACGTGTAGTCATTGGAGATAACTGCCAGATGGCGCCTAATGTGGCAATTTATACAGCAGGGCACCCCATTCATCCTATAAGTCGTAATTCTACTTATGAATATGGAAAAGAGGTGACAATAGGAGACAATGTTTGGATTGGAGGAAATACAGTAATCTGTCCAGGAGTACATATTGGCAATAATGTAGTAATAGGTGCTGGCAGTGTTGTAACAAAAGATATTCCAGATTGGGTAATTGCAGCAGGAAATCCTTGCAGTGTGATAAGAAAAATTACAGATAATGATAAAAGAAAACTATTCCGCAATGAAGAATTTGATGATGAAGCATGGAATGATATTATAAACAGAATGGAATTTTAATATGAAATCACATTAAAAATAACCTACCAATATATAATGATAGGTTATTTTTGCTTCGTCAGTTATTATAATAATATGAAGTATATATAGAAAAGATAATTTTTCTCATTAAAATTTAATTATGTTATAAATTTTTTTTAATGCTATTTCATTATACTATAAACCGTACATGAAATTCCCTTTCCTGTACAGTTGCCCCGACTCAATACATAATGTTATGTATTGAGTCATTTTATTTATTATAATTATTCTGCTTTTTCTGTTTTTATTTCATCATCTTTGGATTCGTCAGTTTTATCTGTTTCTTCTGTGCCTTCTTTTGCCCATTCATCGAATCCTTTCATAATTAAATCATATGTTTCATCTGTAATACTTGGCAATTTGCCTCCCCAAGTAGTTTCAGCAGCTTCAAATCCTTTTATAACAGCATTCTTTAATAATTCTAATTTTGAAACATCACCGCCAGAAAGTGCTTTTGCCATATTCAAAATATTTTCTGATACAGCCTCTGGTGACCATTCTCCACCTGGAGAAATAGCCTCTAAAGCAGCTTGTTGTTCTTCTGGGCTAATAGTAATGCCTTCAAATAATGCTTTGTTTAATGTTTTTACTTGTTTTCCAAGCATATTTGAAACCATATTTTTAAAAGAAGCAATTCTTTGGTCAGAAAGTGCTTTTAACTGTTCTGCTGATAATTTTTTAGGTTTTTCATAAGTAATATTTTCTGTATTATCAGTAGAAGTATTTTGTGAAGATACAGAAGCAGAAGCAAAAAATGTATCTTGTTTTATTTGAGTAGATGATGTTGTTGTTTCCTTGCCGTTTTCTTTTACAGTTGTATTATTTTGCTGAACAACAGTAGAAGATGCATATACACTTGCATTTACATTCATAATATTCATATTTTATCCCCTTCCTTTGGTAAATAAATCGTTCCTTCTATAATAGTTATATCGGATTATATTATTAAAAATTAAGCCTTTTATTATGATTTGCTGTTAAAAATTAGTAAAATATATTGACAAATGCTAAAATAAGGCATATGATTACAAAGAAAATCCTATTAAAATAATAGGAGTTACTTTGTTTGATTATTTCATAAAACATTTTATAAAAATAGAAAGAAGGGATTAAAATGGCATCTATTTATAGCAGTATGTTAGAAATCATAGGGAATACACCATTATTAGAGCCAGTACGTTTGGAAAAGGAATTACAACTAAAAGGAAAATTACTTTTAAAATTGGAATATTTGAACCCAACAGGTAGCGTAAAAGATAGAGCAGCAAAGGGTATGATAGAAGATGCTGAAAAAAAAGGTTTACTCAAAAAAGGCTCTGTTATTATTGAGCCTACAAGTGGTAATACAGGAATTGGATTAGCTTCTATTGCGGTTATAAAAGGCTATCGTGTGATATTAACTATGCCTGAAACAATGAGTATAGAAAGAAGAAATATACTCAAGGCATATGGCGCAGAATTGGTATTGACAGATGGTAAAAAAGGTATGTCAGGAGCCATTGAAAAAGCTGAAGAATTAGCAAAAGAAATTGAAAATAGTTTTATACCAGCACAGTTTGATAATGCAGCAAATGCAGAAATACACAAAAAAACAACTGGTGTTGAAATATGGAATGATACAGATGGAAGTATAGATTATTTTATTGCTGGTGTAGGAACAGGAGGTACATTAACTGGAACAGGTGAATATTTGAAGTCTAAAAAAGATAATATTCATATTGTTGCAGTAGAACCTGCGGATTCTCCTGTACTTTCACAGTCTAAAAGCGGTACTCATGCGATACAAGGCATTGGCGCAGGATTTGTGCCAAAAGTATTGAATACATCTATATATGATAGTGTATTTGCAGTGGAAAGTAATGATGCTTTTGAATCTGCAAAAAAATTAGCAAAAACAGAAGGAATATTAGTAGGAATATCTTCAGGTGCAGCACTTCATGCAGGTATTACATTGGCAGAACAAGAACAAAATAAAGATAAAGTAATTGTTGTACTTTTGCCAGATTCTGCTGACAGATATTATTCTACCGAATTATTTCAATAATCAAAACTATTTTTAATTTTATTTTACAAATTTGTTGCAAATAGATGATATTTTACTATCTTGTAATAGCATGTTTTATTATAACGATATCAAAAATACCCTCACATTTTTGGTGAGGGTATTTTTCTCAATTATAAAAATTTTTTAAAACAAATGGTTTTTATGACTAGATATTATCTTGAAATATTTGCAACACCTAAATAGGGTTCAGGATTTACAGCGGAACCATTTAGACGTACCTCAAAATGACAATGGTTTCCTGTTGAATTTCCTGTACTACCACATTTCGCAATAACTTGTCCCCTAGATACTTTTTGTCCTCTTGAAACAGTTAAACTGGAGTTGTGTCCATATAATGTTACAATACCGCCTCCATGATTAATCATAACTGTATTTCCATAACCATTTACCCAGCCTGCTGTAATTACAGTGCCACCTTCTGCTGCAACAATATTAGAGCCATATGGTGCTGGAATATCATAACCGGTGTGTTTTTCCCAGCCACTTCCAATAGGGCGTTTTCTATTTACAAAACCACTGCTTAAACTAGAACTAGATGCTGCTCTTGCTGGTACAGGCCAGTTTAATTTGCCTCCTGTATATACAACTGTATCATTACCACTTGATGCAGAAGTTGCTGATGCTATTAATCTAGCCACTTCTTGGCTTGCTGCTTCATTGCTTTTGACTAATTGGTCATATTTTGCTTCATCTTGTGCATAAGCCTTTACAGTAGCCATTTTTTCTTCTTTTAAACTCTCTAAACTTGCTAATGTTGTTTTTTGCTCTTGTAGTAATTGTTCTGTTTCTTTTTCTTCTTGTTCCACTTCTTCTTTTTTCTCACGGATTACTTTTTCAGTATCTTTTAATTCGTTTAAAAGATTATTATCATAGTCCATTATTTCTTCTACATGCTGCATACGCATTAAAAGGTCGTTTAATCCTTTTGATTCTAATATAACATCTAAATAACCAGTGTTACCGTTTTCATGTATGTACTTTACACGCTGACCAAATACAGTCAATTGATTTTCTTTATTTTCTGTAGCTTGCTCTAACATTTGTTTTGATTCTTCCAAGCGTTTTTGTACTTCTGCTAAATCCGCCTCTACTTTTTCTAATTGCTCATTTGCAGCATTTAATGTTTGGTCTAATACAGCAACTTCTTGCTCTACAGATTGTTTTTTCTTTTTTGCTTCTGCTAAGTTCTTTTTTGCTTCCTCTGTTTTTTTCTGCAAATTAGCACGTTCTGTTTGTAATTGCTGCAATGTTTTTGTTGCGGCACTTACCTGCGTTGGTGCAACAAACAAAGAAAATGCAATCATACTAGACATAATACATATAAAAAGTTTTTTCAACAATGATTCCCTCCAAACAAAAATGAATTACTTTTACAATTATATAACAGAATTATGAATAAAGTATGAACAAATTCATTTCTCATTTATTTTTAATATTTATTGTTTAATATTTATTGTATTTTCATTTTTTATTGTGAATACTTGTATATTTTATATATATGTTTTCAAAAAAAGAAGCTATATTATAATCAATAATAGCTTCTAATTGTAAAAAAACTCGTTTATTACATACTTTATTACTATAAGTAAACTTTTTTAAAAAAATTACATTTTTATTTATTTTATGTAAAAGTTTGACAGCATAATTTATATAACAATCATAAATGACTTTTTGTATTAATAAGATTCAATATCAATTACTTCAGGTATATATTCCTTTTTTAATGCTTTTTTACACATATTACTAAAGGTATCTGTATCATCACTAATATAAAAATATCTTTCTGATATGTTTTCTCCCTGTTGTAATAATTTGTGTTCTGCTAAAAATGACTTCACCATAGTTGCTGTAGATTTTGCAGGGTCAACTAATTTGATGCTGCTGCCTACTGTTTCGCCTATACATCTTTTTAAAAGAGGATAGTGTGTACAACCTAATACAAGAGAATCAATTCCTTTTTCTACTAATTCTTGTAAATAATTTTGTGCTGTTAATTTTGCAACTATATTTTCTGTCCAACCTTCTTCCACAAGAGATACAAAAAGAGGACAAGGCTTTGCATATACTTCTATACTGCTGTCTGCCTCTGCAAGCAATGTTTCATATGCTTTACTTCTAATTGTGCTGCTTGTGCCAATAATACCTACTTTTTTATTTTTTGTAGAACGAAGTGCTTCCTCTACACCTGGAACGATTACACCAAATATAGGAATATCAAATGTTTGTCTTAATTCTTGTAAGCTGTTTGAACTTGCTGTATTGCAAGCAATAATAACAGCTTTTACATTTTTTGTTAATAAAAATCGTACAATTTGTTTTGAAAATTTTGTAACAGTTTTTTTGGATTTTGTACCATAAGGAACTCTTGCTGTATCCCCAAAATAAATAATGTTTTCATGGGGCAATGCTTTTATAATTTGTTTTACTACTGTTAAACCGCCTACACCAGAATCAAATATACCAATTGGTCTTTTATCCATTGTTTTTCTCCTCCTGATTATCATTTGCACTGTTGTTTTGAAAAAGCAAGTGTAATCAATTCATCAATTAGTAATTCTTTTGATTTGCCTTCTGCCTCCCAAAGCATAGGATACATACTGATAGAAGTAAATCCAGGCATTGTATTTAATTCATTAAATATAATACGATTTGTATTTTTTTGTATTAAAAAATCCACTCTTGCAAGTCCTGTACCTTCTACTGCTTTAAATATTTTGATTGCAATTTTTCTAATTTTATCAGTAATTTCTTTGTCTAATTCTGCTGGCACAACTGTTTTAGATTCTGCATTGTTATATTTTGCATCATAATCATAAAATTCAGCAGCAGAAAATATTTCTCCTACACCACTAGCAATAGGATTCTCATTACCTAAAACAGAACATTCTATTTCCCTACCATCTATAAATTCCTCTGCAATGACCTTTGTATCAAATTTTGCAGCATAATAGAGTGCTTTTTTCAATTCTTCTCTATTATGTGCTTTTGTAATTCCCACAGAAGAACCAGTATTTGCAGGTTTAATAAAACAAGGATATTGTAATTCTTTTTCAATTTGATTTAATATATTTTCACAATGTTCTAATTCATAGGTGTAAAACCACAAATATTTTGCTTGTTCGATATTTACAGACTTTGCTATCATTTTTGTAAAAACTTTGTCCATAGAAACACAGGAAGATAATACACCATCTCCCACATAAGGAATTTGTGCCATTTCAAAAAGACCTTGTATTGTACCATCTTCTCCCCATTTACCATGTAATACAGGAAATATAACATCTACTGGAATTTTTTTGATTTTATCACCTATTATTTTTAATATACTTTTTTGTGTAGCATCTGGGCTGATAATTGCTGGTGTTCCATATTTTTTCCATTCTCCTGTTTTAATATGTTCAACAGGACCATCATATATTAACCATTGTCCTTCCTTTGTAATGCCTATTGGTATAATGTAGTATTTTTCTTCATTCATATTTGAAATTATCATAGAGGCAGAATTAAGAGAGACCTCATGCTCTGGAGATTGTCCGCCAAATATTACAACAATATTTTTTTTATTCATATACTATCGCTACTGCAAACTTATAAATAAAGAAATAAAATCTATTTATAGTGTATTTTACTTTATTATAATGTTGCTTGTTTTACAGTAACATTCTCCTTTACTATTTTTTGCATATTGATTATGCTGCGCTGCAACTTGCGTCACTTTTGTATTACAATACTTTTATAGAAAAGAGTATTGTAATATTAAGTAGAGAAAATATTTTCTTTTCAAAAATATATGCTTTTTATTTTATTTTTAGTCTATATTTTTCAATTCACCAATACTATTATATTCACAAATAAAGGGAATGACAATAAAAAACTGTTTTTCTGTATAAATTATCAAATAAGTTTGTTTTTTGATAAAACTGTTGTAAAAATAGTATATTGATATTAAAAAAAGGGTGATAGAATGAACATCTATCACCTTTTTATCAGACATCAATAATCCATTATTCTATAAATATGTGAATACTTGCCAAAATTAGTGTCTTGAAACACCTTTTAATATATAAGAAATAGATTTATATAATAAAAATGTAATCAAGCAGTTAATAGAGGATTTTAACAAATTAAAAGGTATAATGATGGGTACTAACATTCCCATAACTGCTTGTATAGGTGCTCCCATAAATAATGGTGTTAATATCAAATTCATAAGTACCATAGCTAATGTCATTGTAATTGCACCGATTACTAAAGAAATTGCAGCACCTTTTTTCGTTTTTGTTTTTTGATAAATACTACCTGATATCAATGTACAACTTCCCGTTGCTACAATATGCATAATAATGCCTATTGGACCACTACCAGCACTAACAGTAGTACCTTGTATTAATGAAACAACGATTGTTAATATAAATCCTGCAATGGGACCATAGGTAAATGTACCAATTAATATAGGAATGTCAGCAGGGTCATATTCTAAAAATGCTGCTGCTGGAAACAAAGGAAAATGTATAACAGATACAAATACAATAGAAATTGCAGCAAGCATAGCCATACCTACCATTTGTCTTGTAGACATTTTTTGTTTTACTTTTTGTTGTGGTGATGTTTCATTTGTTGCTGAAAAAATTGACTTGATGTTTTCCATAATAAAATTCCCTCCATTTGTTGTTGTATAGCAATCATACTGTATAAGATTTTATTTACAGCGATAAGCTGTAAAATTGCACAAAGCAAGCTGTTTTTATTTGTTTTTATATAAAAGCAATAAAAAAACAGCCTAAAATCTTCAGACTGTCATCAAGCAAAATAAAGGATAGCAAAAAATGTATTTTATCAATACAAATAAATGCTGTCATTTATTCTTCTCCCATCCAGACTTTATAACATTTGTTATACTCACTGTCGGTCATGGAATTGCACCATGTCAGCAAATGATATTCGCTCGTGGACTATTACCACCGGTCGGGAATTGCACCCTGCCCTGAAGAATTTTATATTTGTATTTATTATAAAATGTTATAAATAAAAAGTCAATTATTTTTATGGAAATGTAATATATTTCATAATATGAATTGATAGGAATATAGAAAAGTAGTATAAAAGTAAAACCGACAAAAAGAATGGTGTTTTGTCGGTTTTGCATATTATTGTTGACTTTGATTTTCTTGTGCATATTTTGCAACAAGTTCGGCACAGTATGAAATAATTTGTTTGCAATTTTGTTTTCTTGCTTTTCCAGCAAAATCTCCATGAGGTGCAGAAAGTTCTTTACAAATAAGTGTACCATAGTGTTGTTCAATTTCACGTACCATATCGCCAAATGGTACATAAATCTGTTGTATTTGTTGTATTCTTTCTTTTGGTGTTTCCTTTTCAAAAGGATTTCTGCCTTTCATTGTACTAAGTGCTAATATTGCTCCTGTAATTGCTCCACAAGTATTTCTGGTTTGTCCCATACCGCCTCCAAATCCAGAAGCCAATGAAATAACTTCTTTAGGAAAATTAACATTTTGTGTATCTAAAAAACTTTGCAGAACACATTCAGAACAGTTTAAACCTTGTTTAAAATACTCTCCAGCAATATTTCCAGCTTCTGCAATACGTTCTTCTTTTGTCATATTTGCTTTTTCTTCCATAAAAATCTCCTCCATAATATCATAACATACCACATTTCTTACTGTATTTATAGTATATTGCATAAATGTTGTTGTCAATAGTTTTCATATAAAAGGATGACTTTGTTATAAAATGAATTTTAATAAAAATACTCATGATATTTTACCATAAAATTACAATAAATTAGTATTCCTTTTCTATATTGAATATGGTATGATAAGAATAATGTGTATTTTTGTAGTAGTAGTGAAGTAAATTGCTAATAGAGACATTTTATAGCATATTTCAGTAAATTTGTAAAACAAATTTACTGAAATAACAGGCAGAATATGGATAATGTTAATGTCTGATAAAATGAGACTGATATCATAAAATGAGAAAGGAGAAAGTTATTATAATTGTTTTATAATGACAGTGAAGAAAATGGCTATAAAATATATTTTTGTAACAGGCGGTGTTGTTTCTGGTTTAGGAAAAGGCATTACAGCCGCTTCTTTAGGACGATTATTAAAAGCAAGAGGGTATAAAGTTACAATACAAAAATTTGACCCTTATATCAATTTAGACCCTGGAACAATGAGCCCTTATCAGCATGGAGAGGTTTTTGTTACAGAAGATGGTGCAGAAACAGATTTAGATTTAGGACATTATGAAAGATTTATTGATGAAAATTTAAGTATTAATAGCAATATTACTACGGGAAAAGTATATTGGTCTGTATTAAATAAAGAAAGAAAAGGAGAATATTTGGGAGCGACTGTGCAAGTAATACCACATATTACAAATGAAATTAAAAGTAGAGTATATCGTGCAGGTAAGGCATCACAATCAGATATTGTCATTACAGAAATTGGTGGAACAGTAGGGGATATTGAGAGTACGCCTTTTTTGGAAGCAATTAGACAAGTTGCAAGAGAGGTGGGAAAAGAAAATTGTTTATACATACACGTAACACTGATACCATATCTTTCAAAAAGCGGAGAAATGAAAACAAAACCCACACAACATTCTGTAAAAGAATTGCTTTCCATAGGTATACAACCTGATATGATTGTATGTCGTACAGAGCATAAAATTAGCCAGGATATGAAAGATAAACTAGCATTGTTCTGTAATGTAGATGAGGATTGTATTATACAAAATATGGATGCAGAAAGTCTTTATGAAGTGCCTATTATGTTAGAAGAAGAAGGTATTGCAAAAGTTGCCTGTAAAAAATTAGGCATTGAGGACAAAGAGCCAGATATGGCAGAATGGCTTTCTATGCTGGAAAAAGAAAAGAATATGGATAAAAAAGTACGTATTGCTTTGGTAGGAAAGTATGTAGAATTACATGATGCTTATTTGTCTATTGTGGAATCATTACATCATGGCGGTATTGCAACAGGAGCAGATGTTGAAATAGATTGGGTAAATGCTGAACATCTCACAGAAGCAAATATAGCGTCTAGATTAGAAAAATGCCATGGAGTACTCGTTCCAGGCGGTTTTGGAGATAGAGGATTAGAGGGAAAAATTAGAGCAATACAATATGCTCGTGAGAATAATGTCCCATTCTTTGGAATTTGTCTGGGTATGCAATGTGCAGTAATTGAATATGCAAGAAATGTATTAGGATGGAAAGATGCCTTTACAGCAGAAGTAAAAGAAACAGAACATCCAGTAATTGATTTAATGCCAGAGCAAAAGGATATTGATAATTTAGGAGGTACAATGCGTTTAGGAGCATATCCTTGTAAATTAGTAAAAGATTCTTGTGCTTATAAAGCATATGATACAGAGTTGATATATGAACGTCATAGACATAGATATGAATTTAATAATGAATATAGAAAACAATTCGTTGAAGCAGGATTGCAGATTGTGGGGCTTTCTCCAGATGATAGATTAGTGGAAATTGTAGAAGTGCCTCAAAATGATTGGTTTGTGGGGGTACAATTCCACCCAGAATTTAAGTCACGTCCAAATAGATGCCAGCCTTTATTCCATGATTTTGTACAAGCGTGTGTAAATTATAGTGAAAAGTAATCACATAAATACTTTTTTAATTATGAATATATTTTAATAAATATAAAAAAATATTTGTATGGCAATTAAATATGACAAAAATAACAAGAAAATGCACTTTCTTGTTATTTTTGTGCAATAAAATTAGTTATTGGTAAAAATGTGCAAAAAAAATGAGAAAAAATTGATAAAAATTTTGTTGTTTTTTTATAAAATTATGATATGATATTAATAAGATGAAAAATATTTATTGTATATAAGTCAAACACATTTGTCTTTTTAAAAAATGGTTTTTATTGTATTTTTACAAAAAAATATCAATAAATATTTGTTTTTTATAAAGCGAAAATACAAAATATGTTATTGACATAGTACTAAAAATATATCGCCTGTAATGCAACAGTATTGATAAGGAGGTAACGATTTACTATGAAAGAAGAAAAAATTGCAGTATGTATTACAGCACAAACTAGTTCTCAAAGATTGATTGATTATGGTGCCGAGATAGCAGAACAATATAATAGTTCTTTGCATATACTTCATGTGCAAAAGGGTGATAGTATTTTTCAAAATGGAGAAACATTAAAATTACTCACAAAATTATTATCTTATGGCGATAGATGTGGTGGTATTGTTCATGTGTTATGTGATGAAGATGTGCCAAAATGTATTGCTCAATTTGCAAAAGAGGAAGGCATTACAAAAGTTATTATGGGAGAACTGCCCAAAGTGGAGAAAAAACACACTACTAAAGTACAAAAAGAAACACAATTTCAAAAAATTATTAATGCATTACCAAAAGATATAGAAGTGATAATTGTAAAACATCAGCAAATAATACAAACAGAATTAAAACAAAAAATTGGATAAAAAACAAAATCTCCTGTTTTAACAGGGGATTTTACTTTTTATAAAGAAATTTTGACAGTATAGTTTTAGAAAAGTTTCAACAAAATTTTTAAACAGAAATGATATTGTATTTGAGTTATATTAATTTTATAATAAAAAACAAAGTTTTTATAATAATGTTATTTGTAAAAATTTTTGTATAAAAATTTGAATTGTGTATAAGGCATACAAAATGATATACTATATAAAAATATATTTTTCCAGTAATTTCAGTTGATTTTTAAACAACATTTATTATTTTTTTGTTGCATTGAAGGGGAATATATATTATTATTTCTATTAGTATGTTTTAATTTTAAAATTGATAATGATAATTAAGGAGTGGCTAATCATGACATTATATGAAAATTGGATGAACAAAGCATTTAGTAAAGATGGTAAAAGTATGGAAGAGGTTTGGGACGAATTTTTACCAAAAGAACAAAAAATATATGAATATATTTTAGGAGAAAAAGTAAATATATTAGAAGGTGCTGTTTCTGAGCTTGCATTGCGTTTTGGTGTAACACCAGAAGAAATAGTTGCTTTTATAGATGGCATTAACGAAGTATTGCCAAAACCATATGAAATGAATGAATTAGAAGAAAATAGTTCTGTAAGATTAGAAATTGATTTTGAAAAATTATATAAAAAGATGGTGGAATATAAAGCAGAGCATTTGTATCAACTTCCACAATGGAATAATATTTACACAGAAGAAGAAAGAAAGAATTTTACAAAAGAACAGAAAAAATCTCGTACGATTGTAAAAGATAAAAAAATAGGTAGAAATGACCCTTGTCCTTGCGGAAGTGGCAAAAAATATAAAAAATGCTGTGGGGCGAATTTATAATTATGAAAACAATACTGGCAACAGTAGATAATAAACAACCAGAACAAAAATGGATAAAACAGGCGGCAGATATTTTAAAAAACGGTGGTTTAGTTGCATTTCCAACAGAAACAGTATATGGACTAGGTGCAAATGGTTTAGATGCCTGTGCCTGCAAAAAAATATATGAAGCGAAGGGGCGTCCTTCGGACAACCCCTTGATACTTCATATTGCAGAAAAAAAAGATTTATATACTATTGTAAAAGAAGTGCCTCAAAAAGCAGAAAAGTTAATGAATGCTTTTTGGCCTGGACCTTTAACAATGATTTTTCAAAAAGAGGATTGCGTACCATATGAAATTACAGGCGGTTTTTCTACTGTAGCGGTACGTTTTCCTTCTCATACAGTAGCACAGGCAATTATTAAAGCATCAGGTTTACCCATTGCTGCACCTAGTGCAAATTCATCGGGAAAACCAAGCCCTACAAAAGCATCTCATGTTATATTTGATTTGAATGGTAAAATTGACATGATTATAGATGGAGGTAATGCAGAGTTTGGACTGGAATCTACAATTATAGATGTTTCTGAGGAAATTCCTACACTTTTACGTCCTGGAGCAATTACAAAGGAAATGATAGAAAATGTAATAGGGCAGATAGAAATTGATCCAACGATTTTAACAAAACCAAGTCAAAATTTAGTTCCTAAAGCACCAGGAATGAAATATACACATTATTCCCCTAAAGCAGATGTAATATTAGTACAAGGAAATGATTTAAGTATTGTTCAACAAAATATAAATCACTTTGTAGAAAGAGAATTACAATTATCAAAAAAAGTAGGAATATTGGCAACAGACCAAACAAAACAATATTATGATTGTGGTATTGTGCTTTCACTAGGGAACAGAGAAAATTTGGAAGAAATCGGCTCAAATTTGTTTAAACATTTAAGAAAATTTGATTTTTTGGGTGTTGATATAGTTTATTCTGAAACGGTACCTGAAAAAGGAGAAGGACTTGCCATTATGAACCGCTTGCAAAAAGCGGCTGGTTATAAAATAATAAATGTATGAGAGTTATGGAGTAAATGATATAAATATATAATGAAAGGAGGAGTTGCTATGATAGCATTAGGCTGTGACCATGGTGGATATGCTTTAATGCAAGAAGTGATTGACTATTTAGAAAAACAAAATATTGAGTATAAAAATTTTGGAACAAATTCGGAAGATTCTTGTGATTATCCAATCTATGCAAAAAAGGTAGCTCATACAGTTGCAAACGGAGAATGTGAAAAAGGAATATTGATATGTGGTACAGGTATAGGTGTTTCCATTACAGCGAATAAAGTAAAGGGTATTCGTGCAGCATTGTGTGGAGATTGTTTTTCTGCAAAAGCAACAAGAGAGCATAATGATGCAAATATTTTAGCCTTGGGTGCAAGAGTAGTTGGTGTAGGGCTTGCATTGGAAATTGTAAAAGTATTTTTGGAAACACCTTTTTCAAATAACCAACGTCATATTAGAAGGATATCACAAATAGAGGAGTAAGCAGAAAGGAAGTATATTATGGGGAAATTATTTATATCAGAACATCCGTTAATACAGCATAAAATTGCAATGCTCCGTAATCGTGACACTGGCTCAAAAGAGTTCAGAGAATTAGTAGAAGAAGTGGCAATGCTTCTTTCTTATGAAGCAACAAGAGAATTGCCTTTAGCTGATATCAAAATAGAAACACCTATTACTACCGCAGACTGTAAAATGATTGATACAAAATTAGCGATTGTACCAATATTGAGAGCAGGTATTGGTATGACAGAAGGGCTTTTAGCATTAATGCCTACTGCAAAAGTAGGTCATATTGGTTTATATCGTGACCCAGAAACATTACAGCCAGTAGAATATTATTGTAAATTGCCTTCTGATATAGAAGAAAGGACAGTATTTTTGACAGACCCTATGCTTGCCACAGGAGGAACAGCAGAGGCAGCAATTGGATTTTTAAAGGATAAAGGTGCGAAAAAAATTAATCTTCTTTGTGTGCTGAGCGCACCTCAAGGAGTGGAAAGAATACAAAAGATGCACCCAGATGTAGATATTTATACAGCAGCATATGATAATATGTTAAACGACCATGGCTATATTGTGCCTGGGCTTGGAGATGCAGGAGACAGAATTTTTGGTACAAAATAATGTACCTGTCTGTATCTGAGGAGAGGATAATATTGGATTATAATTGGCTTTTATATATTGCAGCTTTTGCTAGTGCTTTTGCCATTACATTAGTAACAACGCCTTTAGCAAAAAAGATTTCTGTAAAATTAGGTGCGATTGATGTGCCAAAAGATAGGGGTATGCATAAAAAGCCTATGCCTCGTATGGGTGGTATTGCAATTGTGATGGGTTTTATGATAACAGTGCTTGTATTGTATCGTTTTAATCCAGAAATGAATGTCAAACAATTTGCAGGTTTTGTTATGGGAGCAAGTATTATTGTTGTACTTGGTATGATAGATGATGTGAAAAATTTAAGAGCAAAATTAAAATTCTGTATTCAGATTGTTGCAGCACTCATTGTCATTTACTCAGGTACACGTATTAATGTTGTAATGTGGCCTGTCACTACTTATTTACAAACATTTAGCGTACCAATTACATTGATATGGATTGTGGGCGTTACAAATGCAGTAAATTTGATTGATGGTTTAGATGGTTTAGCCGCAGGAGTATCTTCTATTGCAGCACTTTGTTTAATGATACTTTGTATTATGACAGGAAGTACTACCGCAGTTATGTTAACAGCATCATTAGCAGGTGCTTGCCTTGGATTTTTGCCTAGAAACTTTAATCCTGCTGAAATATTTATGGGTGATACTGGCTCTACATTTTTAGGATTTGTGCTTGCTGTAACAAGTATATTAGGTGTGTTTAAAGGCTATGCTATATTGGCTTTAATTGTTAGTATGCTTTGCTTAGGATTACCTATATTTGATACATTATTTGCTATGCTTAGACGTATGGCAAAGCACCAGCCTATTATGAAAGCAGATAGAGGACATTTACATCATAGACTGATTGATAGAGGTTTTTCACAACGTCAAGCAGTATTGATATTGTATATTATTAGTTTACTTTGTGGACTTTTAGCTATATTTATATCTTTTAAAGATGCTCGAACATTTGTAGTGGTAATATTAACCATTATCGTATTGAGTATTTTAATTTATTATTTTAATGCTCATATTAAAAATAGAAATCAATAATTACATAATGAAATGTGTTATGTCAAAAAAATAACCTCAGAAAATTAAAAAATAGTTTCTGAGGTTATTTTTTTATTTTCCAAATTGGAATAATACCAGTCCTATTAAAATCATTGTTCCTCCTATAAATGTACCCATAGAAGGAATTTCTTTTAAAAATAGAAAGCCTAATATTGTAGATAAAAGGGGTGTTACAAACATAAAATTAGTCACTTCACTTGTTTTTTCTGCTATGGACAATGCTTTTCCCCATAATACATATGCAACACCACTTGAAAAAATACCTAATGAGAGTACCACTAATATTTGAATAGAAGAAGCGGTTGCTAATTCTGTGACAGCATTTGGTAAAAAGAATAAAAATAATATTGCACCACAAACCATACTATATGTTACAATTTCAAATGAATCATAACCTAATGAAACAAGTTTTCTTTGATAAAGGTTATAAATACAAAATACAATAGCAGACAGCAATGTCCATACAATACCAAAATTAAATGATAATGTTCCGTCCCATAGTGATAAAACTATAATTCCTATAAATTCAATAGCAGTAGCAAGCCAACCAAGCCATTTGATTTTTTCTTGATATAAAAATGTGCAAACAATAGATGTCATAATAGGTGTTGTTGCAATGATAATACTAGATGTAGCAGATGTAAGAGATTGCAGTCCTATATTAAAAAAAATAAGATATAAAAAGAAACCGAATAAACCAGAAATAAAAAATTTTGGTATATCTTGCTTTTTAGGAAACGAAATTTTTTTATATATGGCTAATGTGCATAAAAATATAGAAGCAATACCACATCTTAATATAGCAAGGCTATTGGTGTGAAAATGAGAAATGGCAATTTTAGAAAATGGAAAAGCCATTGCCCAAAATAATACTGTTAAAAAGCCTAATAGATTTACTTTTGTTTTTATTTTCATATAATTTCTACTCCCTTCTAAAAACGATTATATTTTGAAGATGCTGTAATTAATGCAAATATAAAATCCCATACTTTTTTTATCATAATATAACCCCCTTATTTTGTAAAATATTTTTTATATTTTATAGATTAATAATATATCATTTATAATCATTTGTAAAATTCATGGTTTTAATAAAATACATTATTATTTTTAATGATAATATGTTATACTGAATATATCATTATAATGTTGTGGAGTGTATAACTATGGAAATAAGAAATTTAATGACATTTTTGAGGGTGGCAGAACTGCAAAATTTTACAAGAGCAGCCGAACAGCTAGGATATTCCCAATCTACTGTTACAGTACAAATACAACAATTAGAACAGGAATTGAATATAAAATTATTTGAAAGAATAGGAAAACAAATATCTGTAACAGAAAAAGGGTGGGAGGTGTTCCAATATGCAAAAGAAATCAGAAATTTAACAGAAAAAATAACATATACTGCTAGAGAACAAAATCATATTAAGGGTAAAATTTGTATTGGCGTAATAGAATCATTACTTTGCTCTGCAATGCCAGAAATATTGTCAGAATTTCATAAAAAGTATACAGATGTAGAATTGATTGTAAAAACAAATTATGTAGATATATTAATTGAAATGATGATACATAATGAAGTGGATTTTATTTTTGTAATTGACAGACCCCTTTATCATAAGGAATGGATAAAACCTTATATGGAGAAAGAAGAAATTTTGTTTTTTGCTCCTTTTGGGCATAGCTTAACAAAAAAGAATACTGTTTCGATACAAGAGATATTAAAACAGCCTTTTATTTTAACAGAAAAAGGAATTAGTTATAGAAAAGAATTAGATGAATATGTAGAAAAAAATGCTGTTGAGTTTAAGCCTTTTTTAGAGATAGGAGATACTCGAATCATTGTAGAATTATTAAAAAAGGGACAGGGAATTTCATTTTTACCTAAAATAGCTGCTGTAAAAGAAATGAAAAGTCAGAAAATAGATGTCATCAATGTGGAAAATTGGAATGTTGTAATGTGGAAACAAATTATTTATCATAAAAATAAATATGTTACACCACAAATGAGTGCATTTATTAATATGATAATGCAAAAATAACAATAAATATTGGTCTGTTATGTTAATTTATTTTGCTTTATTCCGATATAGAATATATAGAAATATATATTTTATCAATAAGGAGGTTGATTTTATGGACGTAGCAGCAATGAGTGTAAGCATGAGTTTAGCAAATGTGCAGATGCAGGCTGGGCTTGCAATGACAAAAAATGCTATGGATACAGCAGAAGCACAAATGGCACAGCTTTTGGAGGGTATGCAGGCAGCAAATCCACCATCTTCTCATATCGTTGATATGTTGGTATAAAATATCAATTATAGTTACAATATTATTGTATAAGAATAAGAAGTAGTATAAAAGACTGATTTTTAAATAATATTTGCTAATAGTTTTCCAAAAAGATTTTTAGGTCAAGTCTTATAAAAATGTGTATTTAAACATTTATTAAATAACAAATACCCTTACCAAAAAAGTATGGGTATTTGTTTATTTTTTTAATGTAATATATATGTCAGTTGTTTAAATCCTTTATCAATATATACACTATAAAAGGCTAAAAATCTATATTCAAACAATAGTTATCATCAATCAATAAATAATTTACATTATATAACTGGCACATTTTTAAAATATTATATTATTGAGATGCCTTTACCTTAATCCAAAGCTCTGATAATTTTTCTTTTAAAACAATATTATCTTTAAATACTTCATCTTTATCATATCCTATACGTGGTAAATAAGCTGGATTGGATTCATATAATCCACCTTCTCCACTAATATTATCCATAACTTCTTTATTGGAAGATGTATAGCCTACTGCTTCAGAATTGCTGTAGGAAGCATCATATGTTAAAACGTAGTTTATAAATTCATTTGCTAATTTGGGATTTTCTGCATTTGCTGGTATTACCATAGCATCACTCCACACATTTGTACCTTCTTTAGGTAAATAGAATGCCATATCTTCATTTTCATTCAATATTGTTACAGCATCACCACTATATACAACAGCTAAATCTTTATTTCCATTCATCATACCATCAATTACTTCATCTGTAACATATACAGGTTCCATAGTATCATTTAATTCCTTTAACCACTGATATGCTTGTTCGATTTCTTGCTCATTGTCTGTATTCATGGAATAGCCAAGGGATTTTAATGCTATCATAAAAGAATCCCTTTCAGAATCATACATATATAATTTACCTTTATATTTTGTATTTTTTAATATAGCATATCCTTGTTGCTCTAAGTCCTCTAAATCTACATTATTTTTATTATAAACAATACCTACAGTACCCCAAAAATAAGGTACAGAATAAGTATTATCTGGGTCATAAGGAAGTGCCTTTACACCTTCTGCTAAATTAGAAATATTTGGAATCATTTCTTTATCAATGGGCTGTAAAGCATTGTTAGCTAAAAGTCTTTCAATCATATAATCAGAAGGCACTAAAATATCATAGGCATCTCCAGCTTGTATTTTGGTATACATCATTTCATTAGAATCAAAATATTCTACAATCACATTTACACCGAATTGCTTTTCAAAGTCACTAATGAGCGTATTTCCCATATATTCGCCCCAATTATACAGCTTTAATGTATCAGAACCATATTTCTCAATAGGGTCTTCTGCAACAGAAGTGTTGCTTTTTCCGCAGGCTGTAAAAGAAAATAACATTGCTATACTAGTAAGTAATGATAATAATTTTTTATGTTTCATTATTTTTTCTCTCCTTTTTTTCTTTTAATATAGGTATAATATTTACAAACAGTAATACAACTGTAATAATAACAATAATAATACTAGATAAGGCATTAATAGAAGGATTGACTCTTTTTGACATAGTATAAACTAATATAGAAATATTATTGACACCATTGCCTGTTACAAAATAAGAAATAATAAAATCATCAAATGACATTGTAAAAGCAATTAAAGCACCAGATATAATACCAGGCATAATTTGAGGTACAATTACTTTTATAAGTGCCTGCCAAGGTGTTGCACCTAAGTCTAGTGCAGCATCTGCTAAATTAGGGTCTAAAGAGCGTAATTTTGGTGATACGCTTAGTATAACATAAGGAATACAAAACATAATATGAGCAAGTAATAATGTCATAAATCCTTTTTTCACACCTAATGCACTAAAAAACATTAAAAGTCCTATTCCTGTTACAATTTCTGGATTCATAATAGGCAAGTCATTAATTTGTTCCACAATTCCTTTTAATATACGATTAGACTTAGAAAGTCCTATTGCTGTAATTGTGCCTATAATGGTAGAAATCAATGTAGCAAACAATGCAATCACAATAGTATAAAATATGGATTCCATCATTGTGGAATCATGGAACATTTTTTCATACCATTGTAATGAAAATCCTTCAAATTTTGTAAGAGAACGAGAAGAATTAAACGAAAATATAATGGTATATATGATAGGTAGATAGAAAAATATCATAATAAGAGTCATATAAATTTTACTACCTATTTTTTTTGACTGTTTCAATGTATTATACCTCCTTTCCCTGTACTGTTTTTAACTTCAATTTTTTTTGTGATATACATAGAAATCATAATGATTACTGCTATAATTAATGATATAGCACTACCGAAGTTCCAGTTGCCTGCTGTTAAAAATTGAGATTCTATTACATTTCCTATCAAAACATATTGTCCTCCGCCTAATAGTTTTGGTATAAAGAAACTAGACATTGCAGGCAAAAATACAAGTGTAATACCACTAATTACACCAGGTAATGAGAGTGGAAATATTATTTTTAAAAAACACTGTATTTTATCTGCACCTAAATCGCTTGCAGCTTCTATAAGGCTTTTATCCATTTTTGTTAATGAGGTATGAATTTGCAGTATCATAAAAGGAATAAAATTATAAACCATACCTAATATAACAGCAAAGTCTGTATGAAGTAATTTCGTTTGTAAACCGAATAATGATAATATATTGTTTAATATACCATTATCTTGTAAAATACCCATCCAAGCATATGTTCTAACAAGCATATTAATCCATGTAGGTAATGTAATTAAAAGTATTAAAAACACTTTATTTTTTTCTTTAGAATTTGCAATAATATATGCTACAGGATATCCTAATAATATGCATATTATAGTTGTAATGACAGCAATATAAAGAGATTGTTTTAATACATTGATAAATATAATATCACTAAAAAATCGTATAAAATTATCAAATGTAAACCAAAATGTTGCAACATCATTACCATGTTTTGTAAAAGCATACATAAATATCATAAACATTGGCACAACAATCATAATAGAAATCCATATCATATAGGGATATGCCATATTTTTAAATTGACGCATTATTATATCACCCCTTTTTCATAATGTGAATATCTTGAGGCTGAAACATCAATCCAACTTCGTTACCAACTTCATATTTATCTGTTGTATCAATCATATATTCATGTCCTTCTGTAGCGAATGTAACGGTATATGTTCCAGAAACAATGTTTTCAGGGTCAAAATCATAATGAATACTGGTAATTTCTACGGCAGTATCATCTTCTAAACTCCATGCAGAAGCATTTGCCCATGTTTTTAAATCAGTTTCTAAAGCAATACTTTCTTTTAATTCGTCTACTGTTTTAAAAAAATTTACAGCAAATATTTCTTCTTGATATTCTTTGTTTACAACTCTATTTTCATCTTTTACAATCATATTTATCGTTACACTTGTACCTGCAGCAGTAGAAAATGTAACAGGATATGTTCCATTTTCTGGTTTAATATCATATGTGATTTTTTGTATAGAGATTAATTCTTCTGTATCTGGATTCCATGCCTGTGCATCTGCACGTGCTACAATAGTAGCTTCTGTCAATTCTTCAATATCACTAACATCTAAATAAAAATCATTGGCACTCATTTTTTCATTTGCTTCTATATTTACAACAGGTTTTTCATCAGATACCTTCATTTGCACAGTGATGCTTGTACCCACTTTTGTTTCAACAATGGTTTCATAATGTACCCCTTTGAATAATACAGAACGAACAATACCTTTTAATTTACCATCTTTTCTTGGTACAATGTCTAAATCTTCTGGACGAATGACAACATCTATTTTTTCATTTTTGTCAAAACCATAATCCACACAATCAAATATTTTGTCTTCAAACATGACTCTATAATCGTCTATCATAATGCCATCTATAATATTGCTTTCTCCTATAAATTTTGCTACAAATTCATTTACAGGTTCATTATAAATATCAGTAGGAGAACCAATTTGCTGTATTTCGCCATCTTTCATAACAACAATTTTATCTGACATAGTGAGTGCTTCTTCTTGGTCATGTGTAACATATATAAATGTGATACCAACTTCCTGCTGTATTTTTTTTAATTCGTGTTGCATTTCTTTTCTCAATTTTAAATCCAATGCTCCAAGAGGTTCATCAAGAAGAAGTACCATAGGCTCGTTTACTAATGCTCTTGCTATAGCAATTCTTTGCTGTTGTCCTCCGCTGAGTTCTGTTACATTTCTTTTGGCGTATTCCTCTAAATTGACAAGTTTGAGCATCCTTTGTACTTTTTGTTCAATAATATCTTTAGGTTCTTTTTTTATTTTTAATCCAAAAGCAATATTATCATATACATTCATATGAGGAAAAAGAGCATATTTTTGAAATACAGTATTGATTTCTCTTTTATAAGGAGGAACATGACTGATTTCTTCATTATCAAATATTACTCTGCCTTCTGTTTGATTTAAAAAACCGCCCAATATACGCAGTAATGTAGTTTTGCCACAGCCACTAGGACCAAGCAGTGTAACAAATTCATTTTCATAGATATCTAAATTGATTCCTTTGAGCACTAACTGTCCATCAAAGTCTTTTACAATGTTTTTAAATTGTATTAATTTTCGCATAGTAGCCTCCTAAAACAATGGTGGTGTAGAAATCCAAAGTACTTTTGCAAGTGTCTTTTTTTCGTTTTTAATGTGGTGAAAATTTCTACCATTTAAATAAAATGTTTCTCCTTTGTGTACTATAAATGATTTTTCACCGCAAATTAGTGAAATACAGCCCTCTATTACATAGCCAAATTCTTCTCCATTATGGGGAGCAACTTCAAAAGATGCTCCATATTGTGGTAATTCTACTAATATAGGTTCCATAGCATTTTTTTGTGTATTTGGAACAATCCAGTTTACAATATAATGTTCTCTTTCGTCTACAAAAAAATCTTTTTTTTGAAATACAAATTTTTCTTCTGTGTCTTCTTTAAAGAAGTCAGACATACTGCTTCCAAGTGCTTCTACAATATCAGCTAATGTTGTAATAGAAGGTGATGTTAAATTGCGTTCTAATTGAGATAAAAAACCTTTTGTCAATTCACTTCTGGAAGCTAATTCTTCTAATGTTAATCCATTTTGAATACGAAGCTGTTTGATTTTATGACCAATATCCATAACGCTCTCCTTAGTGTATTGTTTTGCTGTTTTTATATTTTTTTAGAAATACTAAACAAATGTATTATTTTTACTAAACAGATATTATTATACTATATTGTTTTTGAAATGCAATAGAAAATAAACAAAAAATTTAAAATTAGTAAACTTTTTTTAAAATATAGATGAAAGTCTTTTTGCTGTAAATTTTATATGATTATAGAAATGATAAAATAAAATATGATATATATCAGTGCTATCATGCTATAAAATAGCTAAAACAAAATAAAAAATACAGAACAAATATCATATTATTGTTTAAGTCATACAATAATATTTTTGTTTGTAAAAAAATACATTATAAAAATTGACTATAAATTCACAAAAATAATTTGACTTTCTGTACTTTTTGTGGTTAAATGAATATATAGAGTTAATGCCCCTATATCAAGAACGATTTAGACAAGTGTAAATAAAATATAATTGTAAAAGTCGTATCTTGTATAACATAAATAATGAGTGAAAAATAAAGGAGGAATTTAAAAATGATACAATTTTCAAAAAGAGTGGAACAGTTAAAAGGTTCTGAAATCAGAGAATTGCTGAAATTGACACAACAACCAGATATTATTTCTTTCGCAGGTGGTTTGCCAGCAAAAGAATTGTTCCCTGTAGAAGGCATGAAAGCAGCAGCTATGGCTGTTATGGAAGAAAGCGGACAGGAAGCAATGCAATATTCTACAACAGATGGTATTGACTCTTTGAGACAAAAAATTGTTGATAGAATGAAAGCAAAAAATAATATTGATGCTAAAATTGAAAACATTTTAATTACAAATGGTTCTCAGCAAGGTCTTGACTTTTCTGGTCGTGTTTTCTTAAACGAGGGCGATGTTGTATTAATGGAAAGCCCATCTTATTTAGGCGCAATTAATGCATTTAAAATCAACTGCCCTAAATTTATTGAAGTTCCAACAGATAATAATGGTATGATTATGGAAGAATTAGAAAAAATCATACAGACAACAGAAAATGTAAAAATGATTTATGTTATTCCTGACTTCCAAAATCCAACAGGTAGAACTTGGCCTTTGGAAAGAAGAAAAAAATTCATGGAAATCATAAACAAATATGAAATCCCTACAATAGAAGATAATCCATATGGCGAATTGAGATTTGAAAATGAAAATATGCCATCTTTGAAATCTCTTGATACAAAAGGACTTGTTGTTTTCTTGGGAACATTCTCAAAAATATTAGCTCCTGGCTATCGTCTTGGTTGGGTTTGTGCAGACACTAAAATTTTAGAAAAATATAACTTTGTAAAACAAGGTGCTGACTTACAGCCTTCTACAGTTTCTCAGTTAGAAATTGATAAATTTATGGATATGTACAACTTAGATGAACACGTGGCAAAAATTAAAGAAGTATATAAACACAGACGTGACGTTATGCTTGATGCTATGAAACGTGAATTCCCAGAAGGTGTAGAATATACACATCCAGACGGTGGATTATTTACATGGGTTGTATTGCCTGAATACATGAACGCAAGAGAAATTGCTGTAAAATGTATTGAAGAAAAAGTTGCTTATGTTCCAGGTGGTTCATTCTTCCCTAATGGCGGACATGAAAATACATTTAGAATGAACTATTCTTGTATGCCAGATGATAAAATTGAACAAGGTATTGCAAGTCTTGGTAAAGTTTTAAAATCCTTTATGAAATAAGAAATACATAAAAATAAAAACTCCTCATTATGAGGAGTTTTTTATGTGAAAGCAATTATAATCAAAGTAATTAAAAAAACTACTGTTAAAATTTGAATTTTATTTAACAGTAGTTTTTTATTTAAGTTGTTGTTGTGACAGTATCCCAATCAGAAATACCATCTACTGTAAGCAGCCAGTTTAAAGCGTAATGTCTTTCATAAATCACACCAAAATCTAATGATTCTATTGTTTTGTTATTAATACGAGCATCTACACAAGCCCAATTATAACGCAGTGTTAAATCTTGTAATGATAATATTTCTTCTTTAGAACGTAATTTTGCAGCTTTTGACAGGCTATCAAAATCATGATTCCATATAATATTGCCTAATTCCACAGCTTCACAAATTTGATTTGGCTCTTTTAAATCCAACAGTGAAAGCGCCCAGAGAAATACTGCACAACATTCATATCTCCATGCATAACTATTAAATAATTTAGGTTCTTTTACAGGAGGGTGGTCAATATATTCTTTTTCTTTTGGTGAAAAATATTCAGAAACATGATATTTTTCATTTAAAAGGTCAATTTGTTCTTTCATTTTTTGTTCAGGATTATCATATTTTCCACTAACATAAATTTCTGCTTGTACAGCAGTGGCATATGTGGCAATTAGACGTTGCAATATTATTTCCTTGCTTTGTAATGTAGTTTCTGCATCAAATACAGCAGCACGAAGTTCCTCTAAATAAGGGATTTTTTTGCTTTTTAATATTTCAATAGAGTTTTGTTTTCTTTGTATATCTGCCTCAGTAGGCTTAATTTCTTTATCCAAAAAATCTGCCGAAGCAATAGGGTGAAATGTATCAAAAGCAGATTGCCCTTCTGTATTAATAAGCAGTCTGCCATCATAATGAAATACTTCCATAGTTGGCACAAGTACAAATGCTGTAAGTGCTTTTGCTGTAATATAAACATTTTTGATAATAGAATTTGTTCTTTTTTCATCAGAATTTAGTATAAACTGTATTGATATAATGCAATTAAATAATTTCATTTGTTGTAATATATTTTCTTTTAATACTTGATTTTTAACAGGTGCTTTACTAAAAAAATTTGCCATACCATATGCTTGTACCATAGTTTCCTGCTTATTTGTAATAATACGAATTTTTAAAAATGTATCATCATTTAATGTTAAAACAAATTCTGAATCATTTACAAAATCTAATTTTTTGCATTCTTCTGAAAAGGCTTTTTCAAAAACAGAAGGTATAATGGAAGTATTTTTTCTGCAAGAATAAAGACGAATTGCTGCATCATGCTGTTGTTCTTTTTCTTTTGACTGTTTTTGTTCTTTTTGTTGTTTAGAATCATTTATAGTTTCTGCTGTACTATTTTCTGTATTTTCTGTTTGAGGCATTTTTATTTCTATGTCCAAAATATCACTTTCAACAATAGAGGTATTTCCTTCTTCTGTTTGTTTTTCAGGTTCTTTTTTCTTTTTTATCCAATCAAAAATTTTCATTTTGTTTTCTCCTTAATCTGCATTTAAAATATCAATTTGACACATTTTCATAGCATTCAGTGCTTGTGTATGACTTTCTGGCGTAACACCAGCACAACATTTTGCGTCAACAATAATTGGTATTTCCCAAAGCAATGCTTTTATATTTAATGCATTGCTAATAACACAAATATCTGTGCAAAGTCCTACTAATGTGACACGTTCATATTGTTTTTCATAAAGCATTTGTGCCAATACTGTTGAGCCGAATGTTGGTTTATCAATTACAACAGGATTTTTATGAATACCTGCATTCCAAACATCTTTTTGTATTTCCCAGCCAAATGTATTTTTAACACAATGTATTATAGGAAGTTTTTTTCCTTCTAATGTATCCATATAATTTTCGCTGTGGGTATCTCTTGTATAATATAAATCACCAGAAAAACAATTTATTTTTGAAATCACATTTGATACAATTTGCTGTGCTTGTGTAGTGCCTAAACTACCATCTATAAAATCATTCTGCATATCAATAATAACAAGTGCCTCTTTCATTATCGTTCCACCTTTCTCTAAAATATAAATAAACTATTCTTATTTTATCATTAAATGTCATTTCATACAATAAAAGAGCATATAAAAATAATACATTAAAAAATATTGTATACATTTTTAAAAAGTATTGACATTTTATTATATAAGTTTTATAATATGAACATACAAAGTAATCAATTAAAATAAAAAATAAACAAGGAAAAGGGAAAAATATTCGGTTCTTTTGTTATAAGACGTCAATAATAAGAGAAATTCCATTTCCTAATAAAAAAGATTATGGAGATTGTTTTTATTACTTTGTTGATTATAAATTGAATTTGTTCATTTATAGTTAATTACGAAAAGAAGGAGGAGATTCCAACAAAATAGTTAGTTTTGGTATTACCTTTATTTTGCGGCGATGAAAGTTGGGATTGTTTTTCCAAGAGAAAAGCATATAGTGTTTGAAGGAAAATACCATAGGATAATAAAAGGATAAGGCACTAATTATAATAGGCTGGAGTCCGATGATTGAAGCAAAATGTAAATTTCATTTTCTATTTCAAAACTGTAAAAGCAAAATAAAATATAAACATTTTAAAAAGTTATAAAAATGTGTTCCATGTGGAAAATAAATAGCGTATACAGTGAATGAAGTATACAACTGAATAAAGAAAAAATAGTGTTGTGATGATTATAAATAAAATCTCACCCCTAATCATATTGCAATATAAAAATAAAATAAAAAGTGAGGAAACAAAAGTGTTAGAACCAGTTCAGTATGAAAGATGACCTTTCTGTCGATGTAATGGCAGAGGGGTCATCTTTTTTTATTATTTTAAATTGATATATGATAAATATATAAAAAAATATAATATAAATTGATAAATTCTATATTTTTATAACGAAGAATATCATACTTTTAAAATATGATATTTTTTATTTTATTTATTTTGCTGATTATTTTAAAAAAATAACAAATATATTTATAATAAAATACACAAAATTTGTTGTAATAAGCTGCTTTCATTTAACATTTACAAATGAATCATAGCATATTAAAATAAATAGTAAAATATTTGAATGTATTTTAATTGATGTAATAAATTGGAAAAATAATATAAGAAATGAATATTCTATGATTTTGTAAAACAAGATTATATTAATACAGTAAAATAACAAGAAGAGGGAGGAAATTATGGAAGAAAATTTGGAAAGAATTGCTTTTTCAGAAGAAGTAAAAGAAATATTAGTAAATTGTTCAAGTGTATGTATTCCGAAGTCAAGAGCAGAAATTTATGATATGGTATTTGGAGAGGAAAAAGTAGACTCTTTTGATATAACATATACAGTTCTTGGAAAAGAACAAAAAGAAGCAGATGTAGTACGCTGTCGAAATGGTGCAGTTGTAAACTATACAGAGGATTATATGCGTCGTCGTGACCCAGATTGTATGGTGATTTCTGATAAAAAACCCACAGATAAACAACGATTTGAGGACATTTATGGTTATGATTTTTCTAGTTTAAGAACAGAAACATTATTATGGTTAAAAGAAAGAGAATTGATTGTTGTACCATTTCGTGCTGGTGGTAAAAGATATGGCTATCCTGCCATATTGATATGTCCTAAAAATGCAGCTTTTTTTGCATATGCTTTAGCTAATTTACAGGCATTTGTAAATATAGAAGAAGAAGTGATTCCTTTTGTGCCTCGTGCAATTATTTATGTAGCGCCTCCTTTTAGACATACTCATTTTGAAGGAAAACAAGTTTGTGTGCATAATCGTTTGAATCATTGTCATGAAATTTTTTCTTATAATTTATATCCTGGTCCTTCTGCAAAAAAAGGTGTTTATAGTGTATTGCTTGATATTGGTGAACAAGAAAATTGGGTGACTGCACACGCTTCAGCAGCAAGAATTATTACACCTTATGAAAATGAAATTGTAATTATGCATGAAGGAGCATCTGGCGGTGGAAAAAGTGAAATGCTTGAAGTAGAGCATAGAGTGGCAGATGGACGTATATTATTAGGTACTCATGTGATAACAGGTGGAAAGAATTATTTACATTTAGGCGATACTTGTGATATAGAGCCAATTTCTGACGATATGGCTATGTGTCATCCTGCAATACAGGGTCCAGATGGTAAATTAGGTATTGTTGACGGAGAAAATGGTTGGTTTTTAAGAGTAGATGGCATTACAGAATATGGCAGTAGTCCAGCTTATGAAAAAATATCTATTCATCCTCAAGAGCCTTTAATTTTCTTTAATATACAGGGAGTTGCAGGTGCAACTTGTTTGCCTTGGGAGCATACATTAGATTCAGATGGTAAACCTTGTCCTAATCCTCGTGTAGTAATACCAAGATATATGGTAAATAAAATTGTGAAAGAACCTGTTGGAGTAGATATTCGTAGTTTTGGTGTGCGTATGCCACCTGCAACAGCAGAACATCCAAGTTATGGAATTATGGGATTAATGCAAATTATACCTCCTTCATTAGCATGGTTATGGAGACTTGTTGCACCAAGAGGACATAATAATCCAAGTATTATTGCTTCTGAAGGTATGCAAAGTGAAGGAGTTGGCTCTTATTGGCCTTTTGCAACAGGATTAAGAGTACGTCAGGCAAATTTGTTATTGCAACAGATTATTTCTTGTCCTAATACAAAATATATATTAATACCAAATCAACATATTGGTGTGTATGAAGTCGGTTTCGCAGCAGAGTGGTTGGCAAGAGAGTATTTAGCAAGACGTGGTGGAATAAATATTATAAAACGCCAAAATTTAGAACCAGCAAGATGTTCTCTTTTAGGTTACTCATTAAGGGAAATGAAAATTGAAAGACAAAATATTAGAAGTGTATTTTTAAAATGTGAAATGCAGGAAATGCTTGGTATAGAAGGCTATGATAAAGGTGCAAAAATATTAAATGACTTTTTTGAAAAAGAATTGAAAAAATTTGATGTACCAGAATTAGACCCTCTAGGTAAGGAAATTATAGAATGTTTTAAAAGAGGTGGCACAGTAGAGGATTACTGTAATTTGACACCAATGTAATGACAAAAAATAAAAAAGTATGATTTAATCTTGTCATACAACATAAAAAATAAAAATAAAATTTATTGTTGACATTTTTATAAAAATGAGTATAATTTTGTTCATGTAAAGTAAAAAGCATTGAAAAATGCAATGACTGAGGGTAAGTAACTTTTCTATTTGTTTTCAGAGAGTTGTCGGTTGGTGTAAGACAACAACAATAAATTGTGAAAATCTCCTCAAGAGCAGTTGAATCAAAGAATTATCAATATAATTTGTGTAGATTCAAACGGATTAATTCTACGTTAAAAGAATTGACATTAACACTTTTTTGTGGAGATGTATTGAGGTGGCTGCATTTTATGTAGCAATGAGAGTGGTACCGCAGAGTTCAGGACTTTGTCTCTTAGTTAGTAATAACTAAAAGATAAAGTCCTTTTTTATTTGAACAAATAGTAACCAAAGTCTGTTAAAACAAATGAAAAAATAACAAAGTACATTGTAAATATTGTAATATTTGGCAATATTAAAAGTGAAAATATTTAATGAATGGGGAAATGGATATGATGAAAACAGGTGCAGAAATTATAGTGGAGGTATTGATAGAACAAGGCGTTGATGTTGTATTTGGTTATCCTGGAGGTACAGTAATTAATATTTATGATGCTTTATTCCAAAATCAAAATAGAATACGTCATATTTTAACAGCACATGAACAAGGTGCATCACATGCAGCAGATGGATATGCAAGAGCAACAGGAAAAACAGGTGTTGTAATTGCAACAAGCGGTCCAGGAGCAACCAATATTGTAACAGGTATTGCTACCGCATATATGGATTCTATACCAATGGTTGCAATTACAGGAAATGTTACAACAGATGCTATGGGGCGTGATAGTTTTCAAGAAGTATATATTGCAGGTGTTACACTACCTATTACAAAACATAATTTTCTTGTTAAACGTATAGAAGACTTAGCGGATACATTAAGAGATGCGTTTCGTATTGCACAAAGTGGACGCCCTGGTCCTGTATTGGTAGATATTCCAAAGGATTTGACTATTGCAAGCTATGAATTTGAAAATAAAGAAGTAATAAAGCCACAGCGTGATGTTCCTGTAAAAGAGGAAGATATCAAACATCTTGCAGAATTGATTAACAAAAGTGCTCGCCCAGTAATTTATTTTGGTGGTGGAGTTATTTCATCAAAGGCATCTAATAAATTAAGTGAATTAATTAATACTTGCTCCATACCAGCATGTCATACACTCATGGCAACAGGTGTGCTAAGCTATGGCGATAGATTAAATTTAGGTATGGTAGGTATGCATGGTCATGTTTCTAGTTCAAAGGCAATCAATGAGGCAGATTTATTGATTGCTATTGGTACAAGATTTTCTGACAGAGTAGCAACAAATAAAGAAAAATTTGCACTAAATGCTATTAAAGTACAAATTGATATTGATGATACGGAAATTGATAAAAATGTAAGGACGAATTTTAGTATATTAGGCGATGTTAAGGATGTTATAGAAAAACTGATGAAATATGTAGTACCTTCTGAAAGAAAAGAATGGATACAAACAATAGATAAATGGAGAGAAGAAATTGATTATCATCCAGTAGATGATGAAAATACAATTAAACCTTTTAAATTGGTGGAGGCAATTTCTGAATTAAGTGGAGAAGATGCTATTATTGTAACAGATGTAGGACAGCATCAAATGTGGACTGCACAATATTGCAAAAGAACAAAACCTCGTTCTTTTTTAACATCTGGTGGCTTAGGTACTATGGGATTTAGTTATGGTGCTTCTATTGGTGCAAAAATTGCTTATCCAGACAGACGTGTGATTCATATTACAGGTGATGGTAGCTTCCATATGAATATGAATGAACTTTGCACAAGTGTCACATATGAATTACCTATTATTACGATAATTATGAATAATCAAGTATTAGGTATGGTAAGACAATGGCAAGAGCTGTTTTTTGAAAAAAGATATGCCTACACTACATTAGATAGAAAAACAGATTATATAAAATTAGCAGAGGCATTTGGGGGTAAAGGATACAAAGCGACTACTATAGCTGAATTTAAAAAGGCATTTGAACAAGCATTACAAAATAAAAATTGTCCAAGTGTAATTGAATGTGTGATTGATAGAGATGAAAAAGTATTGCCTATGATACCACCAGGAGGCAGCTTTGATGATATTATTGTAGATTGATAATTTAAGTCATTTTTTGAGAAAGGAAGAATAGTATGAAAAAATATATTTTATCTCTTGTAGTACAGAATAATTTTGGTGTTTTGGCTAGGATATCTAGTTTATTTGCTCGCAGAGGATACAACATAGATTCTATTTCTGCATCTCCTACCGATAACCCTAAAATTACAAAAATAACAGTAGTAGTAGAAGCAGATGATGAAATTATTGAAAAAGTATTTAAACAGGTTTCTAAATTGGAAGAAGTAGAAAAAGTAACACAAGTTGATGAAAAACAAGCAATTTGTAAGGAATTGGCGTTATTGAAAATTCATACAGAAGATACTACTACTAGTGCAGAAATCAGCAATACAGTATCAGAATTTCAAGGTAAAATATTAGAAATACAACCAAATTCTGTTACAGTAGAATTGTCAGATATTCCAAGCAATGTAGATAGTTTTGTAACAGCACTTTCTCAATTTGAAATTGAAGAAATGTGTCGCACAGGTGTAACAGCATTATAAAGTATAACTTTTATTAGTATATGGTTGGTTTTCATAACCAATTAATATAAATAAGGAATGAATTAATAATATTACGGAGGAGAAAAAATTATGGTACAAATGTATTATGACCAAGATTGTGATTTAAATTTATTAAAAGGTAAAAAAATTGCTGTAATTGGATATGGCAGTCAAGGACACGCTCATGCTTTAAACTTGCAGGAAAGTGGCTGTGATGTTGTAGTAGGTTTAAGAAGTACATCAGCAAGCTGTGCAAAAGCAGAGGCAGCAGGTTTAAAAGTTTTGGAGACAGCAGAAGCAGCAAAGGTTGCTGATATTATTATGATGCTTGTTCCAGATGAGGCAGCTCCAGACATTTATAATGAATCCATTGCTCCAAATTTAAAAGAGGGTAATGTATTAATGTTTGCACATGGTTTTAATATTCATTTTAACCAAATTAAAGCACCAAAAAATGTAGATGTAATTATGGTTGCACCAAAAGGACCTGGACATATTGTAAGAAGTCTATACACAGAAGGACAAGGCGTACCTTCATTAATTGCTGTATATCAAGATTTTTCAGGTAAAGCAAAAGAATATGCTTTAGCTTGGGCTTGCGGTATTGGTGCAGGCAGAGCAGGTATTATTCAAACTACATTTAAAGAAGAAACAGAAACAGACCTTTTTGGTGAGCAGGCTGTGCTTTGCGGTGGTGTAACAGAATTGATGAAAGCTGGTTTTGATACATTGGTAGAGGCTGGATATGAACCAGAAATGGCTTATTTTGAATGTATACATGAGATGAAATTGATTGTTGACTTAATCAATAGAGGCGGTTTTGCTGAAATGAGATATTCTATTTCTAATACAGCAGAATATGGTGACTATCGTACTGGTAAACGCTTGATTACAGAAGAAACAAGAAAAGAAATGAAAAAAGTACTTTCTGAAATTCAAGATGGTACATTTGCTAGTGAATGGATACAAGAAAATAAAGCAGGTGGTTGTGCAAAATTCCTTGCAACACGTGCAAAAGAGGCAACACACCCATTAGAAGCAGTTGGTGCAAGACTTCGTAAAATGATGAGTTGGTTAAAGAAATAAAAATATTATATTGTTGTCAATGGCAGAAGTGTTATTCTGCCTTTGACAATTTTCAATGATAAGCTGTGTATATAACAAAAAGTAGGTATAATTTATATAAAGAGTTTAGCATTGAAAAAAATAGTATTTTAGGAGGTATTATTGTGGAAAGAAGAAGTTATAATATAACAAAAGGTGCAGAAAAAGCGCCACAACGTTCTCTTCTGAGAGCGTGTGGTTTAACAGATGAAGAAATGGAAAGACCTTTGATAGGTATTGTATCAGCTTATAGTGATATTGTACCTGGACATATTAATTTAGATAAAATTACAACAGCGGTAAAAATGGGTGTTTCTATGGCAGGAGGAACGCCTATTGTAGTACCAGCTATTGGCGTATGTGATGGTATTGCTATGGGACACGTTGGTATGAAATATTCTCTTGCGTCAAGAGAATTGATTGCAGACAGTGTAGAAACAATGGCAAATGCACATTGTTTTGATGGATTGGTGTTAGTACCAAACTGCGATAAAATTGTACCAGGTATGATTATGGCAGCAGCAAGAATTAATATTCCATCTATTGTAGTAAGTGGTGGACCTATGCTTGCTGGTGATATCAATGGGGAACATACAAGCCTTTCTAAAATGTTTGAGGCAGTTGGTTCTTATAAAGCAAATATGATGAATAATGAGGAATTAAAATATTATGAAAATAATGTTTGTCCTGGATGTGGTTCTTGTGCTGGTATGTATACAGCAAATTCTATGAATTGCCTCAGTGAAGCAATCGGTATTGCATTGCCTGGAAATGGAACAATACCTGCTGTATATTCCAGTAGAATCCATTTGGCAAAACATGCTGGTATGAAGATTATGGAATTAGTAGAAAAAGATATTAAACCAAGAGATATTTTAACAGAAAAGGCTTTCCGAAATGGACTTGCTATGGATATGGCATTAGGATGTAGTACAAATAGTGTATTACATTTACTGGCAATTTCTTATGAAGCTGGTTGTCCTTTAGATTTGAATGTGTTTAATGAGGTTAGTGAAAAAACACCTAATCTTTGCCATTTAGCTCCTGCTGGTCCTCATCATATACAGGATTTATATGCAGCAGGAGGAATACAGGCAGTTATGGCAGAACTGGCAAAAAAAGATTTAATTGATACTAGTTTAATAACTGTAACAGGCAAAACAGTAAAAGAAAATATTACAGGTGCAGAAAATAAAAACACAGAGGTAATACGTAGCATTGATAATCCACATAGTACAACAGGAGGTATTGCAATACTTTGGGGAAATATTGCAAAAGAAGGTTGTGCAGTAAAACAATCTGCTGTGGCTGAAGAAATGCTTGTTCATAAAGGACCAGCAAGAGTATTTGATAGTGAAGAAGAAGCGATTGCTGCTATATTTGGCGGAAAAATTAATAAAGGTGATGTTGTGGTAATACGTTATGAAGGTCCAAAAGGTGGTCCAGGTATGAGGGAAATGTTAAGTCCCACATCAGCACTTGCAGGCATGAAATTGGACAAAGATGTAGCTTTGATTACAGATGGTCGTTTTAGTGGTGCGTCAAGAGGTGCTTCTATTGGACACGTTTGCCCAGAAGCAGCTACTGGTGGTGAAATTGGTTTGTTAAAAGATGGTGATATCATTAATATTGATATTCTTAACAAGCAAATAAATGCAGAAATAAGTGAACAAGAATTTGAAAAAAGAAGAAAAGAACATATTCCAAAAGAACCTAATATAAAAAGTGGTTGGCTAGCAAGATATGCTAAATTAGTAAGTTCTTCTAATGAAGGAGCTGTTTTAAAATAAATCAAATGGGAGTGTATCAATTTGTAATGATATGCTCCTTTTTTATTAAAAATTGTATATTTATACCAATAATATAAATTTATATGCTTATATAATGGACAATAGTAATCCGTCTATTCTCTTGCATATTATAATTGAATATGATATGATATGCTCAAATAGTTAAGAAGTTTTACAAATTTGATGTAAATATTTCATAGTTTAAGCAATAAAAATATTTGGTTTTTATACATTTTATTTTATAATTTAGTATAAACATACTTATATTTTGAGTAAGTTGAGTAAAGTTACAAAAATAAAAAGGGGGAGCATTCATTAATGTTTAAAATGACAAAGCGTTTTTTTGCAATAAGTGGTATTTGTTTAATTGCACTTTGTAGTGCTGTTTTTGTTTGGATAGGTTCTTATATGAATCAAAAAAGTGAAAAAGCAATTACTGAAATTGGTGCAATTTATATGTCAGAAATGAGCAAACAAATTCATCAAAAATTTGATGCGATTATTGATTTGAAATTATCACAAGCACAAGGAATTGTGAAACGTACACCACAAGAAAATGCGCAATATGGAAATGCAATGATACAAGAATTAGCATTAAGTGCTGAAATTAGAGAGTTTACATATTTGGCACTTTATACAGAAGATGAACAACAACAAATTATTTATGGAAATCCTGTTAAAATTGTGAAACCAGAAGAATTTAGTGAAATATTAAAAGACAAAAGTAAAAGAGTAACAACAGGTTTTGATGAAAACGGTGATAAAGTTTTAATGTTGGCAATTGATGCAGAATATCCTATGGAAGGAAATAAAAAAAGTTCATCATTAGTAGTAGCTTTACCTATGAGTTATTTAGAAAAGGCACTTTTATTAGATGAAGAAGCCTCTATGATGTATTCCCATATTATTCGTAAAGATGGAAGCTTTGTGATTAGAAGTGGAAAGGGTCTTCAAGAAGATTATTTTATTCGTATTAAAGAACTCGTTTCGGAATTGAATGGAAAGACACCAGAAGATTATGCGCAAGAACTAAGGAATGCTATGGAAAAGGATGAAAATTATTCTACTTTAATTATAGTAAATGATGTATATCAGCAGCTTTATTGCTCTTCTCTTCCTAATTCAGAATGGTATTTAGTTGCCGTTATGCCTTATGGTATTTTAAATGATAATATTAGTGAATTAAGTGATATAAGACAATATGCTATATTAGAGGCTTGTGGTGTTATTATAATTGGTATTTTGATTATATTTATATTATATTTTAGAATGTCACAACAACAGTTAAAAGAATTAAATGAGGCAAAAAAGGAGGCTGTTGAGGCAAATAGAGCAAAAAGTGAATTTCTTTCTAATATGAGTCATGATATTCGTACACCAATGAATGGTATTGTTGGTATGACAGCGATTGCTATGTCAAATATAAATGACAATGCAAGAGTAAAAGACTGTTTAGCTAAAATTACATTATCAAGTAAACATTTATTGGGATTGATTAATGATGTTTTAGATATGTCTAAAATTGAAAGTGGAAAATTAACATTAAATATACATCAAATTTCTTTGAGAGAAGCAATGGAAAGTATTGTAAATATTGTGCAACCACAAATTAAGTCAAAAAATCAACATTTTGATATTTTTATACAAAAAATTCAAACAGAAAATGTACATTGTGATAGTGTACGTTTAAATCAAGTATTGATTAACCTATTGTCAAATGCTATTAAATTTACACCAGAAAATGGAAGTATTCGAGTTTATTTAGAACAAGAATCGTCACCTTTGGGAGAAAATTATGTAAGATGTCATTTTAAAGTAAAAGATAGTGGTATTGGTATGACAGAAGAATTTCAAAAAAAGATTTTTGACAAATTTTCAAGAGAACAGAAAGACCAGGTATATAAAACAGAAGGTACTGGACTAGGAATGGCAATTACAAAATATATTATAGATACTATGGGTGGCACAGTTGAATTAAAAAGCACTCCTGGAGAAGGAAGTGAATTTCATATTGTATTAGATTTGGAAAAAGCATTTACTCTTGAAGAAGATATGATTCTCCCTCCATGGAATGTATTAGTGGCAGATAATAATCAAGACCTTTGTCAAAGTGCTGTTTTCTCTTTGAAAGAAATTGGCATAAATGCAGAATGGGCTTTAGATGGAAAAACAGCAATAGAAATGGTCAAAAAACGTCATCAAGAAGATAATGATTATGAAATTGTACTTTTGGACTGGAAAATGCCTGATATGGATGGTTTGCAAACAATGCGTGAAATTAGAAAGCAAGTAGGCGATAATATCCCTATATTGATAATATCTGCTTATGATTGGAGCGATATAGAGGAAGAAGCAATAAAAGCTGGTGCAAATGGCTTTATATCAAAACCATTGTTTAAATCTAATTTATTTTTGGGATTGAGTTCTTTTATGATGAAAGAAGATACAGAAGAATCTCAAAAAAATGAAAATAAACAAAGATTTACTGGAAAACGTATATTATTAGCAGAAGATAATGATTTAAACTGGGAAATTGCAGAAGATATTCTTTCAGAAGCGGGATTTGAATTGGAAAGAGCAGAGAATGGTCAAATTTGTGTAGAGAAATTTCAACAATCTGATGTTTGGTATTTTGATGTCATATTGATGGATATTCGTATGCCCGTTATGAGTGGTTATGATGCAGCAAAAACAATTCGTGCTATGAAAGAACGTGCTGATGTTAATTTGCCTATTATTGCTATGACAGCAGATGCATTTTCTGAAGATATACAACATTCTTTAGAATGTGGCATGAATGAACATATATCTAAGCCTATTGATGTAGATAGACTGATACAAATATTAAGAAAATATTTAAAGTAAACAATTATAGATAGGAAGGTTGTTATATGAGGGAAAAAAGAAAAATTTTAATTGTAGATGATTCTGAAATGAATCGTTTATTATTGTCAGATATGCTATCTAGTGAATTTGATATTATAGAAGCAGAAAACGGTATGGAAGCAGCGGCAATATTACATAACCAAGAGCATGAGATTTCTCTTATGCTTTTGGATATTGTTATGCCAATTATGGATGGTTTTGAAATGCTTGCTGTAATGAATAAAAATGGTTGGATAAAAAGTGTACCAGTTATTATGATTTCAGCAGAAACCGTACCATCTTATATGGATAAGGCATATGATTTGGGGGTATTAGACTATATTAGTAGACCGTTTGATGAAAGAGTAGTACAGCGTCGTGTTACCAGTACAATTATGCTTGCAGCAAAACAGAAAGAATTAGCACATATGGTAACAGAACAGCTTTATGAAAAAGAAAAAGATAATAGATTAATGATTGAAATATTATCAAATATTGTAGAATTTCGTAATGGTGAAAGTGGTTTACACGTTTTGCATATTCATACACTTACAGAATTGCTTTTGAAAAAATTGATAGAGAAAACAGATAAATATAATATTTCTAAAAAAGATATTCCTTTAATCTGTAATGCTTCAGCACTTCATGATATTGGAAAAATTGCTGTACCAGGTGAAATTTTAAATAAACCAGGAAGATTGACAAAAGAAGAATTTGAAATTATGAAAACACATTCTGCCGCAGGCGCAAAAATGTTAAGTTGTATTCCTCTTAGGGAGAATGAGCCTTTAATTCAAGTAGGATATCAAATTTGTAGATGGCACCATGAAAGATATGATGGAAAAGGCTATCCAGATGGCTTAAAAGGAGAAGAAATTCCTATTGCGGCGCAAGTAGTAGCGCTGGCTGATGTTTATGATGCTTTGACAAGCAAAAGAGTATATAAAGATGCTTTTTCTCATGAAGTTGCAGTGAATATGATTTTAAATGGAGAATGTGGTATATTTAATCCCATTTTAATGGAATGTTTAACAGAAATTTCAGAAACATTGAAAAAAGAGCTAAATGAAACATCAGTAGGAAGTCACTTTGAAAAAGATTTAATGGGTACAGTAGAACAGCAAATGATGGATATGAAAGAACTGAATGTATCTGAAAGAACAATACATTTATTAGAACATGAAAGAATGAAATATCAATTTTTTGCAAATACATCTAAAGAAATACAATTTGAATATACTACTACACCAGAAATGCTTATGCTTTCTCAATGGGGAGCGGATTATTTAAGATTGCCAGAAATGATATTAAATCCAAAGGAAAGTGCTTTTGGAAATCAAATATTTTTTAAAGATGATTTTGAACAACTTTTAAATAAACTGAAAAATACTACTCCTGAAGATTCTGTAATAAAAGAAACTTATCTTTTAAATATTAATGGTTCACAAAGATGGAGTGAAGTGATAGCAAAATCTATGTGGACAAATGAACAACCACCAAAATATGAAGGTGCGATTGGGAAAATTGTAGATATTCATGAGTATTTGGAAAAAATGAATCGTTTAGAATTAGCTATGGCGCAAGATTCTTTAACAGGTTTATTAAATCATGCAGTTGCTAAAACTAGACTCTCTGCTCTTTTATCAGCAAAAGAAAATAAAAAATATATATTGCTTTTGATTGATATTGATGACTTTAGAAAAGCAAATGACAAATATGGACATCAATCAGGAGATGAAATTTTAAAATATGTAGCAGATACCATTAAAAATAGCATTCGTAGTGCAGATATTGCAGCACGTATGGGCGGAGATGAATTTTTAATATTTATGGAATATAAAGACACTACAAAACCTCAAGTAGAAAGAATATTTAAACAATTACATGGAGAATATAGAGAATTTCCTATTCATGTCAGTATAGGAATTGCATCATCAGAAGATTGTAAACAAAGAGATTATAATACATTGTTTCAAATGGCAGACAAAGCATTATATACAGCAAAACATAAGGGAGGACATAACTATCAATATTATGATGAAACAATAGACACAATTTGGTCAACTCAAATTTCAGAACAACATAATCGTAATAATCAATAAAGTATGTTTATTAGGGGGAAATGAAATGACAGTAAAAGAGTGCTATGAAATAATAGGAGCAAATTATGAAGAAGTGGAAAGTCGCTTAAGAACAGAGGAAAGAATCAAAAAATTTTTATTGAAAGTATTGAATGACAAAAGCTACGATTTGCTGTGTGATTCTATAAAACAGAAGAATATGGAAGAGGCATTTCGAGCAGCTCACACATTAAAGGGAATTAGCCAAAATTTATCTCTTACTACATTATATCAGTCTTCTAATCTATTATCAGAAGAACTAAGAGAAAATCAAGAGTATAGTAAACAAGCGGATGAGCTTTTTGAACAAGTAAAAAGGGATTATATTTATATTACGAAGACAATTAAAAACTTATTATAATATATAAAAAATACAGCTTATTATATAAGTTGTATTTTTTTAAGTGGCTGAAAATAGATTCGTAATTTTTTTACAAAAAATCACAGCAATATTTGACAGAAACATTGTTTTCATGTACCATTAAAATAAATTGATTTTGGTAAAAATATGATAATAATTTGACAGAAATTTTATTTTTTTAGTAAAATGATTTATAAAATAAGGTCTATATCATTCATATATCTAATATAAAAATGGAAGGGATATTATATGGAAAATAATAATCAGACAATAGTATATATGATATTAGATTGTTCTTCTTCTATGATAGGAGAACCAATAGAATCTGTTCGTCAAGCAATAAAAGAAATGATAGCAGAATGGAAAGAGGAAGAAGCAAATATTATGATTTCTGTTTTGGTATATCAAACTGTTGCAAGAGAATTATTAAAAGATATTGATTTAAAAGAATTTATATTGCCTCATTTTGTAATGGGAGGTTTAACCTGTTTGTCGAAGGCTTTTACATTGTTATCCTATAGTATAGAAAAAAATAAAGAACAAAATAAAAATAAAAAGCCTCTCGTTTTTTTGTTTACAGACGGAAATATAATGGATATGGATAAAGATATTATAAAAAATCATGATGTATTAAAAAAAGCGAATTTTGTGCTTTGTGAGGCAGGAGCAGAAACAAATACATATGATTTAAAAACAATTATAAAACAGACGATATCATTAAATACATTGACATATGGTGAATTTAAGTCGTATTTATAAAAATATAGATAAAATAGGGTAGGTGAAAATATGGAAGAAATAGAATATGCAATTACAAAAAGCGGTAAAAAAATTCCTTTTGTATATCGTTCTGACCCTCCAAGAGGAGGTATGAAACATACTTATTTTTCTCCTGACCGTTCTTATGTTGTACAATTTTTTAATGATAATGATATGGGAGAAAGCACTGCTGTACGTCAACGCCTATATGCAATATTAGGAAAATATAATACTACATTATCTGAAGAACAAGGTGGTGCAGCAGGAAATAAAAAAGAATGGGCAGAATATTTTTCTAAAAGATTTTGCTGGCCTATTGATATTGTAGTAGAACCTGAATTTGGTATTGTATGTCCTACTTACCCGAAACGATTTTTTTTTGATAAAAGTGCTTCTGATTTACTTAATTTGAATGGAAAAGATAAAAAAAGTACATGGTATACAGAAAAATATAGAAATTATTTGAATCCGTCAGAATTAGGAAATTTAAAAGGAATATTACAAGTTTCATTTATGTTGGCGCAGTCTGTTAGAAGAATGCACCAGGCAGGGCTGGCACATTCTGACTTATCCTGTAATAATGTTTTGATAGACCCCAAAAGTGGCACTTGTATTATTATAGATATTGATTCTCTTGTTGTACCAGATATTTTCCCGCCTATGGTAGTAGGTACAAAAGGATATATTGCGCCAGAAGTATTACAATCTCTTGTACAGCATAGAGGACAGAGAGTAGGAGCAAGTGTATATACGGATTTGTATGCATTAGCAGTATTAATATATGAATATATTTTTTGTCGTCACCCATTAAAAGGAAATAAAGTTTATGATGCTTATTCTGAAAAAAGAAATTATTTTTTGCAGATGGGAGAAAAAGCATTATTTATAGAAAATCCTGAGGACTGTTCTAACCATATTCAAAATATGCCTTTTACAATACAACATATGGGAAAACCATTGGAGAAACTTTTTTTAAGGGCATTTGTAGAAGGATTGCATTGTCCTCAAAAGAGACCAACAGCTATGGAATGGGAAAGAGGACTTTCTATTACATTAGATTTATTACAAAAATGTAGTAATACAAAATGTATTCAAAAATGGTTTGTACCAGAACAAAAACAAAATGTAAAATGTCCTTTTTGTGGTACAATACAAAAAAGAACGCCTTTTTTGCAATCGTATTGTCATATTGCACAAAGACAGGGACATTGGAAACCTTTTTCTAAAATACAGTTTTATTCGGAAAAAATGTTATATAATTGGCACTTTTTTGATAATGTATATCCTAATGAAAAAGCAGATAAAACAGAATGTGCTGTAATATTGCAAAAGAATGGTAAATGGTTTTTAAAAAATAAAAATATATTAGGTCTTTATAATGGAAAAGGAGATTTTATACCACTTGATGGTATGACAGAATTAAAAAAAGGAGATTTTTTAAAGGGAAATATGACAGAACATGATTTAATGTTTCATGTTATAGAATAAGGGAGTGTGTATATGGATATACAACAGTTATTGAATCAAAATTCGGGAGCTTTTGTGGAATTGCCAGCAGGAGAATATAAAGGAAATTTTGTAATCAATCACCCTTGCAGAGTAATAGGAAATCATACGACATTATGGTCAGAACAAGGAACAGTATTAACAATTTGCTCCAATATTGTTACAATAGAAAATTTGAGAGTGGAAACATTGAAAAAACAAGATATTGCCATTCATACGGATTATGATGATACTACATTTCAAAATGTAGAGATATCAGGTATATTAATGGAAAAAACAAAAAAGGAAATTTGGAATTTACCTAAAATATTATATTTAGGTGAAATACCTTGTGATACAGTTTGCACAATGTATTTTGATATACAAGTACCTTGTTTTTGTCGTATTGTTTCACTATTAAATGGAATAGAAATTACACCAGAAACATTACCAGCAGGACGACATAGAATGACGTTGCATATAGAAAAATTACAAAAAAATACTTGTTTATATGGTGATATATTATTTGAAACAGATAGTTTCATAAGGAGAATATATATTACTGGTGTTGTCACAGATAAAATAACTTGTTATACAGATGGAAAAGTAGTATATTCAGAAAAAGAAAATAAAATAACGAATCAAAATAAAACAAAATATATTACACAGCCTGCTATAACATGGGATAAAAATGCTTTGGTATTAAAAAAGGGACAAAGAATAGAATTAGGAGAGTCTGAAAAACAGCAAATTAGTATTTTTATAGAAATGCAAGGTTATGATAGTGCTATAGATATTGACCCTTATGTTTTTTTATTACAAAATGATAATCAAGTAAAACAAGAAAAAGATATGATTTTTTTTGGGAATGAATATACAAAAAATCATTCTATATTAGTAGAGGATAAAAATGTAATTTTACAATTACAAAAGGTTAATTCGGATATACAAAGAATATCAATCGCTTATGGTATTTATGCATCTCAACATTGTTTTGGAGAGATTGAAAAAATTGTTGTAAAATTAAAAATACAGCAAAAGGATTTTATGATATTTCCTTTGTATGATTTACAAAAAGAAACAACTGTAATTGCTATTGACTTTTATAGATATAAAGGTATATGGAAAGTAAGCGCCATAGGTGCAGGATATATTGATGGTTTGAAAAAATTGTGTGAAAGTTATGGATTAGAAGTAGAAGAATAAAAAGAAAGGGGAATTGTCATGTATCAAAAATTAAAATGTAATAATAAACAAGATTATTTTAAGCCCCTTTCAGAAAGAGAAAAAAATGGTGTTTATTTTTGCCGTTTTATTGGGTTTGATGAAGATTTGTTAATATGGGAAAGAACATTACAAATTGCCAGCCAACAAAATGGAAAATATATTTCAAAAAAATTACAACAACCAAATGAAAGTGCAGTAAATTCTTTTTTTGCTGTTGTAGGAAATTTTACATTTGTTATGGAAAAAAGTTTATTTCAACAAATTATAAAAAAATGGCTGGATTTTATTCCTCAAATGATACAACAAAATATTTTAGATGCTATGTTTTATATATTGTCGGAATTATATGCAAAAGAAAATAATATTAACATATTAAAAAATACATTTGTAAAATTTATGTGCTGGTTAAAATTAGATTTTAATACAATACTTTGTCATTTAGGACAGCAAAATATTCCTAAAATACTTTATGAGGGAGATATTTCAAAATATGAAATGTATTTTTTGAGAGTACTTTGTTTAAGTGGTTGCGATATTGCTTATATTCATTTTTATGATGAAAATTGTTATATGAAAATAGATAATACAGCAATTTGGACAGATGTATTTTATGGAAAAAGAAGGGGACAGCCTCCAAAACATTTTAAAAATATTGATTTGAAAGCATTACATCAACAACAGCAAACAATACAAAATATTGCATCTGTATCGGATATTGTGAAAACGAATGTTTGTATACAACAAGATTTTTTGTCTGTGATATTTCAAACAAATAGTCAAAGAGCATTAGATAAAAACCATTATTATAATATTTTTATACAATATATAGGAATAGACAATATAGAATTATATCAAAACAGATTGTATACGTTAAAAGAGGATTTAATACAAAAACAAAAATGTTTTATGATTGAGGAAGATATCAAAAACCCTAGTATAGAAGAAAGCAATTATTTAAGATTGATAAGATATGATAATAAAAATGATATGTTACAACAGTTATCAGAAAAAATAATATTACTTGGAAATGATATATTGCAAAAACTTTTAAAAAGAGCATTTTTTGAAACAATGCAAAATTATGCAGAAAATACAGAGGCTAAAATTTATAATACAGCATTGAAGTTAGTGTGTTGGTTAAATCGTTATAGTAATATATTATTTCAAAAATTTGATTATGAACAAATTCCTTTATTTTTGTATTATGGTAAAATAAACGAAAGTCAAGCATTGTTTTTAAATATGATTTCTTATTTACCAGTAGATGTTTTATATATTTGTAGTGATAAAGAATATTCTACTGTTTTTGAAAAAATAAAAAGTAATAGCGTTGTGGTGGAATTACCTCAGAGCAGTGATATACTTCCTTTCCCTAAAAAAATGATAAAAGTAAAACAGGCAACAACAGCATATCAAGCAGAAAGGGAATTAGATACATTGCTTTATACAGATACAGGATTGTACAGACAAAGACAGTTTAATTGTTCTCGTGCTGTTACATTAAAAACCGTTTATGAAGAAATTCGTATTCTTTGGAAAGAAGAAGCGAAATATCGCCCTAATTTTGAAACAAAAAATAATGTGGTAACAGTGCCGAATATTTTTGCTAAAATAAATGGTGTAAAAGAAGGAAATAAAACAGAATATTGGAAAGGTGTAGCAGAACTTTTTACAGAAAATACAATATTTATTAAAAATTTTCCGTATATTGCAAAAGCAACAAAGTATCATTCTGTTTCACAATTTTTAAAAAATGACAAAATATTGATAGAGAATGTAAAAAAACATTCCAGTTATTCCTATGATTTTTTAAATTTAGAAATACAAAATTATATATTGCAAAAAGCACAGGAAATGATAGAACTGCATTGGATTACAGCAGAAGGCATGGATATCGAAAAAATAATACTTTATATTATACTAAATTTAGATAAAAAGACATTACAGCTCATACAGCAATTTGATTTTACAAGAGAAATTCCTAAAGTGATTGTTATTTCTGTAAATGAAAGTATGGCAACATTAGAAGACGCAATTTATTTATTATTTTTAAATTTAATAGGATTTGATATTGCTGTATTTACTCCCACAGGTTATAGGAATATTGACAAATATATTAGCAGAAATGCTTTTGAAGAATATGAAATAGGAGAATATTTATTTCAAATGGAAGTACCAGAAAAATCAAAGTTAGAAAAAATGGCTAGAAATATGACACAAGAAAATGGTTTATTTAATAGGCTATTTGGAAGGAGAAGGTAATCATGGCATTACAGTTTAAAAAAAATGACAATCAACAAGCATTACAAAGTATAGAAACAGAAGAAATAAAAGAATACAATATTGTGGAACAAAGACAAGAAATGACAAAACGTCTTGTCAATTCTAAAGAAATAGATGATATTGTAAGTGGCATTGATGTATATCAACCACAACAATTAGTATCATTTGGTGCAGAAGCAGCAGAAGGAATATCAAAGTGTTCAGACCAGATATTAAATAGTGTAAATATGAATCAAATTAATGATTCAGGAGAACTATTAAAAACATTAGGTAAAATTATGGATAAATTTGATTTAGAAGAAATTTCAGCAGAACCAAAAAAAGGTGTATTAGGGAAGTTTTTTGGAGGAGCAAAAAAACAATTAGACCAGGTGTTATCAAAGTATCATACTATGGGTGATGAAGTAGATAAGATTTATATTAAATTGAAAGAATATGAAAATGAGATACAGTCTTCTAATCAAAAGTTGGAGCAAATGTTTCAAACAAATGTAGAATATTATCAGAGTCTTGTAAAATATATATTGGCAGGAGAACAGGGTGTAAAAGAAATTGACCAATATTTAGAGCAGATGCGAGAAGAATATGAAAAAACACAAGATGCTGTATTGCAAATGGATATTGTAGGGCTGGAACAAGCAAAAGATGTATTGGACCAAAGAGTAATGGATTTACGTATCGCTGAAAATGTTGCAATGCAGTCTGTTCCTATGATAAAAACAATGCAGTTCAGTAATTTGAATTTGATAAGAAAAATTAATTCTGCTTTTATTATTACATTACCTGTATTTAAACAGGCATTAACGCAAGCAGTACTTTTGAAAAGACAAAAAATACAAGCAGAAGCTATGACAGCATTAGACGAAAGAACAAATGAAATGTTGCTGAAAAATGCACAAAATACTGCAAATCAATCAAAATTAACAACACAGTTAGCAACAGGTAGCTCTGTAAAAATAGAAACATTAGAAAAATCATGGCAAACCATTGTAAATGGCATTGAAGAAACACAAAAAATACAACAGGAAGCACAACAAAAACGACAGCAAGATATAGAGCGTTTAAATCAATTAAAAATAGATTTTAATACAAAAATGCATACAAATCTATAATTTATAAAAGGAGGACAATACAAAAATGAATAAAATAGGATTAACAGAACAACAAGTCCTAAAAAGTAGACAAGAACATGGTGATAATCGATTAAGTGAAGTAAAATCAGAGGGATTTTGGGAAAAACTAAAAGATAATTTTGGTGACCCTATGATTAAAATACTTTGTGTAGCATTAATAATCAATGTAGTGTTTGCATTTTTAGGACAAACAGAATGGTATGAATCAGTAGGAATTGCATTAGCCGTTATATTAGCAACATTTGTATCTACATTTTCAGAATATCGAAATGAAAATGCTTTTCAAAAGTTACAAGATGAAGCATCTAAAATCAAATGCAAAGTGTATAGAAATGGTGAAGTGGTAGAAGTTTCTATTGATGATGTTGTTGTAGGGGATTGTATTATATTGCAATCGGGCGATAAAATACCAGCAGATGGTAATTTAATTGATGGCAATATTAATGTAGACCAATCTGTATTAAATGGCGAAAGCAAAGAGGCGAAAAAGAAAGCAATACCAGAAGACTATAAAGAAGATGAAACAAAAGCAATGGACTTTTTAAATGCTTATAAAGTATTCAGAGGTACAATTGTTTGTTCTGGTAATGGTATTATGGAAGTCACAACAGTAGGCGATAAATCTGTATATGGTAAAATTGCAAGTGAATTACAAATTGATGATGACAGAGAATCTCCATTAAAAGTAAAACTTTCTAATTTAGCAGATGGTATTAGTAAATTTGGTTATATTGGTGGTGTATTGATAGCAGTTGCATTATTATTCCAGAGAATTGTTGTGCATAATAGTTTTGACATGACACAAATACTTGCTTACTGTTCTAATTGGATGACAATAGTAAATGATATTGTAGAAGCAGTTATGTTAGCAGTTATTATTATTGTTATGGCTGTTCCAGAAGGTTTACCTCTTATGATTGCGATTGTTTCAGCACAAAATATGGGCAAAATGTTAAAAGATAATGTATTAGTTAGAAAAATAAGTGGTATTGAAACAGCAGGCAGTTTAAACATTTTATTTAGTGATAAAACAGGTACCATTACAAAAGGTATATTGGAAGTTGTTACATTTATGAATGGCAAGGGATTAGAATGGAATAGTTTGGATAAAGTCACACCAAAATTAAAAGACATTCTTGCTGTTAGTATATTGGAAAATACTACTGCTGTCATTTCTCAAGAAGAAGGAAAAAGGAAAATAATAGGAGGAAATGGTACAGATAGAGCAGTATTAGGATTTTTATCTGAAAATATTCCTCAATATCATGTTAAAAAAGTGGCATCTGTTCCTTTTAATAGTGATAATAAATATTCAGCAGCACAAATTACAGGAGATTTTAACTATACACTTTTAAAAGGCGCACCAGAAAAAATCATTTCAAAATGTAGTTGGTATTTTGATGAAAATGGAGAAAAACAAAAATTAAATCCAGATATTGTAAATACAAAAATAAATGAATTAGCAATTCGTGCCATTAGAGTGTTGGGACTTGCAGTTTCTGAAAAAGGTATTGAAAATGATGTATTGCCAGAGGACGATTATATATTAGTGGGTATATTAGGTATACGTGATGATGTCCGTCCAGAATCGATTGAGGCAATACAAGAAGTGCATAATGCAGGTGTGCAGGTTGTTATGATTACAGGTGATAGGAAAGATACTGCTGTTGCAATAGCAAAAGAAGCGGGACTTTTAACATCTGATACAGATGTTGTTTTAACAAGTGATGAATTATTTGCACTTTCTGATGACGAACTAAAATCAAAACTCAAAGATTTAAGAGTTGTTGCAAGAGCATTACCTAGCGATAAAAGTCGCTTAGTTAGATTAGCACAGGAATTAAATTTAGTTGTTGGTATGACAGGCGATGGCGTCAATGATTCTCCAGCACTCAAAAAGGCAGATGTTGGTTTTGCTATGGGTGGTGGTACAGAAGTAGCAAAAGAAGCAAGTGATATTGTAATATTAGATGATAATTTTACATCAATAGACAAGGCAATACTGTATGGTAGAACGATATTTAATAGTATTAGAAAATTTATTATATTCCAGTTAACAATCAATGTTGCAGCAGTATTGGTATCATTTATGTCACCACTTTTGGGCATGGAAAATCCATTGTCTATTACACAAATATTATGGGTAAATTTAGTTATGGATACATTAGCAGCACTTGCATTTGGTGGAGAGCCAGCATTAAAACGCTATATGAAAGAACAACCTAAACGCAGAGATGAAAATATTGTTAGCAAATATATGTGGAGTGAAATTATTGTAGGAAGTTTGTGGATATTTTTATTAAGTATGGGTATGTTGGTATTACATGAAGCAGATGCCTTTTTCAGAGATGACCCAGCAAATAAATATATGTTGACAGGTTATTTTGCATTCTTTATATTTGCATCCGTGTTTAATGCGTTTAATGCCAGAACAGAACAAATGAATCTTTTTGATAATATTGGCGGAAACAACGGATTTTTAAAAATATTACTTTTAATTGTAGTAGTACAAATTAGTATGACTTATTTCGGCGGAGATATATTGCGTTGTTATGGTTTAACAGCACGAGAATGGCTTTTTGTAGTGATATTAGCTTTCACAATTATACCAGTAGATTTGGTGAGAAAGCTTATATATAGGGGCAAAAACTAATATTATAATAATGAAAAAGGAGAGATGATTTATGCCGATTAGTTTAAAAAAAGGACAAAAAGTAGATTTGACAAAAACAAACCCTGGATTAACAAAAATATGTATTGGTTTAGGTTGGGATGTAAACAAATATGATGGTGGCAGTGCATTTGATTTGGATACAGCAGCATTTTTGTTAGGTGAAAATGGAAAAGTAAGAGAGCAAGGAGATTTTGTATTTTATAGTAATTTAAGTCATGCTAGTGGTGCTGTGGTTCATCAAGGTGACAATTTAACAGGAGAAGGAGAAGGCGATGATGAACAAATTATTGTTGACCTTTCGAAAGTACCTGTTGATGTTACAAGAATTGCTTTTACAGCAACAATATATGATGCAGAAGAAAGAAAACAAAACTTTGGACAAGTTTCTAATGCTTATATTAGAGTAGTGGATACAGCAAATAATAATGAATTGATTCGTTATGATTTGGGAGAAGATTTTTCTATTGAAACAGCAGTAGTAGTAGGAGAATTGTATAGAAATGGTTCAGAATGGAAATTCAATGCAGTAGGTAGTGGATTCCAAGGTGGTTTAACAGCACTTTGCGGAAATTATGGTATTGATGTAGCATAATTACTATATAAAAATATAGTATAATGTTAAAGAGGGGATATTATGAAATATGAAATTTTATATCAAGGCGCTTTTCCTATTGTAAAATATCAATTAGAAAAAGGAGAACGTGTCAAAGCGGAATCTGACGCAATGGTTGCTATGTCTGCAACCATTGATGTAACAGGTGGCGTAGAAGGTGGCATTAAAAAGGGTATTACTCGTATGCTTTCTGGTGAAAAGTTCTTTTTTCAATATCTTACAGCTAGCAGAGGAAATGGAGAAGTTTTATTTGCTCACGCTTTACCAGGCGATATTATTCCAATAGAATTAAATGGTAATGGATTAGTAATACAAAAAGATGGTTTTTTAGCTTCTACAGAAGATATTGAAATTGATACAAAGGTACAAAATTTAATGAAAGGTCTTTTTTCAAAAGAAGGATTTTTTATATTAAAAGCAAGAGGAAACGGAACATTATTTTTAAGCTGTTATGGTGCAATTCATACAATCGTATTAAATGTAGGAGAAGAAATCATTATTGATAATGGTCATTTAGTAGCGTGGACAGAAGAGACTGATTACACTATTGAAAAAGCATTAAACGGTTGGATAAATAGTATTACCTCTGGAGAGGGACTTGTTTGCCGTTTTAAGGGTCCAGGAAAAATATGGATACAAACAAGAAATCCAGGTAGTTTTTCTGGTTGGATTTCTTCTCTTGGTTTTTCAAAAGGGTGAGTGTATTTTTGTAGTAAAGGAGATGTTAAAATGTCAGTAAATTTACAAAAAGGACAAAAAGTAGATTTAACAAAAGGGAATGCTGGATTAAAAAGATTGATTGTAGGCTTAGGTTGGGACGAGGCAGAAAAAAAAGTAGGCTTTTTTGGCAGAAAAAAAGGAGCAGATATTGATTGTGATGCTTCTGCTTTAGTTTGCGGTGCAGGCGGAAAGCTGTTGGATAAAGATGACATTGTATACTTTGGGAATTTAAAACATAGAACAGGCGCAATTACACATTTAGGAGATAATTTAACAGGTGAAGGCGAAGGCGACGACGAACAGCTAATTGTAGAATTGAATGCTATACCAGAGAGTTATGAAAAAATTATATTTGTTGTTAATATTTATAAAGCGTTTGAAAGAAATCAACATTTTGGCATGATTAAAAATGCTTTTATCAGAATTGTAGATGCAGATACAAAACAGGAACTTTGTAAATATAATCTTTCTGAAAATTATAACAATATGACAGCAATGATATTTGGTGAAGTATATCGTTATAAAGGAGAATGGAAATTCAATGCCATTGGACAACCTACACAAGATAAAGGACTTGGAGAATTAGCAGCACGATTTTTATAATATATATTGTTAGGAGGAAAATAGTATGGGAATTAATCTTTCAAAAGGTCAGAGGGTAAATTTAGAAAAATCTATGACATTAGCATTAGTTGGTTTAGGTTGGGATACAAACCAATATGATGGTGGTTATGATTTTGACTTAGATGCAGCAGCATTTTTATTAGGAGAAAATGGAAAAGTTTTAAAAGATGAAGATTTTGTATTTTACAATAATTTAGATGGTAGAAATGGTGCAGTTGTGCATACAGGGGATAATTTAACAGGCGAAGGCGAAGGCGACGATGAAGTAATATTGATTGATTTCACAAAAGTACCTGATGAAATTAAAAAAATTGCTATCACTGTTACGATACATGAGGCTGTGCAAAGAGGTCAAAATTTTGGACAGGTTTCTAATGCTTATGTACGTGTTGCAAGACGTTCCAACAAAGATGATATGACAGGTATAGAAGAACTGAAATATGATTTGATGGAAGAATTTTCTATTGAAACAGCTATTGTTGTCTGCGAAATATATAGACACGGAAATGATTGGAAATTTAATGCTGTAGGTAGTGGTTATCAAGGTGGATTGGAAGCACTTTGCAGAAGTTTTGGCATAAATGTATAATATAAAATTGACACAATAGACAATACAAGATGTTCTCTTTTGGGAACAGCTCAGTTTGTCCGTAAAGTTGTTTTGCATGATTTTTCTTTTTATCATTTTTATTGAGAGGTGACAAAATGACAAAATGACATAAGCCTTATCTGTATTTTTTTCAACATATATTTTATATAGCTTTTATAGTTAATATTTTGTAGATTTTTAAAAAATGCATCAACTTATAAAAAAATTGTCATTTTGTCACTAATAGCTTAAAAACATTGATTTTACGGCATTTATGAGGTGACATTTTTAAAAAAATTTTGTCACCTTTTTTGTCACCTATATTAACTTAATCTGTTAAAGAATATTGTTGTAAGTAAGGAGGAGAATATTGAATCAGAGTATGAAAATTTGTCTGGAATATCAGACGTGGAATAGGAATGCACCAAAATCATTATTACAATATGCAGTAGGCGCACTACTCTATGCTCCAGCAGACCATGAAGGTATGATTGATGTGATTTATCATAATCGTATTCCCTATTTGAATAGTGTTGCTTTTTGTTTAGAGGATACCATACAAGATAATTATTTAAAACAAGCAGAAAATAAATTAATAGAACATATGACATTACTTCATGATGCAATGAAAAAGGGTATATTACAGCAAAAAAAATTACCCTTAATTTTTATACGTATTCGTACACCAGAACAAATGATAGATATATTTAGGCGTTTGAAAAAATGTCAAAAAATATTGACAGGTTTTATATTACCTAAATTTGACAGCAAAAATAAAGAAGAATATAAAAAAGCGGTTCTTTTGATGAATAAAGAATCAGAAGCAATTAAATATGTTATGCCTACATTAGAAACAGATACGATATTAAAAAAAGAAACAAGACAATCAGAATTAGAAGGTATTAAAAACACATTAGACAGTATAAAAAAATATGTTTTAAATGTAAGAGTAGGAGGAAACGATTTTTGTAATATATATGGTTTAAGAAGAAATCAAAATCAAAGTATATATGATATTCTGACTATGCAAGATGTTTTATCTGATATTTTGTCTGTATTTTTAGAAGATTATGTTGTTTCAGGTGTGGTTTGGGAATATTTTGCGGGAGAATCAGACAAAACAGAACAATGGAAAATAGGATTGCAAAAAGAATTGGAAAAAGATAAATTAAATGGTTTTATAGGAAAAACAGCAATACACCCTTCTCAACTATCTGTAATACATAAAGCATATGCAGTAGATTCGGGGGATTATGAAGATGCTAAGGCAATATTGAATTGGAAACAAACAACAAGAGCAGTAGCAAAAAGTGTAAAATATGCTCGTATGAATGAAAGTAAAGTACACCAAAAATGGGCAGAAAAAATAATGGCATTATATTATATTTATGGTATAAAGGAAGAAAAATTATGACATTTGAATATGAATTTGAAAAACAAAAAAATGATATGATTGGTATCGCACAAAGAGAAAATAATCATAAAAGAAATTACCTTTTTGTAAATCGTTTTCAAGCAAAGCACATTCCTGTATCTCCAAGTAAGGCATTGAAATTATTTCAAAAATTAGGGGAAAAGGTATATTGTGATTATAAAAATAAAAAAACAACAATGATAGGTTTTGCAGAAACTGCAACTGCAATAGCAAGTACTGTTGCAATTCATTCTCCAGATGATGTCTATTACATACATACTTCAAGAGAAATTTTACCTTCAAAACATAGTGTGGTAGAGTTTAAAGAAGAACATAGTCATGCTACACAGCAGATTTTATATTGTAAAAAAGTAGAAGAAATGCTTTTTCAAGCAGAAAAAATACTTTTTATAGAAGATGAAATTACAACAGGAAAAACAATATTGAATTTTATAGAGGCATTACAAAAAAAAGGAATTTATGCAGATTTTGGTGCGTGTTCTATTGTAAATAGTATGGATAAGCAACATAGAGATGTTTTCCATGAAAAAAATATTTCGCTTTATGCACTTTTAAATTGGAATGAGAGTATTTCCGATAAATTGTTTTTGGATAATACGATTGTAAATGAAAAAATGAAAAGGGAATTGCCTAGTTCTGTTCATTATATGACATTATATACAACAGTAAACCCTCGTTTGGGTTGTTCTGCAAAGGAATATCAAATGTGTTGTATGCATTTAGCAGAGCAAATTTATAATATAGTATGCTCTAATACTATAAAAAGTATATTGATATTAGGTACAGAAGAATGTATGTATCCAGCAATACTTACTGGAGAATATATAGAGAAAAAAGGAATATGCAAAACAGTAAAAACACATTCTACAACAAGAAGTCCTATTGTGCCAAGAGTACAACAACAGTATCCTATTTTTAATAGAATCAGTTTTGAAAGTTTATATGAAAAGGGTAGAAAAACATATCTTTATAATTTAGAAAAATATGATATTGTGATAATTGTGACAGATGCACAAAATTATAATAAAACAGGTGAGCAACAACTTTTACAGTCATTAAAGTCATATGGGAATGAAACAGTAACTATTATAAATTGGAGGTATCAATGAAAACATCTTATAAAAAACAAGATGTAATAGTGCTTTTAAAAGATGTTACATCAAAAATGACACCTTTGTCTACGGAAGAAAGAGAAAAAAGAATACAGCAAGGAATTCATTATAGTGAAATGCTTCCTTTAGAATATTCTCCTAGTAAAGAATATATGACATTATATTATCAAGCATTGCATCATCATAGTAAAACAACAGCACAAGCTATTATGTGTCTTGGGGATAAAATACTATCTAAAAAAGGAAATGATATTGTTTTAGTTTCTTTAGCAAGAGCAGGCACACCAATAGGAATATTGCTGAAAAGATATTTTGAAAAACAATATTATATTGTTGTACCTCATTATACAATATCTATTATAAGGGGAAGAGGTATTGATAAAAATGCAATGCAATACATATTAAAAAAACATCATGCAAAAACAATACAATTTGTAGATGGTTGGATAGGCAAAGGAGCAATTATAAGAGAACTGCAAAAAGAAGTACTACAATATAAAAATGTGAGTGGAGAATTGGCTGTATTGGCGGACCCAGCACATATGACATCATTATATGGTACAACAGAAGATTTTTTAATACCAAGTGCTTGTTTAAATGCTGTTGTTTCAGGGCTTTTTAGCAGAACAATATATAATAAAAATGTAATAGGGGAAAATGATTTTCATGGTGCTGTATATTATAAGGAATTAGAAAAACAAGACATTTCTTATCATTTTATTGAAGAAATTGAAAAGCATTTTGATGAAAAGTATATCATAGAACAAAAAACTACTGATATAGAAGTAAATTGTAAAGAAGCAGAAGAAATTGCAGAAAAATTTCATATAAAAGATATCAATTTTATAAAGCCAGGAATTGGAGAAACAACACGTGTACTTCTTCGCAGAGTGCCGTGGAAAATACTAGTAAAGGATAAAACAGAAAAAATATATATAGGGCATATTTTGGAATTGGCAAAAGAAAAAGGAATTACTGTGGAGGAATATCCTCTAAAATATTATAGGGCTTGCGGATTGATTAAAAATTTGAATGCTGATATATAAATAAGGAGAAATAATTGTGATTGTATTTGCTTCAGATTTGGATAATACGTTAATATTTTCATATAAAAAGAAAAATCAATGTCAACAAAAAGTGATTTGTGTAGAAAAAAAAGAAGAAAAAGAACTTTCTTATATGACACAAATAGCATACAATACACTGAAAAAATTAGGCAAAAAAATTGTATTTGTACCTGTGACAACACGTTCCATAGAACAATATCAAAGAATACAGTTTTTTGATAAAATAGAATATGCCTTAACAACAAATGGGGGAATATTATTGCGAAATGGTCATATTGATAAAATATGGCTGGAAGAAACAAAAAAATTAATAGCATCATCAGAAAAAGAATTACAAAAGTCAATTTATTTACTACAAGAAGACAACAACATTTGTTTTGAAATTAGAATAGTAGATGATATATTTGTATATACAAAGTCTTTACAGCCTCAAAAAACAGCAAATGATATAATGCAAAAATTAGACTTGAATCAGGTTTTTGTAGATACGAATGGAGAAAAAATATATATTTTTCCTAAAATATTAAACAAGGGATTTGCATTGAAAAGATTGCAAAATTTATTGCATTGTAAAAAAATTTTTTCTGCTGGAGATAGTCATTTTGATATATCTATGTTGCAACAATCAGATGTTGCTTTTTGGTCAGGAGAACAGAATATTGTTATGAAAAAAGGTGTTTGTCATCATTGGCAACAAAATGTAGTGGAATTTGGAGAAAATGTTGTTTTAGAAATAGAAAAATACATAAATATATAGATTGTATTTAGTAGAAAAAATATTTTCCACTAAATACAATCATCAAGAAGTTAAAATGATATTGTTATGTTTCATTATCATCTGGTATGATATCAATATTGACATCAATATTATATTCGTTTGTAGCAGATACAGAATCATCTATTGTACTAGTTACAGTGAATTGTCCTGATACAACAGTTAAATTGCAATCAATAGGTAACATAAATATCAATTCAAATTCTGCATACCAATATTCTGATACTAATTGACAAGCAGATTCAGATGTTGCTTGTGCACAGTACTGTTCATTTTCTCTTTCACTATAAGGTATTGTAACAGAAAGTGTATCAATTTTAATTTTTTCTAATTCATTTTTTGCCATTTCTTCTGTTGGATAAGGAGGCGTTGTTTTAAAATGAACTAGTATGCAAAGAGAGTGAGGATTAGAGCGCTGTTCATCTATTAAAATACAATTTATTTTTGTATTTTCTATTTCTTTTAATATAGGTAATCTATCTGTTTCAAATATATATGGTTTTTTTGATTTTAAAATAATTTCAGCGGTATAAGCGGTATCTGCTTCAAATACTTCTGCAATATCCTCTCCATTTTTCCAACATAACGATTCTAAAGTATATTCTTGTTCATTTTCTAATGAAATCGTATTTAAAATTTGTTTTCCTATAATGGGTGTTTCTAAATCAGATATGAAAATATCTTCAATTATTTGTGCAGCAGAATATGTTATTGCTATTTCTGATACAGAGGAACAATATCCATTTTGTATTGCAATTGCTTTGATATTGATTGTTGTTTGTTCCGTTTGTTCTGGTGGTAATAGTATAATAGGAGAAGTATATTCTGTACTTTCCGCGGTTGGGTCACTATTATCCAATGTATAGTAATAATTTGTATTGTCCTGCATATTTTCTATTGTCAATATAACATCATCTGCACCATATTCAGGCGATGTATTGCTCAAAGATAATATAGGACAACATACGATTTTTTGTAATCTTTTTGATTCAAATTCTTGTAATGCTTTTTGTAATGTATCATATTCTTTTTGTATTTGATGTTGTGTAATAGACTGTTCTGATAATAATTGTTCTGAAAGCAATATTGTATTTTCAAATAAATGAAAATCTGTTTCATTTATATAGTATTGATGAAAGTTAATTTCATCTCCTGTATCACTTATGCTTGTGTTTTGTAGCATTTCATGACACTGCTGAATTAAATGTAAAAGAGGTTGTTTATTTACTGTATTTTTGATTTTATAATCAATTTGAAGTAAATCAGTATATGCGAATATATCATTGCTATATATTTTAATGGGCTGATTATGATATTTTGATGTTAATATTGTATTACAATCAGGTATCATTTTAATATGATAATTATTAAAGTTACTAATATCATTTACTGTTTGTGTAATGTTATTTTGATATTGCAAAAGCAATGAAATATCAGAAAATGAAAGCGTATCTCCTTCTTTATAATGTAAATGAGAAGGCTGTGAAATCACTTCAATATTTTGTAATATTGCTTGTTCTATTACAGCATTTTCTGCCATAATGGTATTGGTATCAAAAACAATAATATTTTCAGCGATACCATAATTTGTAATAGTACTACCTGAGCATTTTGAAAATGATATCAATTCTTTTAATTGAGCATCATTTTGTATAGTAATGTTGCAATGTGCATTTTGAGAAAGTGTAATATTATCTACTGTAACAAAAGATGGTATTATAATATTAGCACTTGCATATTCCTCTAAATGAATGAAAGCAACATTTCCTTTTTCTTTTGTAGTTAATGTATCAACAGTACCTTTTATTGTAATATGAGATTCTGAATTAGGTATCAATAGTAGTGTGTTAATTTTTGTATTACTATTCACTATTATATTAGAAAAAATTTCAGCAGTATCTGTAACAACAGTGTTATCATCAATATTTACATCATCATAACATTTTAAATTTGTTATTTCTGTATTTCCATATATTTCTATTTTTGATTTTGAAATAAGTGTTTTTATAGCATTATTTTCTGATGTGATTGTAACAGGCACAAAAGTAGTCATATGATTTATATTTGTAGTACCTTTTAAAAATAATGTATTTGTATCATATTGATTATCAGATATTATTTCTACTGTTTTAGTAAATACAATATCTGTCAAATTTATAGGGGTATCTTCTAATTTTATTTTGACTGCTTGATTAATTGTTTTTCCATAAAATTCAGAAACATTATATTTTGTAATTGTAATAACATTTTGAGATGTTTGACTATGTTTATCTTTTGATGTGTTTGTATTATCTTTTTCACTTTTTTCATAATTTGATTTGAAATCTGATTTTTCTTTAGAAGGAATATTTGTAACAATATTATTATAATATATTTGATTTATATTTTGATTTATGTTTTGATTTTCATTTGTATTGATGATTGCATTGGCACTACTTTCTATTCTATTAAGCATAGAAATTGTTTCTGCTCTTGTCATATTTCTGTTTGCACCAAAACTACCATCTTCATATCCACATAAAAAATTTTGATTTAACATAGCATATACTGCATTTTTCGACCATTCTGGAATATCATTATCGTCTATTGGTACAATAACATTTGAATGAGTAGGAATGTGTAATATATTATTAATTATAACAGCAGCTTGCGCTCTTGTAAGCATTTCATTGGGACGAAATGTATTATCTTCGAAGCCAAATACAATATGATTACTAACAGCTTTAGAAATATCATTATAAAACCAATCATTTTTAGAAACATCTTCAAAATAAATAGTACTATTTTGTTCTGATGGCATCATAGTATTGATTAGGTGGACAAATTCTGCTCTTGTAATAGCATTATCAGGACGAAATGTGTTGTCTTCATATCCACTGATTTTTGCAGCATTTTGCCATGATGTAATTGTTTTTTCTGCCCAATGTCCAGAAATATCATTTGAAGTGAAAGAATATGCTGATGTGAAATGATGTGATAATATCAATACTAAAATGAGTAATGTTTTTGCTAATTTCTTTTTCATAAAAATCCCCTTTTACTACTATATTATGTGAATATAATGATATATAAAAAAATATAAAATTTATATATATCATTATTATAAATATACATACAATACCATATATAATATACAAAGTCTATAAAAATAATATAAATAATTTTAACTATTTATTATATATTTCACAATTTTATTATGAGAATGTTTGTTCATATATAATAGAAATTGGTATCTATATTTTTGAAAATGTTTAGATAAGTGACATAAATGGCAATAATTTAAATGTAATTTTTTCAAATAGATAGGGTTTTTATAATAAGCGTATTGTTTAGTATATAAGTAATTTTAATAATATAATGAATAAAAAAGGAAAAATATATCACAAATTTGATGAAAATGATAGCATTACATCATAAAAATATTAACTTATTTTATTTAGTAAAATATTGCAGATATATCATGAAAGTAGTATTGTGATTATCTCTGTTCATATGAGATGTTTTGCTATTAAAAAAATAAAATTTGTTATGAAATATGCCTCTGCCATTCTTTTTCAAAAGGCGTGAAAAAGAATGTATTAATTGAGATACCTTTTTTATTTATAATGAAATCACAAAGAGAACGTTACCATTAAATTTTTTTTATAAGGGGGAAACAAATTATGAGTAAAGATTGGCTTGGATTAACTGGAAAAACTGTTATTGTAACAGGAGGAGCATCTGGTATTGGAAAAGCAGTGTCACAAGAATTTTTGAACGAAGGCGCAAATGTTGTTGTATGCGATATGAACCCAGAAACACCTACATTTGAAACAAATGCAGAAAGCGGAAAATTATTATATGTTGTAACAAATGTAACAAGCATGGAAAGCGTGCAAACAATGGTAGATAAAGCAGTAGAAACATTTGGTGGTATTGACATTCTTGTAAACAATGCAGGTATTAACATTCCAAGACTTTTGGTAGACCCAAAAGACCCAAAAGGACAATTTGAGTTAGACGAAGCTGTTTGGGACAAAGTAGTCAATGTAAACTTTAAGGGTGTATTTTTCTGTGCACAAGCAGCAGCAAGAGAAATGGTAAAAAAAGGAGAAGGCGTTATTGTCAATATGTCTAGTGAAAGCGGATTAGAAGGCTCTGAAGGACAAAGTGTTTATGCAGCAACAAAAAATGCTGTCAATTCTTTAACACGTTCTTGGGCAAAAGAATTAGGCAAACTGGGTGTAAGAGTAGTGGGGGTAGCACCTGGTATATTAGAAGCAACAGGATTGCGTACAATACAATATGAAACCGCATTAGCTTATACAAGAGGAATTAGTGTAGATGAACTGCGTGCTGGATATAGCAAAACTTCTACAACTCCTTTGGGCAGAAGTGGAAAATTAACAGAAGTTGCAGATTTAGTTTGTTATGTAGCAAGCAAAAGAGCAAGTTATGTACATGGTGTTACATTTAATGTGGCTGGTGGAAAAACAAGAGGTTGATTGACTGCTTTTAGCCGTATGAGCGTGTATGACATAATGAAAAATACTATAAAAATTTTTCAGAGGAGGCTAAAAACAGTATGAATAATTATTTCGCAGAGGATAGAAAATTTTTGATTATAAAGCTGTTACAGCACAATCATAATATTCCGCTTGCCGAATTAGCACAAAAACTCAATGTCAGTACACGAACAATACGAAATGATATTAAAGTATTAAATGATATATTAGAAGATAGCGCTTTTATTGAAATAGAACAAGGTGAATGTTGTTTTTATATTACAGACCATTATGAATTAGAGGAAAGAAAGATTTCTTTAGAAAAAATGCAAAGAGATTTTGATTCTCCTCAAAAAAGAGTAGCTTATATTATAAAAACACTTATGACAAATGATAAGCCGTATTCTATGGAAGAATTAGCTTATGATATGAATTTAGGAAGGACAACACTTTACAATGAAATTAAGAAATTAAATGAAGTTTTGAAAAATTATGGTCTTTCTATTGAGGGAACACAAAACGCTGGTATACAACTAAAGGGAGAAGAATTACAGCTCAGACTTTTTATACTGGAGCATATTTATGATATGATATATGAGGAGGAAGCAATACAGGAAAATATACAAAATTGTATTGAGACATTATTTGAGCAGTACAGATTAGAAAGTACAACGGAAAAGAACTTTTTTCATTATGTTGTGATGTCAGTGGATAGAATACAAAGTGGTCATAGCTTAAAATATATGGACGAAAAATTTTATGTATTACAAAAAAGTAATGCATGGGATATTATTCAAACGGTAGCAAATGAGTTACGACCACTTTTAAATAAAGAAATTAGCATAGAAGAAAAATTGTTTATGACAATTCCTCTTGCAGGTATGAGGACGCCAACAGATTTAGAAAATATTTCTAAAATGGAATTGAAACAAAACATTGATGAAGTGGTAGAAGAAATCATTGCAAGTATAGGATATGAATTAAATTTATATTTAAAAAAGGATAATTTGCAAAAAGATTTTTATTATCATATTTCTTTTATGGTGAATAGGCTTCAATTTGGATATGTACTAAAAAATCCCTTAGCAGAAGAAATTACAAAAAAATATCCTCTTGCTTATAAAATGGCAAAAATTGCAGCAAAAGTAGTAGAGGAAAAATATCATGTAACAGTGCCAGAAGATGAAGTAGGATATATTACAGCTTATTTTGGAGCATATATATTGGAATATAGTATTGTACAGCAAAAACCCTATAAAATTGCTTTAATATGCAGTACAGGCAGAGGTACAGCAAGACTAATTGCATCTCAACTCAAAAAATTATTAGACCATAATGCAGAAATGGATTTATATTCTGAAAAACAAGTATCAGCGGAATTATTAAATGATTATGACATTGTATTTTCTACGGTGACATTACCATTTGAATCAAAAAAGCAAATTATAAGAATAAAAGATATTTTTGATGAAAAGGAATTGTTGCTTCACATACAAAAGGTAAAATATCTTGAAAAAGTTGATTTTTTAGGAGAAGAAACAAGTGGGGTATCATTGATTGCAGCATTGTTGGAAGAAGATACATTTTTCTTGTTAGATGAAAAAAAGGGCTATTTAGAAAATACAAAAGTGATGATAGAAAAGTTAACAGAAAAGGGATTTGTGGACGAACGGTTTTGGGAAAGAATATCAGAAAGAGAAAAAAATTCTACAATGGTATTTGGACATAATGTTGCATTTCCTCATACTGTAAACAAGCAAAGAGAAGGAAAATTAGTATTTGCATTAGGAGTAAGTACTAAAAAATTAAAAAGTGAATGTGGGGAGAACGTACAACTGATATTTCTGCTTGCTTTGCCCAAAAATAAAGAACTGGATGATTCGGTGTTAGTTAGAATTTATGATGAAATGATATCTATAGCACAGAATGAGCAATATATAGCAGAAATTACAAAAGCAGAAAATTATAAGCAGTTAGTAAGATGTTTTATAAAATTAGGTATTGGAAATTTATTATAACAGTATAGAAAGGAGCTTTGCCATGAACTTTTGGTTAATTGTCGTACTGCTGGGAGGCGGCTATTTATTACAATGTGTATTTGGATTAATGCAAATGAAAGATTTTTCAAAAACATTTCGCCCTTTAAGACAAATGGGCAGAGTGGCAATAGGTCGAACAAACGGAGGACTGAGAGCAGGCGCAATTGTCATGTTTGCTATTGATGAAAATGGTATCATATTAAAAGGCAAAAGAATGATGGGCGTAACCGTTCTGGCAAAGTTTAAAGATTTTAATGGTTTTGAAGGAAAGAATGTAGGGGAATTGACACAAACCGATGTAGAAAAACTGCCAAAACCTTTACGTAAGGCAATATTAGATGCTGCAATGAACTACAATATTATTATGAGCGGCGGTGAGATTCCTCCAAGACTTAGTTTGTTCCAAAAAATAGGACAAAAACTTTCTCCTAAAAAACCAGCAGTAATGTCAAAAACAGAATGAAAATGATAAAAAAGGAGTGTAAAGTTTATGGATTATGTAATTAAGTTTGCAGAAGGTTTTATGAATTTATTTAATACAGGTGCCTCTACATTTATTGGATGGATGAGTGGCATTGTACCAGTAGTATTGATGCTTTTAATTGCCATGAATACATTGATTAACTTAATTGGTGAAGAAAGAATAAACAAATTGGCAAAAGCATCTACAAAAAATCCTTTGTTACGTTATATGATATTACCATATTTAGGCGCATTTATGTTAGGTAATCCAACAGCATTGTCATTAGGACGTTTTATGCCAGAAAGATTAAAACCAAGCTACTATGCTTCAGCTAGTTATTTCTGTCATACATCAAGTGGTGTATTCCCACACATCAATCCTGGTGAAGTATTTATATTCTTAGGAATTGCAGAAGGTATTTCTACATTAGGACTTAGCACAATGCCTTTGGCAATGAGATATATGTTTGTTGGTTTAGTTATGAACTTTGTAAGTGGTTGGGCAACAGATTTTACAACAAAATTTGTTATGAAACAACAAGGTATTGAATTAAGCAATGAATTGAAAATGTGATAGTAAATAATTGATAATTTTGAAGGGGGATAATTCCATATGGCTGAATATAATGCAATTAAAATCGTAAAGGGTAGTGGCGGATTTGGTGGTCCATTAGTAGTAAAACCAGAAGAAGGCAAAGATAAATTAGTATATATTACAGGTGGCGGTGCAAAACCTGATATTGTAGATAAAATTGTGGAATTAACAGGTTGTGAAGCAGTAAATGGTTTTAAAACATCTGTACCTGAAAAAGAAATTTTCTTAGTTATTATTGACTGTGGTGGTACACTTCGTTGTGGTATTTATCCACAAAAAAGAATACCAACAATCAATGTTATGCCAGTTGGTAAAAGTGGTCCTTTAGCAAAACATATTACAGAAGATATTTATGTTTCAGCAGTTGGTGTAAATCAGATTAGTGATGCAAATGGAGAACCTGTTAATGCAGCAGCACCAGGCTCTACAGTATTGGGTAGTGTTTCTGAAAGCAAAACAGTAGAATCTACACCTGCATCAACAGAAGAAAAGAAAGATGAACGTCAATTCAAATATAGTGCAGATAAAAAAGTATCTCAAACAATGGCAGAAGGCAATAAAGGCGGTATTGTTACAAAAATTGGTATGGCTGCTGGTAAAGTAATCAATACATTTAACCAAGCTGCAAGAGATGCTGTACAAACAATGATTACATCAATCATTCCTTTCATGGGATTCGTATCATTGCTCATTGGTTTGATACAAGGTTCTGGTTTTGGTGATTGGTTTGCAAAATTGTTGATTCCTTTGGCTGGTACAGGTATCGGACTTGTTATATTAGGTTTTATTTGTTCTATACCATTCCTTTCTGTATTGCTTGGACCAGGTGCAGTTATGGCACAGGTAATTGGTACATTGATTGGTGTAGAAATTGGTAAAGGAAATATTAATCCAAATTTAGCATTACCTGCATTATTTGCTATCAATACACAATGTGCTTGTGACTTCGTTCCAGTTGGACTTGGTTTAGCAGAAGCAGAGCCAGAAACAGTAGAAGTTGGTGTTCCAGCGGTATTATATTCCAGATTTTTAACAGGTGTTCCTCGTGTATTGGTTGGATGGCTTGCAAGTGTTGGCATGTACGTATAAAATAGAAGTATAAAAAATATTTAAGGAGGAATTGATATGGCAGTAATTTATGACAACAAAGTGAAAGGTATGGGAGATTGTGTAGCAGAATTTGAAGATTCAGGTATGTTCATATTATTTGGTGATAATGCACCTGATACATTGAAAGATTATTGTTACAGCATTGATGTAAATCCTATTGCAGAGGAAATTAAAGCAGGACAAAAAGCAGTAATTGATGGTAAAGAATACAACATTACAGCAGTTGGAAATGTTGTAATGAAAAACCTTGGAAATTTGGGTCATGTAACATTTTCATTTACAGGAGAAACAGAGGCAGAATTGCCAGGTACAATTTATTTAGAAGAAGCAAAAGTTCCTAAATTGGATATTGGAAGTACAATACAAATTGTTGCATAATGAATAATAAACACTTATAAATATTACTGAAATAAAAAGGTATGTTATAAGCAAGCACATAGTAATATCCCAATCTTTAAAACAGGTGTCGGATAAATAGTTTTGACACCTGTTTTTTTGCTATATTAATGCTATACTAAATTGATAATCATTTTTTGAAAGTATTATCAATAAAAATATTATAATAACAAAAAAAAGAACATCTTAATAAGATGTTCTTTTTAACGGAGAAGGAGGGATTTGAACCCTCGCGCCGCGCAAACGACCTATACCCTTAGCAGGGGCACCTCTTCAGCCACTTGAGTACTTCTCCAGAAGTTTTGACCTACTGTAAGCAATACTATATCATAAAAAGTAATGCTTGTCAAATACTTTTTTTATAATTTTTAAAATAAAAATACATTTTTATATATTTTGGGCAATGCTTTATAAAAATATAACAATAATAGAATAAAAAAATTGGTAGTATGTAAAGTTACAAAATTTTACTTGTAGTGATATATAAAAAATGTTAAACTAAATAAAAGGTAATTTTTTCTGTAAGGAGAATGGTCATGGATTTTAATATGGGACAAAAAGTAAAACAACTGCGTAAATTAAAAGGATTAAGCATATTACAGTTATCAGAAATTTCGGGTGTCAGTACAGGTTTAATCAGTCAGATTGAAAGAGATTTAGTTGTACCAACAGTTGTCAGCATATGGCGCATTGCGAAAGCATTAGATACCAATATTGGATTCTTTTTTGAAGATATAGAAAAAAAAACCGATGTTGTTATAAAAAAAGGACAGCATAAATTAATGATTACAAATAATGGGAGTAGTATTTATCAAATACTTTCTCCAGATGATTCTAATCATATGATAGAATTTGTAAAGATAACGTTAAAAGGTGGACAAGTTTATGAAAAAGAAGAATTATTTCATGAAGGGGAAGAATGTGGCTATGTGTTGGAAGGAACATTAACATTACGCTTAAATGGACAAAATTATGAAGTAAATAAAGGAGATAGTGTTTATTTTGAAAGTAGTATGCCTCATAAATATATGAATTTACGAAAAGAAGATTGTATCTCTATTTGGGCTATGACACCATTATTTTTTAATAAATAGTTAAAGAAACAGGAGTGTCCAAAAAGAGTAGTTTTAAAAATGATTTTTATTTTTGTTTGTTATTAGGAAAACGAAGTTTTCCATAAAAGTTTTTGTCTCGCTTTTTTCAAAAAGCGAGTGAGGTTTGGAGCAAAGCTCCAAGGTTTTAACAGAAGAATATTGTTTTATTTGCAGGCACTGTCTGATCTACGCTTCGCTCCAGTCGACGCTGAATGTTCATCGGATATTCAGTGCCCTGCAAACTTTTTTAAAAGAAAGTTTGACAAAGAATTTTATCTTTTGTGAATGCAATTATGTTGCTATTTAGAAAGTAACGCTCTCAAACTTTTAAATGCTTGTTTATCCGCTTCTCAAAAAACAACCCCCTTGCAATAGTAAGGGGGTTTATAATATGATTAAAATGAAGAATATTTTTTATTCTTTTCCGTTCCAACAGTAAGTACAAAGGCAATTTGCAGGTATGCCTATGGATGCTAATAAATCATCTAAACGATGATAACGCAAAGATGTAAATTTTAATTGTTTACAAATTTCAGAAAGCATATCATGATATCTTGTGCTGTCTGGATTTGCGTAATCACTTAATGTATTTATAGCGTTTTCTCCTTCGTTTTTAAATATAATTCTTCTTGTAATTAAATCCATTTCAGAGCTAGAACGAGAGAAATTTAAGTATTTACAGCCAAAAAGTAAAGGAGGACAAGCAGGTCTGATATGAACCTCTTTTGCACCGCTTTGATATAATAACTCTGTTGTTTCTCTTAATTGTGTTCCTCTTACAATAGAATCATCTATCAAAAGTAAGCTCTTGTTGCGTATCAGTGTTTCTACAGGTACTAATTTCATACGAGCAATCAGATTTCTTTGACTTTGATTTACTGGCATAAAAGAACGAGGCCATGTAGGAGTATATTTAATAAAAGGTCTTGCAAAAGGAATACCAGAACGATTAGCATAACCTATGGCATGGGCAATACCAGAATCAGGAACACCTGCTACAATGTCTGGTGCAATGCTGTGATTATCTCTTTTTGCAAGCATATCTCCGCAGTTATAACGCATTTGTTCTACATTTACACCTTCATAACAAGAAGTAGGATAACCATAGTATACCCAAAGAAAAGAGCATATTTTCATTTCTTTATTTGGAGGAGAAAGTACTTCATAACCATCTGCTGTTAAAAATACAATTTCTCCTGCACCCAATTCTCTTACATCTTCATAGCCTAAATTGATATAAGCAAAACTTTCAAATGAAACACAATATCCTTCTTCTTTTTTACCAATTACAAGGGGCGTTCTGCCCATACGGTCACGAGCGGCATAAATACCCTTTTCTGTCATAAGTAATATTGTCATAGAACCATCAATTAAGCTTTGTGCATAATGAATACCGTCTACAATATTATCTTGTTGATTGATTAATATTGCAGTTAATTCTGTTGGATTGATATTTCCACCACTCATTTCTAAAAAATGGCTATTTCCTTTTTGATAAGCGTGTTGTATCAATTCCTGCATATTATTGATTTTTCCTACTGTTGTAATGGCAAAACTACCTAAATGAGACTGTATTAAAAGAGGTTGTGGCTCATAATCAGAAATACAGCCAATACCGATATTACCATTTAATTCCTCCACATCTCTTTCAAATTTTGTACGGAAGGGAGAATTTTCAATGTTATGTATGGCACGATTAAAACCATTTTTTCCATATACTGCCATACCACCACGACGTGTGCCTAAATGTGAATGATAATCTACTCCGAAAAATAAATCTAATGAACAATCTGTTTTTGATGCTACGCCAAAAATACCACCCATGTGTGCAACGCTCCTTTTCTATCATGTTTCAAAGCACATAAACAACAGTCAAATGTATTTGCAAATTTAATATATAAATTTACTGCAACATATGGCACGAATATGCATTATCCATATATAACAGTTATGTAGCTGTATTATATTTGATAAAACATATCATTTTTATTTTTTACACCATTATTATAACGAAAAATATGATATATGGAAATGCTGTTTTTTAATTTTGTGCAAAATACAATATTTTTTATAGTATTTATTGCTTTTTATAGATAGAAATACTATAAAATTTATAATTTCACATTACAATCATAATTACTAAAGTAAGAATAATAGAGAATGGACTAGTAATTTGTATCATTTATTTTATTTTTTGCTATAAAATAAATGATAATTGACAATATTGCATAATAGATTTAATATATTAATATATATATCATCAATATATTGATGATATATTAAATTTATTTCATTTATTTTTTAAATAGAGTTGACAATATTATATAATTGCTTTATAATATATAAAAATCATCAATATATTGACGGATAAATAATATATTAAACATAAGGAGGAGTTTTTATGAGTACACCATTAATTAGTCCTGACAATACATGGATGCTTTGGGCGATTATAGTTGCTGGAGCAACAATCAGCATTATTTTAGAGCAGAAATATAAATGGGCAGCTACGGCATCTGGAGCAATTATTGCTCTTGTTTTGGCTATGGCATTAAGTAATATTGGTATCATACCAACAGACGCACCAGCATATGATGTTGTTTGGGGATATGTTGTTCCTCTTGCCATACCATTGCTTTTAATGAAGTGTGATATTAGAAAAATAGGTAAAGAAAGCGGTTCATTGTTTATATTATTTATGGCTGGTTCTTTTGGAACAGCAATAGGTGTTTTAGTTTCGTATAGTTTATTAAAAAATCATATTCCAGAATTAGCTGGAATTTCTGCTATGATGACAGGTACTTATATTGGTGGTACTGTAAATTTTGCAGCATTAGCAGGTTCCTTTGAAGTTTCTGGTACTATGGTTTCTTCTGCTACTGTTGCAGATAATCTTTTAATGGCGTTGTATTTCTTTGTATTGATTTCAATACCATCTATAACATTTTTCCGTAAACATTTTAAACATCCTTATGTTGATAAAATGGAGGCAGGAAGTACTGGAGAAAATATTGCCTCATCTTATTGGAAACCAAAAGAAATCGCTTTAAAAGATATTGCGTGTGCAGCAGCAACAGGATTTGTTATTGTGGCAATTTCCAGAGCATTTGCTGATTTATTTGCTACAATGATTCCAAAAACAAATGTAGTTTTAACAATTATAAATGGCTTATTAGGTAATCAATATTTGATTATTACAACAATATCTATGATTTGTGCTTCTGCATTTCCTAAGATTTTTGGTGAAATTGCAGGTACACAAGAAATTGGTACATTTTTAATCTATTTATTTTTCTTTGTAATTGGTGTGCCAGCTTCATTGATAGAAATTATACAAAATTCTCCTTTGCTGTTAGTATTTTGTGCAATTATTGTTACAATAAATATGTTGGTAACATTTATATTTGGAAAAATATTTCGCTTTAATTTGGAGGATATCATATTAGCTTCTAATGCGAATATAGGTGGTCCTACAACAGCAGTGGCTATGGCAATTTCAAAGGGTTGGATAGAATTAGTAGGACCGATTATGCTTGTGGGTACAATGGGTTATGTAATTGGTACATATTTTGGTACATTTATTGGTACAATATTAGGTGCATAAATATAAATAGTAAACAAGAAAGAGGGTTATCATATGGTGTTTGACGCACATTCTGATATTTGGACAGATGTTACAATTCGTTCTTTAAAAGGGGAAAGCGATATTTTTAAAAAATATCATTTAGAAAGATTACAAAAAGGAAATATTGAAGGTGGTATTTTTGTAATATGGATTGACCCTCCTCATGCTACAACGCGTCCTTATGAAAGATTTTTAGAAATTGCAGAGGCAATTAAAAAAGAAGTTTCTGTTAGTAAAGATTTTGTAATTGTAAAAAACTATGATGATATACAAAAAGCAAAAGCAGAAAATAAATTTTATATCATAATTGGTGCAGAAGGACTAAGTTCCATAGGAGAAAATTTAGATTTAATTGATACCTATTATGACTTAGGAGCAAGACACACTATGTTAACATGGAATGAACAAAATGCTTTGGCAACAGGAGCAAAAGGCGATGAAACAAGAGGTATTACGGAACTAGGAAAAAAAGCCATACAAAAAATAGTAGATAAAAAAATGATATTAGATGTATCCCATTTGAATGAAAAATCATTTTGGGACGTGACAGAATTGGTAGAAGGTCCTGTCATTGCTTCTCACTCTAATGCAAAAGCACTTTGTAATGTGGCAAGAAATCTTTCAGATGAGCAACTTTTGAGAATGAGAGATTTAGATGCTGTAATAGGAATCAATGCTTTTAATGAATTTATACATAATACAGTTTCTGAACAAACCATTGATAACTTTGTAAAACATGCTGTATATATAGCTGATAAAATTGGAGCAGAACATGTGGGCTGTGGATTTGACTTTTTTGAGTTTTTACCATCACAGACATCAGACTCATTTACCCATCAAGATGTATATTGTACAAAGGGATTAGAAGACTGTTCTAAAGTACCAGATTTTATTCAAAAATTAAAACAAGTAGGTTTTTCTGATAAAGAAATAGATGGTATTTGCTATGGTAATTTTCATAGAGTAATCAAGAAAATATTAGTATAATATAAAGTATAAAATATCAAAACTGCGTTTTTATTATATTTTACAATGAAAACGCAGTTGTTTATTTTTATAAAATAAATTGTTATAATAATATTCCTCTGTTTTTAAAATAATTTTCATTTTGTAATACAATTTTATCATTTGGTTTACATTGTTTTGCTTTTTGATTATACATTGCTGCTGTTTTATAATCTCCTAATTTATCATAGCAAACACAAAGTTGTAAATATGGTATATAGTCATAACAGTCGGTAGAAAAAAATCCTCCAGAAGAAATATCTGGCTTTTGCTCGGCAGCTGTTTGAAACCAAAATATTGCCATTTGGTATTGTTGATGTGATAGAAATATATTTCCTATTTCACAACAAACTTCTCCTCTTGGAATATCATATGAAAAACTTTGATAAAGTGATAATAATGCTTTCTGTTGCTGATTGATTTGTTTATAGCAATTTGCTAAATCAATACAAGCACTAATATTATTTTCTTTCCAGCCTTTTTGTTCTTTTAAAAACTGTTTAAAAAGCGATATCGCCTCATGATATCGATTATGGTAATAAAGTTCTCTTGCATAGTAAAATTGTTGTCTAGGCTCTAATTTTTGCCCTTTTGACAGTAGTTTTTCAAATATACGTATATTTCTGTTTGGGTCAGAAGGGTGCATTTTTTTGTGACTGACTGCTGCTTTTTCAAATACAACATTTCCATTGGGAGGGATTGCCTCATGAACAGCACCAAGCCATTTAAAATTAGATTCTCTTTTTAATAGTCTTTCTCTATAATAAGAATGTATAGCTTGATTATTTTCATCAAATGCAACATCATAAGGCAACATAACAACATCAATAGTAGGAGGCAGTGTTTCCTTTAATGTTATAAATTTTTTTTGATGTTCTGACTGTATTACATCATCTGCATCTAACCATAGTATATACTCTTTTGTTGCTTTTGAAAAAGAAAAATTCCGTGCTGCAGAAAAGTCATCTATCCAATCAAAATGATATATATTTTGTGTATAATGAGAAGCAATTTCTACTGTTCTATCAGAAGAACCTGTATCTACAATAATGATTTCATCTACAATATTTTTTACACTTTCTAAACAACGTGCTATGACATCTTGCTCATTTTTTACAATCATACAAAGACTAATTGTTATCATAAAAAAACACCCCATATTATAGTATTACTGATATAGTATGCAGAAACTATAATATGGGGTATTGATAAAGTGTTTTAAAGATTTTTTTATTTTTTATGAAGTGTGTGATTTTTTTGTAAGTATTAATTCCATAGAACCATTATAACGCTTACTTACTTGATATTCTTGTATAACAAATCCAACATCATTTGCTAAACTTTCCAGTCCTTTAAAATGAAAATAGCTGATATGTTCAGGCTCTTTCCACATAGCATCTCTAAATTTCATTATTTGAGTAAAAGCACTGTTATAGTTTGGTGTAGAAAGCCACAAAACACCATCTTCTTTTAAAAGACTATATGCCTTTTCTAATGCTAATTTTGGGTTGGTAACGTGTTCTATGATATCTCCCATAGTGAGAATATCAAATTTTTTTTCTGATTCAAATTTTAAAAAGTCACATGACCATATTGGTATAGAAAGCATATTTGCAATTTCTTGCGCTCTGTCTTTACGAAGTTCTACGGCATTGGTATCATAGCCCAATTCAATAGCAACAGCTAATAATTCTCCTGTACCAATACCAACTTCTAAAAGCGATTTTCCTTTTGTATATTTATGCAGTTCATTTAATATATTGCACCAAATGCTTAATATCTGACTGCTCGTTTTTGAAACACAACAGAATCGTGAAATATCGGGGGGGGGGTGATATTTGGCGACATAAGCCCATAATGTTCACATTGTTTTAAAAATTCCTCTGGAAATTTACGAGTGAATAAATTACCACAATGATTGCATTTTATCCATGTTTTTACAGGCTCAAAAGGATTTTCAAAATGATTCATAAAATAAGAAAAAGAAGTATAATAAGGTGTTCCTTCTCCTCCACAAACGGTACAGTTGTGGAATGTTCTTTGTGGTGTTTGTTCATAAACATAGCCTTTATGTGCAGTAATATAACCAAGTAAATCTGGTTGTTGCTGCACTGCTTCCATAATAATATTGTATGTTTTTTCTGGTAAGCTATATCCTGTACGCAATGCTGTATTTGCAAGTAACACTACATAATATTTAAACTTTTTTCTATGCTCTATATAATCGTATAATGCATTACCTGTTTCTGCTGACAGTTCAATATAGTTGTTTAATGTGAGGAGTAATTCAGCATCTACTGTTTCTAAAAATAAAAATATCCAATATTGTAGTTTTTCATTTGCCTTTAAAGAATAAGGTGCTTTCAATAAAGGTAATAGTTGATTTGTTTCTCTTAATAATGTTTCTTTTTCTTGACATTGGAACAGTTTTGAAACATTTGCAAGTGCATTTATGAGTGTTTTTAGTTTTTCAATCATATCTGCATTATTTTGGTCATGCAAAAGTTCATTTGCTTTTTGAAATAATAATTTTGAAGTATCTTCATGTTCTAATAAACGCATGATACTTTTTTCTTCCATAAAAATACACACACCTTTCTAATTTAATATTTTGAAACAATATTAGTTTACAAGATGTATGTATATTTGTCAAAAATATATTATATGTTTTCAAGTTTTTTTAATGTAACACTACCATTGATACAAACAATATCTAATACTATTTTACCATTTTTATATATTTTTTTATTATTTGCATCTTTTAAAGAAAAAGAACTGTTTAAGTTTTTTGTTGTTTTTAATTTACTTTTGCTGATACTAAAGCCATCATTTTCAGGTAATGTTAATGTAATACTTCCATTAACGGTATTTGTAAATAATGATGTAGGAAATACAGAAAAAACAGCATCAATATTACCATTTACAGATTTTAGATAATATTGTTGTGATTGAACATCAGAATGTAATAGAATATTACCATTTATGCTGTTGGAATTTATGTTATTTGCTTTTATATTTTTGTATTCTACTGTACCATTTACTGTTTCTGATATCATTGTATCAATAGTATGATTTTCTAATATATAATCTGCATTTGTTGTTTTAAAATAAAATTCTTTATATTGTTTTTCCGGGAGTGATATTTCTAAATCATACTCCGTATTATAATATTCTTTCAATAATTTTTGAAGTTGTTCTGTATCTACAAAGCCCTTTATAGATAAATAAGGAAGTGAATTATTATCATTTATAGTAAGTGTATCATTTTTAATAAAAGTGCTTACTGTTTCACTTTCTTTTGGCTTAATATATGATTTTTCTGTAATATAAACATTTTTATCTGGAGATTTGTTTATAGTAACTTGTCCTCTTGCCCAAAAAATCTGTAATTTTTCTATATTGGCAAATTCTTTTTCAGAAATTGTAATCTGTTTTGCTATCACTGTTTTTTGCTCTTTTTGTTGTTGTTCTGTTTCTGTATTTACAGCAAATGCATTAATAGGTAATACAAGTATACAGCAGATACTGAATAAAAAAGATAGTAATTTTTTTTTCATGTCAAAAGCCTCCTTAATGATATTAAATTTTTTTATTACGAATGTGTCTTGAAATAATAGAAATTATAATATTATTATAGCAATAATATTTTAATAATGAAAGGAGCAGTTATAAAAAATATATAGCATAACACATTGATAAATATACATAATGTATCAAAATATTACAGATGTTTGAAAAAAAATAATTTTACAATATATTCTAAAAATGTTGTGGTTGTGCTTTTGGCGTGCTTGTACTATAATGAATCATAATGCAGAAAATAATAAGGGAGGCAATTTTTTTGAAACGATATAAAAATATCATTGCAGTATGTATGGCTTGTATTCTAGCAAGTACTACTGTTTTAGCGCAAGAATTAACACAAAATGATGAAGTTATACAACAACAAAATCAAGTATATACATCTCCTATATTTATAGAAGGAAAAGCAACGGTTAAAAAATCTTCTACAATATATAATATCAATCCTTACAATCCGGCAAAAATAGAAGGATTAGGAGAAAGCGGTTCTATACGCTTTTTACATAAAAATGGTATGATGGAAATACCTCTTTCTCGCCCCTTATATAAATTATCAGATGCTTATGCTGATAAAATTGTATGTAAAAATGGTACTTGGGGAGTAGAAAGAAATGTGGGATTAAAAATATTTAATGGTACAGAAGATTGGCAAAAAGTAAAAGAAGGTAAATTTTATAATAAAAATACAACAATATTTGAGTGTACTGCACCAGAAAAAGTGTTAGCAAGAAATGGTCTTTGTACTCATTTTGATGTGCATTTACTAGAATCACAATTAAAAAATATATATGATGGTATTTCTTTTAGTGAGAATAGAGAAAAAATATATATGCGTACAATGAACGTCAAAAATATGTCTACCATAGAAACATTATCAGCATATTTGAAAGCACAACATGACGCTGGTACACCAGTAAAATTTTTGTATGCTTTAGAAGAATGTCAATTTGAGCCTTTTGAGGAATCTGTACAATATAAATTAAATGATATAGATTGGCAAAGTGTTGGCTTTTTGGATACAGATACAAAAATTAGTACTATGGCAGAAACAGAATTAAATCAAAATTTATTTATAGTAAAACAAACAGGAAATGATATTATGAATCAATTTCTTTCTGCTGTTACTGACATTAAAATTTATGGAGAAACAGATCAAAGTGGTTTTTATGTTATGAATATTGCTACAAACAGAGATACATTAGGACTTTCTATTAAAAATGACCAGAATCATCGTTTTTATGGTGAAATTCGTTATGATAAAAGTGATTTTTTGTCAAGTAAACCAGCAGAAATACGTTTAGAAGCAAGAGAAAATGCTCCTGCTACTGCCTCAGCAGAAATCAAAATTAATTTATCAAAATTAAAAGCACCAGTTGAAGGGGTATATGGATTTGACAGCAGTACAACAGGTATCAATGATAATTGTATACAGCAAAAGGAATTGATATTAACAGCATATACACCAGTAGTAGAAGGCGTTGATATCATACAATATCCTGATAATGCCCTTATTAATGGAGCAGTAGACAGCATTGTTTTGATAGATAAAAATGGAAATAGTATCAATACACAACAAGGCATTTCTCTTTTAAAAACAGATTCTCCTATGACACTTGCACTAGAAAATGATAATAGTGTAAAGGCATCTACGGAAATTATAAAAGTAAAAAAACAATCAGGCGCTGGATTGGAAAAAACGGTATTGTTTTTAGGAGACAGTTTGATTAATGAAAATGCATATACAAATTGTGTTTTAGAATTGTTTAAAAATGATGATATGAATATTAAATTGATTGGTACAAGAGGCACAGAACAAAATAAACATGAAGGACGAGGTGGTTGGTCAGCTTATGACTATTGCAATGAAACAACAAAATATGGTTTCACAAATCCTTTTTTGAATAATGGAAAATTTGATTTTTCATATTATATGAAAAATAATGGATATGATAATATAGATTATGTAGTAGTGAGCATTGGTGTAAATGATTTAAATGTAGTGGGACATAATAGCCATGACGAAATTATACACTATTTTGATACAATATTTAATAGTATACATCAATATAATGCTAATACTAAAATTATATTGAATATACCAACAATGCTTTTTTCAATAGAAAGTACAGATGGTGCAAAAAATACGCGTTTAGAATTTACAAAAACATTGATTGAGCAATATAGCAATAGAGAATTAGATGGTATTTATTTGTCAGCAATTTCTATGGCAATTAATCCTTCTATGAATTTTAAATGGACAGAATCCATAGATAAATCACAGCCTATGAAAGTATCTGATACAACACACCCTAATATGCATGGGTATAGAAATATGGCAACAACAACATATGCTTTTTTGAAATATTTAGCAGAAATAGAGGGGTAATATAAAAAAATATTTGATAATTAATAAAATGCTTTTTGCAGTATATTGATATTGTGGTAAACACGATAATAATAAAAACAAAGTTTTTTATACAATCTGAAGAAAGCACTTTGTGCTTTCTTTTTTATAATTGTTTTAAAAAAAATTGCTATACTAATGATAAAACAGTCATATATTATTTTTTAATCAAATTTTTTAATCAAATATAATATATATATTTGAAAATGAATTTTGTATTGTAGTATTTACAAATAGATTGATGAATAAAAGGAGGAATCAGTATATGGTAACAAGAAAAGAATTTACATTTCCAGCAAAAGGAGATGGACATTTATTATATGGTTGTGTATGGACAGCAGATGGTTTTGTAAAATACAAAGGAATTATACAAATTGCTCATGGTATGGAAGAACATATTTTAAGATATGAAAAATTTGCAGCATTTTTAGCAAAACAAGGTTTTATTGTATGTGGTAATGACCATACAGGACATGGGCGTTCTGTTGAGCATTGGGAAGACAGAGGATTTTTTGGAGAAGAAGAAGGCAGTTGGATGTATCTCATAGAAGATATGAGATATGTTATGACATTTGTAAAACAAAAATTTGGTGGATTACCTTATTTTTTGATTGGGCATAGTATGGGTTCTTTTTTAGCAAGAGAATTTTGTGCAAATTGGGGAAATGAGTTATCTGGTGCAATATTTATGGGAACAAGCGGAGGAAATCCTTTTTTAGATATTGCTATATTGCTCAGTAAAGAGGGTGCTGTACTGAAAGGAGCAAAAGCAAGAGGATATTCTGTAAGTCGCCTTGCTTTTGGAGCTTTTAATGTAAAATTTGCACCAAAAAGAACAAATTATGATTGGCTTTCAAGTAATGAAGAAGCAGTTGACGCATTTTTAAAAGATGAAAAATGTGGATTTGTATTTACTTATGCTGGATATAGAGAATTATTTTTACTTTTAAAACAAGTATCTTGTAAAGAGTGGGCAGAAAAAATGCCTAAAACATTACCAATGTTATTGATTTCTGGAAAAGATGACCCTGTAGGAGATTATGGAAAAGGTGTAGAAAAGGTATATCATTGGCTTCAAAATGCGGGCTGTGAAAATGTAGAAATGAAATTGTATACAGGTGGACGACATGAATTATTACAAGAAACATTTCAAAAACAAGTTTATCGCTTTTTATTGCGCTGGATATATCAAACATTAGAAAAATAATTTGATTAAGTATTGACAAATCATAAAAAATATTATAATATGAACATATATTCATATATGATGTGAAACAGTAATAGGAGGCAAATACCTATGGAACAACAAAAAGTATGTCAATATACTGATGAAACAGATAAAGAACAAGAACTATTACAAAATGATTTTATTCATGATGTTGCAGAATTTTTTAAAGTATTTGGTGATAGTACTCGTATTAAATTATTACGTTTGTTATTAGATAAAGAATTGTGTGTAGGAGATATTGCGGAATGCTTAAAAATGAATCAATCAACTGTATCACATCAACTGCGCGTATTGCGCCAGAATGATTTAGTAAAATATCGTAAAGAAGGAAAAACAGTATTTTATTCTTTAGATGATGAACACATAAAAGTTGTTTTGGAACAAGGCATGAGTCATATTTGTCACAAAAAGGGATATGTAGAATAATCATTTTATTTATTGTAATCATATTATTAAAATAAGGGCTGTTTGAAATAAACAGCCCAATAAAATATTATATATATGAATAGTTATTCATAGGAACATATGAACAAGAAAGAGGGTATTGTTATGGAAAACAGTATTAAAATCAAATTGAAAGGATTAAACTGTCCACATTGTGCAGAAAAAATTACAACAGATATTAAAAAATTAAAACAATTACAAAATCCGCAAATCAATTTAATCAAACAAGAATTATCAGCAGAAAAAAGTGATGATTGTTTTGAGGAAACATTACTTCCTCAAATTACAGAAATTGTTCATAAATATGAGCCAGATGTAGAAGTTTTTATAGAACAACAGCAGAAAATATATTATATTGGCTTAAAGGGATTAGATTGTGCTCATTGTGCAGGAGAAATAGAACAAAATACAAAAGCATTACCCAATGTAAAATATGCTATAATTAATTTGCTTAAACAACAGATGGAGGTAAAAGCAGACTATAATATATCTTCTGAACAATTATTAAAAGATATTACAGAAATTGCTCATCGTCATGAGCCAGATGTTATTGTTTCTATGTTGTCAAAACAACAAAATATGGATACAAAAGCAATAGAGCAATCAGAGTTTCAAAAAGATTTTAAACGCACAATCATTCGTTTTAGCATAGGAATACTATTTTTTTTAGGAGCAGTATTATTTAAACAAAATCATATATCATTTGTTTTGTTTATACTGTCCTATATTATTTTTGGATATGATGTTTTATGGAGAGCAATCAAAAATATCAAAAAAGGGCAAATTTTTGATGAAAATTTTTTAATGTCTATATCAACAGTGGGTGCTATTTTTTTAGGAGAAATGGCAGAAGCTGTATTTGTTATGATGTTTTATCAAATTGGTGAAACATTTCAATCTTATGCTGTAAACCGCTCCAGAAAATCTATTGCAGGGCTTATGGATATTAGACCAGATTATGCAAATTTGGTAATTGGTCAGCAAACAGAAAAAGTAGAACCTTCAGAAGTAAATATAGGAGATTATATTGTTGTAAAAGCAGGAGAAAAAATACCATTAGATGGTATTGTAGCAGAAGGCAGTGGAGAATTAGATACTTCTGCTTTAACAGGAGAATCTTTACCAGTAAGTGTTTCAATAGGAGAAAATGTATATAGTGGTAGTTTAAATATTAATGGTTTGTTGAAAATACAAGTAACAAAGGCTTTTGGAGAGTCTACTGTTGTAAAAATATTGGAAATGGTAGAAAATGCTACGTCCAAAAAATCTAAAACAGAACAGTTTATTACAAAATTTGCAAAGATTTATACACCTTTTGTAGTTTGCGCAGCGGTTTTGCTTGCTGTTGTACCTCCTTTATTAACAGGCGACTCTTTTCAAATGTGGTTAAGTAGAGCACTAATATTTCTTGTAATATCATGTCCTTGTGCTTTGGTGCTTTCTGTACCTTTGGGATTTTTTTCAGGTATTGGAGAAGCGTCTAAAAGAGGAATACTTGTAAAGGGCAGTAATTACATTCATGCTTTAAAAGACGTGGACACCATTGTATTTGATAAAACAGGTACTTTGACAAAGGGAGTATTTGAAGTAGTGCGTATTAATACAGCAAAAAATAGTACAGAACAAAAAGTATTAGAAATTGCTGCAAAAGCAGAAAAAAATTCTAATCACCCTATTGCAAGTTCTATTGTGAATCGGTATGAAAAAGAATATGGCACAATAACCGAAGAATTAGAACAGTATCAAGAAATTGGTGGGCATGGTATTTGCTGCAACATAAATGGCAAACAAATATTAGCTGGAAATGAAAAATTAATGAAAAAGTTTTCTATAAATTATGAACCATATACAGGAATAGGCAGTATTGTATATGTAGCAGAAAATGGTCATTTTATAGGTAGTGTTGTAGTAGCAGATAGTATAAAACAAGGAAGTAAACAAGCAATACAAAAATTAAAATTGCTTGGCATTAAAAATGCTGTTATGTTTACAGGAGATAATCATACCACAGCGAATCAAATCAGTAATGAATTGGCACTAGATAAATGTTATTCAGAATTATTGCCTCAAAATAAAGTAGAGCTGTTGGAGGATATTTTGAAAGAAAAAGATATAGGTAAAGTGATATTTGTTGGTGATGGTATTAATGATGCACCTGTTTTGGCTAGAGCAGATATTGGTATAGCAATGGGAGGAATTGGCTCAGATGCAGCGATTGAAGCTGCTGATGTTGTAATAATGAATGATGATATTAGTAAAATAGAAGATGGTATTGTGATTGCTAGAAATACGAATAAAATTGTAAATCAAAATATTATTTTTGCCTTAGGTGTCAAAGCGATTGTTTTGATATTAGGTGCATTGGGTATTGCAACAATGTGGCTTGCTGTATTTGCTGATGTAGGCGTGGCATTTATTGCAATATTAAATTCTATGAGAAGAAAAATAGCAAAATAGTATATATTAGATATGAGTAAGCATATAAAAATGTAAAGTGCTTGCTCATATTTTTTATATATGGTAGTAATATTTTGTCGAATTTTTAATTGCTTTATTGATATCATTATGATATTATTTTTATATTATAATAATATATAAAGGAGGAGTTTTTTATGGAAAAAAAGCAGTGCTATTATTATGAAGAAAAAGAATTAAAAGCAAAAAATGGTTTGGCTATATTGATATTAAATATTATACTAATGATATTATCTATTGTAGCTATATCTGTGGGAATGACGTTATGTGCTTCTAAATTGCCTCATTATTATATTTTTTTAGGTGTGATGTTGCTTATATTTGGTACTTTATATTTATGTGTGATTGATATTATACTATTTTTAGGCATAAAAATATTAAAACCAAATGAAGCACTTGTATTGACGTTGTTTGGAAAATATGTAGGCACATTGAAAGGAGAAGGAATATTTTTTGTAAATCCTTTTTGCTCTGCCATTAATCCAGCATCGGAAAATAAACAAGAAAGCAGTATCTCCACAGAAATAGGTAATACTGGAAGCGTGAGTGTAAGAACATCTAAAAAAATGAGTAAAAAAATATCATTAAAAACAATGACGTTAAATAATGAAAAACAAAAAATAAATGACCAATTAGGTAATCCAATTATTATAGGAATTGCAGTAACTTGGAAAATAACAAATACTGCAAAAGCAGTTTTTCATGTAGATAATTATCAAGAATTTCTTTCTATACAATGCGATTCTGCATTACGTGATATTGTAAGATTATATCCCTATGATGTAGCAGAAGGTGGAGATGAAAAAAGTTTAAGAGGCTCTTCTCAAGAAATTGCAGAAAATTTAAAAAAAGAGATACAGCAAAGAGTAGAAATTGCAGGATTAACCATATTAGAGGCAAGAATTACACATCTTGCTTATGCACCAGAAATTGCGGCTGTTATGTTACAAAGACAACAAGCCTCTGCTATTATTGATGCAAGAAAAATGATTGTAGAAGGAGCAGTTAGCATGGTAGAAATGGCAATATCAAAATTGGGAGAACAAAATATTGTAGATTTAGATGAAGAAAGAAAAGCACAAATGGTTTCTAATCTTTTGGTAGTGCTTTGTAGTAATAAGGATACACAGCCTGTTGTTAATTCAGGTTCTATATACTAAAATGATACAATATTAAAAAAGAAGGAGATAGCTTGGTGGAAAAAGAAAATAGTAAAAAGCAAATTCCTTTAAGGCTATCGCCTACACTATATAAGGAATTAGCACAATGGGCAGAAGAAGATTTTCGCTCCATCAATGGACAAATTGAATATTTATTGACAGAAGCTGTTAGAAAAAGAAAGAAACAAAAAAAGAAAATAGATTTAGAATGATAAAAGGAATGATGATTATGTTGCAAGTTACTTATTTTCATCATAGTGGATTTATGGTAGAAACAGAAAAACATTGTTTGATATTTGATTACTTTACAGAAAATGAAAAATACAATTTTATAGACATTTCAAAATATAGTGATAAAAAGATATTTGTATTTGTTTCACATTTTCATCAAGACCATTATGATAGAGTAATATTTGAATGGCAAAAAACAATACCAGAAATACAATATATATTATCTGATGATATCACACCATTAAGAATGGCTCAGAATGTGCATAAAGTACATTTTTGTAATACTTATCATATTGACGATATTGTTGTAGAAACATTCCATTCTAATGATGAAGGAGTTGCGTTTTTAGTAAATGCAGATAATAAAATAATATATCATGCAGGAGATTTAAATTGGTGGCATTGGAATGGAGAAAGCGATAATTTTAATAAGAGTATTGCAGGTATGTATAAAAAGGAAATTGATAAAATGAAAAATGTTACAATAGATGTTGCCTTTATACCAGTAGACCCAAGATTACAAGAACATTATATATTAGGTTTAGATTATATTATGAAAACAGTAACAGTAAAAAAGGCATTTCCTATGCATTTTTGGGAAAAATATGATATCTGTAATACATTGCAAAAAGATGAAAGAACTGCTAATTATAGAAAATATGTTGTTTCTATCAGCCATATAAATGAATTGTTTTCAATAACAGAGGGGGAAGTTATCATATGAGCATTAAATTGATTGCACTAGACATGGATGGCACACTTATGAATAGTAAAAGTGAGTTATCTGAGGAAAATAAAAAGGCATTAGAAAAAGCAATGAAAGCAGGTATTTTTGTTGTTCCAGCAACAGGACGTGTTTATAGTACATTACCAGAATCTGTAAAAAATTTACCTGGTGTAAAATATGTTCTTTCTTCTAATGGTGCTGCTGTATATCGTGTAGGGGAGCAAAATCCTATTTATACCAATTTTATGAGTGTAGAAAAAGCATTAGAAATTTATAGAGCAATCAAAAATGTGCATTGTATTAAGGAATTTTATATAGATGGATATGGCTATTTTGAAAAAAAAATATTGGATTGTATTGATACATTTCATATATTGCCTGTTTTTCGTAATTTTTATGGTATACAAAAATTAGCTGTGGAGGATATGGAAGAATTTATAAAACAAAATAAAAATGGTGTAGAAAAGATTAATTTGCCTTGGATTACATCAGAATTAAGAGCAGAATTACTGCAATGTCTGTGTTCTGTAAATGATATTGCAATTACATCTTCATTAGGAGAAAATATAGAATTAAATAATAAAGGAGCAAACAAAGGAGATGGATTAAAAGGGCTTTGCCGTATAATAGGATTAGATATGTCAGAGGTTATGGCGTTTGGAGATGGCGGAAATGATTTAGAAATGATAGCAGAGGCAGGCTATGGTATTGCTATGGCAAATGGCGAACAGGAAGTAAAACAAAAAGCAAAATTTGTTACATTGTCAAATGATGAAGATGGCGTTGCTTATGCGATTGAAAAATTTTGTTTTGCAAAATCATAATAATATCATAGAATAATTGTCATAATATTGCTTTCTATCTATAAATATATATTAACTGTAATATTTGGAGGAAAGTAATATGTTTGTAGTGCTAGAAGCAAAAAAAATAATAAAAAAGTGTTTTTTCTATTTTTTTGTATTTTTTTGTATTTTGTATGTTGCAAAAACATTTCAGCCAAAATCAAAAACTGTTTTGGCAGATGCTTATCCTAAAAGCTATATTGCTATTGTAATTGATGACTTTGGATACAATGGAGAAGGTACAGATGATATGATAGCATTAGATGTACCTTTTACAGCAGCAGTTATGCCATTTTCGAGCAATTCAGAAGAAAATGTTGAAAAATTGCAATCTGCTGGAAAGGAAATGATTATACATATGCCTATGGAATCTTTAACAGGAAAAAAAGAATGGGTAGGGGATAAGGCTGTATTTACATCTATGTCTGATAAGGAAATTAAGCAGTGTGTTGAACAAGCAATTTCCATTGTAAAAGGGGCAACAGGTATGAATAATCATATGGGTTCTGCTATTATGGAAAATGAAAGATGTTTTTCGGCTGTAATGGATGTTATTGCGCAAAAAAAATTGATTTTTGTAGATAGTATGACGACAGAAGGCTCAGTGGGAGATGCAGTTTGTCATAAAAAAGGTGTATCTATATTAAAAAGAGATGTATTTTTAGATAGTACAGATGATGTAAATGTTGTAAAAAAACAGTTAATGCAAACAGCAGAAGTTGCAAAAGAAAAGGGTTATGCTATAGGAATTGGTCATGTTGGTCCAGAAGGAGGCAATATTACAGTAGCAGCAATAAAAGAATTAGCACCAGTATTAGAGCAACAAGGAATTGTATTTGTTACAGTTAGTCAGTTGCAAGAAATTTTATTATCAAAACAAAATAATTGATGTGATAAAAAGGGCAAATGATAAATAGATATTGCCCTTTTTCAATATTTGTTTATTAAGTGAAATAAAAATGATTGATAAAAAACAAATATTGCAAAGTAATTTTATGAATGATTTTGATTAGAATATTCCCTTGTACTAACAATAAAGCCAATGATTGCTAAAGCACAAAATAATAAAAAGGGTATTGCCATATCAGCATAAAGTATTCTATCAAATATACTGATATTAGATAACATTTCATTTTGGTATGTTGCAATGATACAACAACCAATACCAATACTTCCACTCATCAATAAGCCAATGCCATATAACATATTTTTCATGAAAATTCCTCCTTTTTGTTATAATAGAGCCACTATATTTATACTATTGATATTTATTATATCATACTATTTATTATTTGAATAGTTATTTTTAAAAAATAAATAATTGCTTTTAGTACTATATTTAAAAAAGCAAAACATAAAAAAATTACTAAAAATAGTATATATTTCATATCAAATATAATAAAGTTAATAATTAAATTTTTTTGACAATAAATAAGGACAGTAAAAATACTGTCCTTATTATTATCATTTATCGGTATGATATTGTTCTATTGTAATTTTTTCAATAATAATATCTTCTACAGGTTTATCAGAGGAATCTGTTTCAGAAACAGCAATCGCATCTACAGTATCCAGTCCGCTGTATACTTGTCCAAATATAGTGTATACGCTACCAGAAAATACAGATTCTAGTTCAATAGAACCTCCATTTTGTTCATAAAAATCTAATGCTGTATCTGTAAAAGCATTTTTCATTTCATTAATGCTAATAAATTTTTCTCCTAAATAAATGCCCATATTATCGCCATCATTTTCTGTTGTTTTGGACTCTTTCAATAATTGAAGCATTTGTTCTGCAACACTGTTGTTTTGTACAATAAAAAATTGACTTCCATTTGTATTAGGACCTCTATTTGCCATTGCTAGAGCACCTCTAAAAAAGTATAATTCATTAGATGGCTCATCTTCAAAATCCTTTTTCCATATACTTTCTCCACCAGCACCAGTGCCTGTAGGGTCACCGCCTTGTATCATAAAATTATTTATTACTCTATGAAATATTAAACTATCAAAATAACCTTCTTTTGCATGAGTTTTGAAATTTTCAACAGCTTTTGGAGCTTGTTCTGGAAAAAATTGTATACGAATTTCGCCCTTATTTGTTTGAATAATAGCGATTTCATCGCCTTCTTTGGGCATTTGTGACTGTAAAAGTACAGCGTTTTCATTATTTTGTTGTGTTCCTTGTTCTGTGGGCGTATTAGATTCTGCATTTGCAGAACAAGCAGCAGTGGATATAACAAGTATTGCTGCTATTAAACAATTGATTGCTTTTTTCATTTATTTCAATCCTTTCTTTTATTTATAATGCTATTTTGTCATTTTAGTATACTTTTTATAAACTGTCAATGCATTATGTATTTTCATCACGCAAATCAATTTTTGTTCGCCATAGGCGATTTAAAGTTTTTTACCAAGTTTTTTTTGAAAAAAGCTTGCAGGTTTGTGTCACGCCAGATAGTCATTTAAAACAAAAAAGTACCATAAGATATTAAAATTTTTTAAAAGTTAATTTTCCTATATTTTTATTTTTTTGTGAGTACAAATAACTATATTTATTATTTGATAATATATTTATTTTTTTTCATAAATAAGTTCAATCACTCCATTATTGTTTTGTGTTTTTAATAAATGCAAATTAATACAATGATTTATGGATTCAAAAAGACGAATGCCATTTCCTAATATAGTTGGAATAATTGAAATATAATAAACATCAATTAAATTTTGTTTCATAAGTTGCTGAACAATATTTGCTCCACCACAAATCCAAATATTTTTACCATTTTGTGTTAATAGGTGTTTTACTAAGTTACATGGATTTTCATTATAAAATATAATTTGTTCTGTTGAAGTAATATTTTTATGTGTAATGATGTAACTGATTAAATTGGAATATATCCATGTTGTTGGAGATAATTCTGTAACAATTTGATGGTATGTATTCCAACCCATAATGACAGTATCAATATGATTGATAAATGAAGAATAACTATCAATATATTCTTCATTTTGATTTAGCCAGTTTACCCCACCATTATTATCTGCTATGTATCCATCAACACTCATAGCAATATATAAAATTACTTTTCTCATAAGTACCTCCTTATCAAAGTTGATTGCTGATATTATACCATAATATATAACAATACAGCAATGTGTTAATATTTGAATAACATAACTGACAATATTACAAGCTAAATGCGAAAAGCCCACCCCTAAAGGGGTGGTATGAAAGCATTTTTTTTATTTCAATATTTGATTAGTATATGTTAATATTGCTTTTATGAACAAGAAATGGTATAATAAAACCATGAAAATAAAAGGTTTTGACGCGAGCCTTATACTATCGCTAATGGATACAATGGTATCTTTGATAGTGAAAGTCTTAATGAAGTAGATTAGTTTTATATGCTTTCGAGTATATTTAGAAGTTTATGTAATTAAGAACCCCATGCCTTTAGGCGTGGGAGTGTCAGACTATTATGTTATAATAAATATTGAAATACTATTTATATAGAAAATATTGTTATTTTTAAGGAGGAATTACTATGTTGATAGTGAGTACAGATTATATTTCTGGGAAAAATTTAGAAATGTTAGGTATTGCAAAGGGAAGCAGTATACAAACAAAAAATATTGGTAGAGATATTACACAAGGATTAAAAACATTAGTAGGTGGAGAATTAAATTCTTATATAGATATGATGAATCAGGCACGCACTTTGGCTACAGAAAGAATGATAGAAGAGGCAAAACAAATGAAAGCAGATGCTGTTGTAAATGTAAGATATACTTCTTCTTCTATTATGCAGGGAGCAGCAGAAGTAATGGTATATGGTACAGCAGTAAGATTTATATAATTAATATTATTAAAAATGGAAAAGACAGAGATATTATCTCTGTCCTTATTTTATAGTAATATTATTTTACTTGGTTTACTAATTCAGCACCATCAACAAATGCTTTCAAGTTTCCTAATGTTACTTCAGCAATCGCTCTCAAAGCTTCTTCTGTGAAGAATGCTTGATGACCTGTTAATACAACTCTTTCATTTTGTAATAATTCTTGCAATACAGGGTCTTTGTCTGTAATGTTGCTTCTGTCTTCATAGAAATATTCATGTTCTTTTTCACAAACGTCAAGACCTACACCTCTGAATTTTCCAGCTTTTACAGCAGCTAATAAATCTTCAGTATTGATTAAGCCACCTCTGGAAGTGTTTACTAATAATACTCCATCTTTCATTTTTGCAATAGAGTCTTTGTTGATCATATGTTTTGTTTCTGGGAACAATGGGCAGTGTAATGTAATTACATCAGATTTTGCATATAATTCATCTAATGTTACATATTCGATATCACTGGATTTGTCTGGAAAAGCATCATAAGCGATAACTTTCATACCAAATCCTCTTAATATGTTTACAGCACATTTACCAATTTTACCTGTACCTACTACACCAGCTGTTTTACCAACAAGAGCAACACCCATTAAGCCAGTAATATTGAAATTAAATTCTTTTGTTCTGTTAGAACCTAAATGAGTATTTCTGTTTACAGTTTGAAGCAAAGCAGCAGCGTGTTCTGCAACAGACTCTGGAGAATATGCTGGTACTCTTAATACAGGAATACCTAATTCTTTTGTTTTTTCTAAATCAACACTGTCAAAACCAGCGCATCTTAAAAGCATAACTTTAATGCCGCCATCTTTTAATGTTTGTATAACGTCTGCATTTGCTTCGTCATTTACGAAACTGCAAGTAGCATCAAAACCTTTTGCTTTATCTGCTGTTGCTGGAGTTAATCTTTCTTCAAAATAAGTTATTTCATAACCCATTTCTTTAGAAACAGCGTCAAAAGCTATTTTGTCATAAGGTTTTGTGTCGAAAAATGCGATTTTCATATCAAATTCCTCCTAAAATATAAATTAATAAATTGAATAAGTTGATTTTAGAAAAAGATAGAAACAATATCTTTTTCAATAAATTATTTTCTTTTTACATATATCATTCTGCGCTTTGCTTGTCTTACTTTTAACAATATAATATATTTTTATAAATTTGTCAATATATTTTACAAAAATAATCTATTTTTTCACCAGTTTTTTTTATGAGTGACAAAAAAATACAATTTATTATAATAATTTTCTGTTTTTTTATAAAAAATATGTAATATTTTTATACAAACTGCATGAGGAATAAAAAATTTATATTGCAACAAAATAAAGTAATTATAGTAAAAATTGTTATTTTTTATTGTAATAAGCCAAAAAAATAACAGTATTATAAAAAAAATAAAGCTACTGAAAAATTTTTCATAGTAGAGTAATATGTTATTGTCAATCAAGCAGTATTTTGACAAAAAAATATGGCTATGATATTATGAATGTATTTATATAAATAGAGAACGAATATGAATAATGTAAAGAAATACATAGTATTATTATTTATGATATTGATAGCTGTTATTTTCTATATAATAATGTATTCTACAGATATTAATATAAGCAATCGCTTTATGGGAACATACCATTGTGATACATATAATAGAATAAGCATTGTAGTTGATGCTGATAATAACGCATTTTATATATTTGATTACTATAATAATATGCATATAAAAGGAATATTTGAAAAACAATCAAATGATAGCTATTTTTTGTCAAGTCATACAAAAGATTATTTTCAAAATCAATTCATTACTTATAAGAAATCATCATTTGATATCATAATTAAACTATGACATTTCAAAAAACAAATGAATCGCTTATATTTCCGTATGATATATATAAGTGTATAGAATAAAATAGCAAGAACAGCATAGTAAAATCACTATGCTGTTTATTTATATTTGTAATAAATTCGATATTAAGAATTAATTTCAATATCGAATAATTTTGATACAGAAATGCCTTCATGAATTCTATTGATAGCATCAGCAAATATATCTGCTACTGTCAATTCTTTTATTTTTGAAATACGTTTTTCTGGAGGCAATGTAATAGTATTTAATACAATCAATTCTTTTATAGCAGAATTTTCGATTCTTTCTATTGCTGGTCCAGAAAGAACGGCATGAGTACAACAAGCATATACTTCTTCTGCGCCTCTTTCTTTTAATGCATTTGCAGCATTTGTAATTGTACCAGCAGTATCAATCATATCATCAATTAATATTACTTTTTTTCCTTTAATATCGCCTATGATATTCATAATTTCGCTAACATTTTCTTTTGGTCTTCTTTTGTCAATAATTGCAAGAGGAATATTCATTTTTTCCGCAAAATTTCTTGTTCTGCCTACGCTACCTAAGTCTGGGGATACCGCAACAATATTATCTACATGATTGAATTTTTCATGATAATGTTTTACTAAAAGAGGTGCTCCCAAAAGATGGTCAACAGGAATATCAAAAAATCCTTGAATCTGTGCGCAGTGTAAATCCATTGTTAAAACTCTGTCTGCACCAGCACAAGTAATTAAATTTGCAACTAATTTTGCACTGATAGGGTCTCTTGCACGTGTTTTTCTATCTTGTCTAGCATAGCCATAATATGGTATGACTGCATTAATTCTGCCTGCTGATGCTCTTTTCATAGCATCAATCATAATAAGCAGTTCCATCAAATTGTCATTGACTGGTGCACAAGTGGATTGAATAATATAAACATCAGCACCACGAATTGTTTCATTAATTTTGACAAAAATTTCTCCGTCACTAAACTTTTGTACTTCAGAATCTCCTACTGTCAATCCTAAATCTTTTGCGATTTTTTCAGCCAAGTCTTTGTTAGAATTACAGGCAAAAATTTTAATATCGCTATTGCAGTTGTAAGTCATTTCTTGTATCCCCCTATGGTTTTCTTTGCTCAATAGTGTCAAAGCCATATAATATGGCAAAAGTAAATACATTTCTATATTACATCAAATGAAAGCATATTTCAACATATTTCACTAAAATCAATGTTTTTTTGACCAACCCTCAATAATTTGTTGCCTTGCCCTTGCGACAGCCAATACATCTTCGGGAACATTTTTTGTAATAGTAGAGCCAGCAGCAATATAAGAACCCTTTTTAACAGTAACTGGAGCAACTAAATTTGTGTTACAGCCTACAAATACGTTATCTTCTACAACTGTTCTGTGTTTTTTACTACCATCATAATTTACTGTAATACTACCACAACCAAAATTGATTTTTTCTCCTGCATCTGTGTCACCAATATAAGTAAGATGAGGTATTTTTGTGCCATTTCCCACAGTAGAATTTTTCACTTCTACAAAATCGCCTACTTTTACACCATCACCAATATGACAATCTGGACGAATATATGCAAAAGGTCCTACTATTGCATTGTTTCCTATGAAAGAACTAGTAGCAGAAGTATATTGTATTTGTACACCATTGCCTATTTCCATATCTGTTAATTTTGTATTTGGACCAACCATACAATCTTCTCCTATTATAGTATTACCTTCTATTATAGTGTTAGGTTGTATAATAGTATCTTGACCAATTTCTACATTTGCATCAATCCATGTGCTTTGAGGTGCTATAATTGTAACACCATTTTCCATATGTTTTTGATTGATTCTATTTTGCATAATTGCAGTAGCTTCTGCTAATTGTACACGAGAATTGACACCAAAAAATGCATCAGCATCTGTTGTAACAAGAGCATTTACTCTGCCACTAGACTGCAATATAATCTCTAATGTATCAGGTAAATAATATTCTCCTTGTGTATTATGGTTTGTCAATTTAGATAATGCTTTTTTTAATTCAGAGCCTTTAAAACAGTAAATACCAGTATTAATTTCTTTAATTTGTTTTTGCTGTTCGGAAGCATCTTTATGCTCTATGTTTTTTAAGAAATTACCTTTTTCATCTCTTATAATATGACCATATCCTGAAGGATTTTCTACTATGGCAGAAACAATAGATACACTATTGTTTTCTTTCTCATGAAATGCTAATAATTCTTGTAGACTCTCTTTTGTAATAAGAGGAGTATCTCCATATAATATTAATATGTTTTTATCATCTTCTAAAAAATCCATTGCCTGCATCACAGCATGACCTGTACCAAGCTGTTGTTCTTGTAGTACAAATGATATATTGTCATTTGAAATTGCTTTTTTTACTTCTTCTGCTTTGTGTCCTACAACAATGCATAATGATTCTGTACCACAACATTCTGCTGCTTTTATAACATGACTAATCATAGGGGTATGAAATAATTCATGAAGGACTTTAGGTTTTTTAGATTTCATACGAGTACCTTCTCCTGCTGCCAATATAATTGTTTTAAATGATTTCATATGCACTCTCCTTTTTTTAAATAAATATTTTATAGATGTTTTTTGTATTATTCAAAAATTTTATTAGATATACATAAAACTGAAAAACAAATTTAATCTGTTTGATATGCTCATTATCTCATTTTTTGATATGTTTTTCAAGAACAAACAGAGTAATAAAAATAGAAAAGGGGCTTGTACTTTATTTATGTATTGTATTGTATTGTTATAATAAAGTAGTATTAAAAATTTACAAAATTAATCATTGCTTTTATTTTGAATCATTTCATAGTAATTTTTTAAAACAGATTGTAATGTTTTATCTGTTTTAGAGAATTGTATATGTATTGTAGTGTCTTGATATGTAAAATCATGGTGATATTGTATTTGATTTAAAAAATCTGCTATACGTTGAGACTGAGGTAAATTTTTGTTAATAGAGATTGTTGTAATATCTGTTGCATTGTTATTTTGGTTCATAAAATAATATTCCTTTCTATTTCACTATACTATATTGTATGAATAGTAAAAAGGGATATGCTATATTTGTAATATGAAAAAAATAGATTGACAAAATCATATTACTGCGTTATTATATTATTGTATTAGATACTTAATACAATAATATAAGTTAAGGAGGTGTGATATGAAAGAGTATGATAATAAAACACCTATATATATACAAATTATAACAGAGATGAAAATGCGTATGGTATCTGGCAAATTGGCGGCTGGAGAAAAAATTCCCTCTGTAAGAGAACTAGCACAGGAATTTGAAGTCAATCCAAACACTATGCAAAGAGCATTATCAGAAATGGAAAGAGAAAATTTATTTTATACAGAAAGGACATCAGGACGTTTTGTAACAACAGATGAAGGTATGATTATGACATTAAGAAATCATTTAGCAGAACAAGAACTAAAAAGATTTATGGAATATATGGAAAAAATTGGATACACAAAAATAGAAATGATACAAAAAATAGAAGAATGGCAAAGGGAGGGAGAATGTTATGAGTAATATTATTGAAATTAATAATTTACAAAAAAAATATGGTCATAAAGAAGTATTAAAAGGATTAAATTTAACGATTTCTTCAGGACAGATTGTAGGACTTTTAGGACCAAATGGCTGTGGTAAAACAACATTGCTAAAAACGATTGTAGGATTGATAAAAGATTATACAGGAAGTATTTTAATTGATGGAAATCCTCCTAATACTCATACAAAGTCAATTGTTTCTTATTTGCCTGAGAAAACATATTTGAGCAACTGGATGACTGTAAAAGATGCTTTTTCTCTTTTTAACGACTTTTATGCAGATTTTAATATACAAAAAGCAAGAGATATGGCTAACGCATTAAATTTGGAAGAAAAACAAAAAATTTCTACTATGTCAAAGGGTATGCAGGAAAAAATACAGTTGATACTTGTGATGTCAAGAGAATCAAAAATATATATATTAGATGAACCAATTGGAGGAGTTGACCCCGCAGCAAGAGATTATATACTTAGTACAATATTAAAAAATTATTCAAGTGAAAGTTCTATATTGCTTTCTACACATTTGATACATGATGTAGAAAGAATATTTGACAAGGTATTATTTTTAAAATCTGGAAAAATAGAAATAGATGAATATGTAGATACCTTAAGAGAACAAAAGGGGATGTCTATTGATGCATTGTTTCGGGAGGTGTATAGAGTATGATATTAAAATTAATGAAATATGAAATCAAATCCACTTATAAAGTATTTTTTACAATCATGGCAAGTTTTATATTGCTTACCATGTTATTATGTATTAGTATGAATAATCCAAGCACATTAATGATTTCTATACTTTCTCTTGCTTGTTTTGTTATAGCAGGAAGTACATTTTGTATTTATTTTGTAACATTGTTTAATCGATATTATAAAAATCTCTATGAAAGAGAAGGATATTTAATGCTAACATTACCTGTAAAAGGCTGGCAGTTAGTATGCTCTAAATTTGCAATAGCAATGTTTTGGAGCATTATATTGGGTATTACGATTGCTGTTTGTATGGTTGGAGTGATGCAGTTTATGTGGTTTACTGCAACTGCAGAAGGTATGATAAAAGAACATTATACATTATTCAGTTTATTTAAAGAAAAGATATTTGAAAATGGATATTGGTATTTAGGGTTTCAAATTGTACTCTGTATTTTGGTAGGAATAGCACAAACTATTGCTAGAATTTATTTTGTAATTTCTGTAGCATATTTGCCTTTCATCAAAAAAGGGCATATTCCTATTGCACTATTTTTATACTTTTTGATTGATATGGTAGAAAATTTTATTGTAAGTAATATGATGAGAGTTGTATTTCATTATTATCATACAGGAGGTTTTTTTGACGAGTTAATATATCTTATTAATTCTATAGGACTTTCTTTAAGTGATACCCACTCAATAAAATTTTACAGTATAATACTATTTTCATGTGTAATCACAGCATTGCTATTGGCAGGTTCCAGTTATATTATATCCAAAAAGGCAAGTTTAAAATAAGTATATTATTTAATGAAAAAAGAGTTGACAATCTAAAAAGAAAGCCAACCCTTTTTTTAGGGGAAGAAGTAGAAAGAATGTTATTGTATGGGGGAGAATAACATTCTCATTAGTCAGTATGGGCAATACAAAAAAAATTATACATAAAAATTAAAAAAATTTTATCAATAATAATTATTATTTAAAAATAATTATTGATTTTTTGATATCATTCTGTTATAGTGGTATAAACATTATATTTTGTATTATAATAAATAATGTAATAGAAGTAGTATATAAGGAGGATAATCATTATGTTATTGCATTTAAAAACAAATGAATTTGATAAAGAAGTATTGAAAAGTAGTCAGCCTGTATTAGTAGATTTTTCTGCAACATGGTGTGGTCCTTGTCAAATGATGGGTCCAGTTATGGAAAAATTAGCAACAGAATTTGAAGGAAAAGCAAAAGTCGCAAAAGTAGATATTGATGAATGTTCTGATTTAGCAATGAAATATAATATTATGAGCGTACCATCTATGCTATTTTTCAAAAATGGAGAAATCAAAGACCAAGTGGTTGGTGCTGTGCCAGCAGAACACTTATCAGAAAAATTAAATGGTTTATTATAATAATAATTATCCTACTGCTTTTTAGCAGTAGGATAATTATTTTAACCATTTTTCATCATATCTTTGTATAGAGCATACATAGGGGAAGGTACGCCAAACCCTCCCGAAACAGAAAGTATTTCTCCTGTTACAAATGCAGATAAATCACTTGCAAAATATAATACAGCATTAGCAACATCATCTGGCTGTCCTGCTTTGCCAAGAGGTACAGTTTTTAAAAACATATTTAAAAATTCCTCAGACATACTATTCATAGAGGCATCGGTTGCAATCAATCCAGGCATAATGGCATTACAGCGAATATTTTTATGAGCATATTGTACTGCAATATCTTTTGTTAAAAAATTAATTGCTGCTTTTGAAATACCATATGCTGTACGAGAAATATCAGGAAATTTTCCTCCAACAGAAGAAATGTTAATAATACTACCACTATTATTTTTTTCCATAATAGGTATGATACTTTTGCAAGGTAAATAAACACTTTTTAAATTATTGTTTATAATTTCAAAAAATTTATCAGTACTACCATTTAAAATATCTAAATCTTGTTTTACATCTGTTGTACCAAAATTATTTACAAGTATATCAATACGATTTTCTTTGTTATATACTTCTTGTATCATAGAAGTATATGTTTGTTCTTCCTCTGCATTAAAATATACTACATTTGCATTTCCTCCGATTTTTTTAATTTCTTCTGCCACTTTTTTACCAGCGTCCAAACGGCGTACAGCTAAATATACTTTTGCTCCTTCTGATGCTAATTTTTTTGCTGTATAATAGCCTATTCCTCTTGTAGATGATGTAACAAGTGCAATTTTATTATTTAATAATGCCATATATTATAACCTCCTGCAATTTTTTATTTGTATATAATATAGTATGTACTGTTCTTGCTGAAATGTATTCGTCATTTTGCAATACAAATTTATTACAAATATAAAATGTTTAAAAAAATTGAACCAATATAATAATAAATAGCTCTTATATATAGGTGCACTGATAAATAGAAAATAAAGAAGTAATGTACTAAGGAAGAAATATCAATTTAAAAAATGTAGCAATAATATGCATGATACTGCTTACAATAAAAAAACGAAAAAAATTTTGAACCAATATAGTAATAGATTACTCTTATATATAGGTGCACCAATTTGTAATAAATAATAAGAAATAAAGGAGGCAGCATATGGAAGAATCAGAATGGATTCAAAAAATGCAGCAAGGTGATGATACTGCTTTTTTTATCATATATGAAAAATATAAAAATGCAGCATTACGAACCGCATATCTTATTACAGGGAATCGTTACACAGGAGAAGATATATTGCAAGAAACATTTGTCCAATGCTGTCTTCATATCAAAGAATTAAAAGACCCTACAACTTTTAAAGCGTGGTTTTACAAAATATTGACAAGGACAGCTTGGAAATTTGCTAAAAAAGAAAAAAATGCAGTACCTGTGGAAAATATATTTGAAACGATAGAAAGTATAGAAGAGGATTCTGAAAAAGTATATTTGCAAAAAGAAGAAAGAGAAAAACTCATGAATGCGATAAACAGTTTGGATATCAAACAAAGAATCACAATTATACTCTATTACTATAATGAAATGTCTGTTTCAGAAATTGCAAAAGCAACAGGCAGTATGGAGGGTACTGTAAAATCAAGATTATTTTTTGCAAGAAAAAAGCTGTATCAAAAGTTGAAAACAGATGCATTTTTTAAGGGAAGGGTTTGTGAGAAAAATGGATAAAAAAATAGACGATTTTATTAGACAGGAATTAAAACAAACAGTCAAAAATATGGAACCATCCCAACAATTATTTTTTAATATTAAAAATCAAGTAAAATTACAGGAGGAAAATGCTATGAAAAAGAATTTATTTGCTTCTAAAAAATTAAAAGCTGCTGTAGTGGTAGGCGCATTGTGTGTGATGTCATTTACTTGTTATGCTGCTATGAAAATAACAGGATATACTAGCCATAGTTATAAAGAATGGGATAACTTACCAACAGCAGAACAAGTACAAAAGAAAGTAAATTTTGAACCCAAATTTATAGAAAGCTTTACAAATGGTTTCGAATTTGATAGTGCTTCTGTTGGTGCAATATCTGGTACAGACAGTGATTTTAATAATGTAACAGCAGAGCATAAAATGGTTTCATTTAATTATAAAAGAGGAGAAGAAACTATTGGCATTACAAATAGAGAAGTATCAGATGAAATTGGTGGCGACTACTCTACATTTGATGAAACAGTAGATTTAGGTGGTATTGAAGGTCACTATAATAAACAAGCGTATAAATTTTTCCCACCAGATGTAACACCATCCGATGAAGATATAGAAGCACAAAAAGCAGGTGCTTTGGAAATCTCTTATGGTAGCAGTGAAATTGAAGAAATGAATATACAATCTCTTTTCTGGGAAGAAGATGGTATTGTTTATGAAATGACATCACTGGGCGCAGATGTTGATAAAGAAGGTTTAATTGAAATGGCTAAAGAAGTCATTGCACAATAATAAAATAAAAGGGTTATACTATAATGAAAGGGTTGTAGCAATACAACCCTTTCGTTTGTCAATAAAGTCTTTTTTGTGAAGTCTGTCCACACCTGCAAACTTTTTTGAAAAAAAGTTTGACAAAAAACTTTACTGTAAAAACTAGCGTTTTTCATTGTAAAATCAATATTTCTAAGCAAAAGAAGTTTCCATTTAAAATTCTTTTCTTCTCTCTAAAGGGGAAGAAGAAAAAGTTTAAGAGCGACGCACCCCTTTTTGTATGTCATTTTCATTTATAAAATGATTCTATTGCCTGTGCAAAATATTCTGATGCACCTGAACCATATTTTTCATCTATCATAGGTACTATTTTTTGATTACGATAATATTGTGCAAGTGCCATCATGACACCTTTTTCTTGTTTTATTTGACAAACTTGCTTCATGATAAAAGCATATTCTCCAACGATTTCTTTTACTTCAAAAGAATTGATATTACAATTTTTTTTAGCTATCAATTTTTTTAATATTATTTCCTCTCGTATTTTATAGCTTTTCGCAATTTCCTTACTAATTGGGTGATTTGAAGCATTTAAAAAGGCATCTTTTCCTCCATACCATTCTACTACTTTTGCATAACGCTTTTGCATGTCTTCCGATGATACCACTTCAATGTAATGATTTTTCCACTTTTCTATGCCTCCAAATTCTTCTAAGGCTTTTTCTCTCATTTTTTCTGGCATATTTTCAAACATTATTTGAAACATTTCTTCTATTTCTATTTTATTAAATATTGTAAAATCCATTGTGTTTTCTCCTTTCAAAATATCATCAATATGGGCAATCAGTTTTTCTAAGCGTCTTTTTTTTGTAATAAGCATATTTTTTTGCATTTTTAATATTTGATTTTTGTCAAGAGTATTATTTTGCATAAATGTTTTAATTTCTTTTAATGGGATGTCAAATTCTCTAAAAAATAGTATTTGCTGTAATGTTTCCAATGCCTTTTGATCATAAAGCCTATAACCAGCATCACTTTTTTTAGTGGGTAAAAGTAAACCAATTTCATCATAATAATGCAATGTACGTATGCTGATACCTGTTATTTCAGAAATTTCTTTTACTGTTTTCATGTTATCTCACCTCCTTAATAATTGATAATATTACTGTAATCTATAACGCAACGTGAGAGTCAACTATTTTATCAAAAAAATTCCACCACATATTAATGTTGATGGAATTTTTTTGAACATTATGATTTTGGTAAAGGAGATTCTACTAATGTAATTTTAGAAAGTTTAAATAATAATTTACCTAGTGCATATTGTTGTAATTTTATATATTCTTGATAAGATATATTTTCACCATTATTTAATATTTCCATATTACCACTTACTCCATTTATAAAAATATGAGAGGAACGAAAACCATTTTTTATATAAAATTTTCTTCTTGCTATACGTTGTTGATTATTTTCTGCATTGTCATCAATATGTTCAATTAAAAGTACAATTTTTTTATCTGAAAATTGTTTGTACAATTTACTCATAATTTTACTTCCTATTCCATGACTGCGTGTTTTATCAGAAATAGCTAAATAATCTAACATAATCATGTTTTTATAGGGAATGATTATAGCAAATCCTTGTAAAATATCATTTTCTATAGCAGTTATTATTTGTGCTTTTCCAATTTTTACAGAATGTTTTATGATAAAGAATGGTTTTCTTTCTGACTTTGGAAATGCCTCTATATAGATTTCTTTTATTTCTTTCCATAGATTTTTATTGGCAAAAGTAAGTTCCATATTTTTCCTCCTAAATAGATTATAATTAATTAGATAGTGGTAAAGAGTAGTTTTGAAAATAATTTTTATTTCTATTTGTTATCAAGAAAACGAAATTTTCCATAAAGGTTTTTGTTTCACTTTTAGGAGAAAGTGAATGAGAATTTGAGAGCAACGCTCTCAAGGGTTTAAATGCTTGTTTAGCCACTTCCCAATTTAACTGTTCTATAAATAAAATACGATATTTTTGTATAAAATATTGCTTTAATAAAATAGTTTTTACAATAAAAAAATTCCACCATATTATTGATGGAATTTTTTATAATATATATTATTTATCTAATGGTTTCATAGCAGGGAAAAGTAATACATCACGTATAGAAACGGATTCTGTTAATAGCATTACCATTCTGTCAATACCAATACCCAAACCACCTGTTGGAGGCATACCATATTCTAATGCTGTAATAAAGTCATTATCAATCATATTTGCTTCTTCATCACCAGCAGCACGAAGTGCCTCTTGTTTTAAAAATCTTTCTTTTTGGTCAATAGGGTCATTTAATTCAGAATACGCATTACCATATTCTCTGCCTACAATAAACAATTCAAAGCGTTCTGTAAAACCAGGTTTGTCCACTTTCTTCTTTGTTAATGGAGAAATTTCTATTGGATAATCAATTACAAATGTAGGTTGAATTAAATTCTTTTCTGCATATTCTTCAAAGAAAAAGCTCAATATATCACCTTTTTCATGTCTGTCTTCAAAAGGTATATTGTGTTCTTTTGCTAATTTTTTTGCTTCTTCTGTATCTGCTACTTTGTCAAAATCTACACCAGAATATTGTTTTACAGCATCTACCATAGTGATACGAGCAAATTTTTGTCCTAAATCTAATTCATGCCCACCATATTGAATTTTTGTTGTACCTAATACATTTTGTGCTACTGTACGAAATAAATCTTCTGTCAAATCCATCATACCATTATAATCTGTAAATGCTTGATAAATTTCAATTAATGTAAATTCAGGATTATGACGTATTGAAATACCTTCATTACGGAATACTCTACCAATTTCATATACTCTTTCTAAACCGCCTACAATTAACCGTTTTAAAGGCAATTCCAATGCAATACGCAAATACATATCAATATCCATAGCATTATGATGTGTAATAAAAGGACGTGCAGCAGCTCCACCAGAAATGGACTGTAATACAGGTGTTTCTACTTCTAAAAATCCTCTGTTATCTAAAAAGTTTCTAATTTCTTTTATAATTGCAGAACGCTTCATAAAAGTGTCTTTTACTTCAGGATTTACAATTAAGTCAATATATCTTTGACGATAACGTAGTTCTTGGTCTTTTAAACCATGGAATTTTTCAGGTAATACCTGCAAGCTTTTAGAAAGCAATATTACTTCTTTTGCATGTATGGATATTTCGCCAGTTTTTGTTTTAAACACAAAGCCTTTTATGCCTATAATATCGCCGATATCAAACTTTTTAAAAGCAGCATAGTTTTCGTCACCTATATCATTTCTACTAACATAGGATTGTATTGTACCATTTCTATCTTGAATATTACAAAAGGACGCTTTTCCCATAATTCTTTTTGACATCAAACGACCAGCAATAGCAACATCTTGATTTTCTAATGTTTCAAATTCGGCTTTTACTTCATCACTATGCTTTGTTACATCAAATTTTGTTTGCTCAAAAGGATTTTGTCCTTCTTGTTGTAATTGTGCAAGTTTTTCTCTACGTATTCTAATTTGTTCTGTTAATTCTTGCTGTGTCAGTTCTGATTGTGTTTGATTTGTATTTTCAGCCACAATAATTTGCCTCCTTTTGTATTTGTATTATTATTTTTTAATTTCATCTATACGGAATTTTAATTCACCAGAAGGTGTTTCAATGGTAATGGTTTCTCCTAATTTATGTCCAATTAAGCCCAAACCGACAGGAGATTCATTTGAAATTTTACCATTCATAGGGTCTGCTTCAGCAGAACCAACAATGGAATATTCCACTTCTTCCTCAAATTCAAAATCATATAATTTGACAATAGAACCAACACTAATCATATCATTGTTTACTTCATCATCGTCAATGACTTCTGCATTACGAAGCATTTTTTCTAATACTACAATTCTGGATTCTATTTCTGCCTGTTCTTCTTTTGCTGCGTCATATTCTGCATTTTCGGATAAATCCCCTTGTCCTCTTGCCTCTTTTATTTTTTCTGCAACTTCTTTTCTACGAACTGTTTTTAAGTTTTCTAATTCTTCCTCCATTTTTTTAAGACCTTCGTAGGTCAATATCACTTTTTTTTCTGCCATAACAGCAATTCACTCCTTTATATTTATGGTAACTATTTCAGCAAAACAAAAAAGAATGGATATTGTTTGCTTGAAAAAGAGGCAGGTATATTCACCTGCCTAAAATATGTCAAAAAGCATTCAGTGTTGTCTAAATATATATACTTTCAATGTTAGTCAAAAATATTTATATACAAAGTAATGTTTATAATTTTACTCTGCATCTATGCCATTCATTTCAAAAAGCAGTATAGTTATTTTTATTAAATTCATCATGAAAATACTTTAGGAGAACAGCACTTATAATATGCCTCAATATTATCTACAAAGCGAAATACTTTTTATTTATAATCTTTTAAAGATATAATGGTATGAAACTTTGTTTTTTACTGTAAGATTATACTCCACCACTTGTTTGTTGTCAATAATTTTCAGTATGCAAACCACGCAAATCAATTTTTGTTCTTCGTAGGCAATTTAAAGTTTTTTGCCAAGCTTTTTTCAAAAAAGCTTGCGGATTCGTGCCATACCTGATAGTTATTTTAAACAAAAAAACATCATGAAATATTAAAATTTTTTAGAAATTGACTTCTCTGGTATGCAAAAGAGAAACAACTTTTATACTCGTTTTTCAAAACAAGTAAATGCTGTGACTGTTAAATTTTTATGCTGTAATAATTGTAATATTTCACTCAAGTTTTGTTTTTTATTATAACATAAAAAATCATGAAAAGAGTGTTCTGTGATACGAAGTATTGCCTCTATCTGTTTTGATGAATAATTTTTATTTTCCAATTTTAATAATAATCCATTTGAAAGTAATAAATCACTTCTACGTGACATTAAACAATGCATTTTTTTATCATTTTGTATGATGTCAAAAAAGAAAGCATTTTTTTGGATTTTATAATCATAATGATACATATTTTTACTACAATTTAATATAATGTTGAATGTTTCAAACTGTTTGTTTTTTATATCAGAAAAAATTTCTAAACGTAATCCATATTCTTCATAAATTTCGTCTGCTTTTTGTAAAAAGTTTTGTGGATTTTCTGTGTATATGGAAAGATAATTTATATGAGGATATAAAATATCTAATACCATGTTTGTGATAGTATTTTCCCCATCAATGATTAAAAATTTACTTTGTTGTAATGTTTGTGACTGCCTTTTTATTGCTTTTTTAGAAGCCTCTAATACAAAAAGAGCGTTAATAATATCACCATATGCAATGTCTATTATGTGAGGAAGTAATATACTATGATGTTTTAATAATACATCAGTTTCTTTTTTTTGTAACAACAAAAGTAGCTTTTGTATTTGTTTTTCTGTTTGATGGTTTTCATGTGGTTTATATACTTTTACTATGTAACCTTCTGCATTTGCTAGTGTTGTTTGTTGTATATAAAAGGGGCGAAATCGCATGAAATACCAATGTAGTAGGCAGTTTGGTAATTTTAAAAAAATTCCCTTAATGCCAAAATCATCCTTTTTTGGGGAATAACTAATTTCTGCAAATTTCATATTGTCACATCCTTATTCGTTTATTTGATATTATATTGCTATTTTGATTATCATAGACATACATTTTTTAGAAATATTTCACTTTTCAAAAAGAGTGTGTTATAATGAAAAAAAGGTGATTTTGCTAGTTTTATAAGATATTAGCAATCTATTTACATATTTGTATATAACAGATAATATAAAACAGCAAAATAAAATCAAAGGGGTAGAAAGGAGAAAACATATGTACAGGAGTATCAGAAAAGTAATTGCCATATTAGCAATATTATGTATGTTGTTTTGTAACACAATTATGGCATTTGCTTCACAACAAAAGGGATATTTATTGCCAAACGAAAGCAATATGATTGACAGAAGTGACATTTTTGTTGCATTACTGAATGATAGTTTGTTAGCAGGATATGAAGTAGAAAATGGTTTGCAAATGCCTTTGCTTATCAATTTCCGTCCAGTAGAAACTTCAGAAGACACTTTATTATATCAAGGAGAATGGGGTGCAGCTAAAATGGCAATATTTGCAGATAAACAAACACAACGCTTGCAGTCCGTAGCATTGATATTGCCAAGAGATTATGTTTTAAGTGGATATCATCAGGGAGGATTGGATTATTTTGCTAGTGTAGGTACATTAGCAGGATTTTTTAATGGAGCAAATGCGAATGGAATAGATGGCACAAAATTAAGAGAAGGACTTGATTTTTTTGATTTTGACTTCTATACATTACAATCTCAACATTATACAGTAGGAAATTTGGATTATTATTATGAAGTAGGGGCAGGTTCTTTAATATTTATGATTACAGGTATTCCACAGTCAGCACAATAATAAATGATTTAGAAAAATAAAATATTTTTATTTGTTACTATATAAATTGAGCGGTACAAATTGTACTTGCTCTTTTTGTTTTTTAAGCATAATTTACCAAAATGTTGATTATACTAGCAATAAGGAGGAATGTCCTATGGAGAGCCTAAAGCAACATTTGACAAAAGAAGGAGAAGAAATATTAGAGGTGATTGAAGAAATTAAATTAAAATTAGAAGATGCAAGAAAAAAGTTTGACCAAGCAACAGATGATACATTAATTGACTGTTATATTTATGAAATGAATGCACTATATAAAAAATATGAGTATTTTTTAAAAATGGCAAAAGAAATTGGTTTAATTGCAATGGGATATGAAAAAATTGGTTGATGCATTTTAATTGAAAAAATAAAATGTTTTTATGTTTTAATATGTTTTTAGAAAAGTAATGGGGAACTTTTTGAATATCGAAAAGGGTTTCCCATTACTTCAAAATGATATAGACATATAAGAAAGGAATGATTTACATATGGATTCTACACAAATTATTACAGCAATGATTTTTTCTTGTTTAGGATTGATGACACTAATTATATTGTCCAAGCCTATCAAATTTTTGCTTAAAACCATAGCAAATGCCGCTGTGGGGTGTATTGCCATTATGATATTGCAAACAATGGGATTACCTATAGGCATTAATTATATGACTGTATTATTTACTGGACTTTTAGGTATTCCTGGTATTGCTGGGCTTTTGATACTTTGTGTTTTATTGTAGTTAGCAAATGTCAAATATGACAATTTTTTGTATAAAATAATAAAATTATAAAAAAAATATTACATATTTTTTGAAAAAGTATTGACGAATTAATAAATAAATGTTATGATGATCACATAAAAAAGTTATGAATCAATTATAGCAGATGATTTTTGTCATAACTTTGTTAATCCTTTTTTAACAAATAACACATCAGAATAAGGATACCCCAATTCTTATTCAAAAAAGAAACTCATTGGATTTTCCCTTTTCCGATGAGTTTTTTTTATAAGGAGATTTTTATGTATACATCTATTTTACAAAATTTTGTAAAAAATTTAATAGAAAATGAATTTTCTATTGCTCCTGCATTTCATATGGGAGTAATAGAAGAAGATAGTATTGTAATATTATTAAAACAAGAAAGTCCTATATTATATGTTGTTTCAGTAGTGAACAGTGAAAAAACAGATTTACAAAATCATGAAATATTTATGAATGAATATTTACAACATTTACAAAAAAATTTATCATTATATTATTGTTCAACAATAATAGCTTTAACACTTGCTATAGGAGAATATTTAGAAGAAAATACAGAAAATAAATTTGATACAGCACAGACAATAGAATTTGTAACCAAAAAGGAAATGATACCAGAAGAAAACTGCTATCATGCTTGGTGGTATCTTTCAGAAAAAAGAAATTTGATTGAAATGGAAAAAAGTCAGCCTAAAAATATATTACATTTAAAACAAATAGCATTAGAGTCTTTGCAATACACAAAACAAAATAGCTATTCTTTTTATGAAATTGCTGCAAAAGCAAAACAGAAAAGTGGCTTTGATTTGAAAAGTAGTAACATATTATTAACATGGAATTTATTATGTATTAATTGTTTTATATTTTGTGTTTGTATATTATTGGGTATGAAACAAAGTAGCATTATGTTATTTGGTGCAGAGTATCAAGCAATATTTGATATGCATGAATATTATCGTATTATTACATATGCATTTATTCATACAAATGTAATACATTTGATACAAAATGGTGTTTATCTGTATTTTTTTGGTATGCATACAGAACTATTGTATGGTAAAATAGATATGACAATCATTTATTTTTTTGCTATAATAGGTAGTAGTATATTAAGTATTTTATGTAATGATGCTGTTTCTGTGGGAGCATCTGGTGCTATTTTTGGTTTGATTGGTGCTGTATTAGTATATAGCTATAAAAATGGTAAAAAAAGTATAGGTATGAATTATATGACACTGCTACTTTTAGTTGCACTTTCTTTGATAGTGGGAGTATTTCAGCCAAATATAGATTATTTTGGACATTTTGGAGGATTTATTACAGGAAGTTTAGTAGCATGGATATTATTAAAAAATACAAAATAACAACAAAGATAGTGAAAATAAATATACTATTGCATGATAGTAAATATAGTGTATATAGTGTGATATATACATATATGTCTGTGGATAACATTGTGTATATGTGGATAACTTGTGAATCATGTGTATAAAGGAGTGGAAGTAATTGGAAGAGATGGAAAAATTAAATCAAAAGATGACAGCAGATGTATTACAGTCAGATTATGCAGAAAAGAAAATTGTTTTTGGAGAAGGAAAACAAAATGCAAAAATTTGTATGATAGGGGAAGCTCCTGGAGGAGATGAGGAAAAACAAGGCAGACCATTTGTAGGAAAAGCTGGAAAAAATTTATCTTCTTTTTTAGAAACGATAGGATTAAAAAGGGAAGAGATTTATATTACAAATGTGGTAAAATTTCGTCCTACAAATGTTAGTCCTAAAACAGGAAATTTTGTGAATAGACCACCTAAGAAGCCAGAAATAGACTTCTTTTTGCCTTACTTAAAAAAAGAATTAGAAATTATTCAGCCAGATATGATTGTAACATTAGGTAATGTACCATTGAAAGCTGTAACAGGTGATGACAGTGCTAGTATTGGTGATATGCATGGTATTATGACAACAACAAAAGATGGTTATAAACTATTTCCATTATATCACCCAGCCGCAATTATTTATAATAGAGGACTTTCTGAAGTATATCAAAATGATTTGCAGGTATTAAAACAATATGTATAATCAAAAAGAGCGCTAAGGCGCTCTTTTTGATTTTTTCTATATTTCATGAAATATTTATACAATTACATTTTTTGGTGTACCAGTTTCCCAATTTATAATATTATCAAATACAATTAATGCTCTAGTATATAATGCTTCCTGTGAGGCAAAAGCAACATGAGGTGTCAATACAGTATGTTTTGCATTTGCCAAAGGATGTGTTTTAGGTATAGGAGGCTCCATTTCAAATACATCAATGCCAGCTCCTGCAATTTGTTCTGTGTTTAATGCATCAGCCAATGCTTGATTATCTATTACACCGCCTCTTGCAGTATTTAAAAGTATTGCTGATTTTTTCATAAGTGCAATTTGCTCTTTTCCAATTAAATTTTTGGTAGCATCGTTAAAAGGTACATGAAGTGATACAATATCACTTTGTTTTAGTAATTCTTCTAATGATACATATTTTATACCCTGTTGTTTTACAGATTCTCTTTCTGTTCTGCTGTATGCAATTACGTTACAGCCAAATGCTTTTGCAATGAAAGCAACTTTTGTGCCAATAGCACCTGTACCAACAACTCCAAATGTTTTTTGATATAATTCAGAACCAATTAATCCAGCTTTTGTACCTTCTATTCTTGTGATACTGTCACATGATGGAATATTTCTTAATACAGAAATTGCTAAGCCAAATGCTAATTCTGCAACTGCATTGGTAGAATATCCTGCGGCATTACATACCATAATTCCTTTTTGTTTACAATAATCAATGTCAATATGGTCAACACCTGTAAACGCAACAGAAAGCAATTTTAATTTTTGACAATGTTCTATTACATTTTTACGAAAAGGTAGATTTGCGACAATGATAATATCTGCGTCTTTTCCTCTTTCTATTAATTCTGTTGTATCTTCTGTTCTTGTTTCATAATAAATTACTTCATGACCTTTTTGCTTTACAGCTTTTGCAGTTTCTTCTACTTTTTCTGGTGTAATGCCTAATGGTTCAATGATAACAATTTTCATAGTAGTCCTCCTATAGTTTGTACATTTTTTGTTTTATAATATATTAAATAATCATTATATTGTTTTTTAATTGGTGAGTGATAAATAATATTTTCAAAAGTTTATAAATTAATTTTTATTATTTTATAATACAATCCTTCATTTCAAATGAGGTCCAATCTCCTTCACCATGAGGGCTCCTATCCATATACATAGAAAAATTATGATTTTCATCAATAATAATTTTTATTTGCATATTCATTTCTTTTTGCTCTAGGTACTCTTGATATAATGACTGATAACTAGAATCATCTCGCTCTTTTGCTTCTCGTATATAAGCAATATTATCAGGATTTTTTTCAATATTATGATAGAAAATAGTATAGTCCAGTATTACTTCAACATGATTTTGTTTTATTTGCTCTGTATAATTAGAAATTTTAAAATTATCTAACTCATAATAATCAGAAAATGTTTTTATAGATTCGTTACGAATATAGTCATAAATTTCGCAATATGTGATATTATTTTGAGCGATTATCATATTTTTAATATGTAAATCAGAAATTATGTTAAATGAATGACATTGAAATAATGATAAACATAATACTACTATTTTTATAGGTATCATAATTACATTCCCTTCCCTTCTTAATTGTACTATTAGATTGTAGTATAAATATAAAACATTTATATAAATAATATAAAACTGATTTTATTTTATATCATAAAAATGTAAAAATCAATAAACTTTTTTTCACTTGAATAACAAGAATGTATTTTTTTATAAACTTTTGTGTTTTTTACAGTAGAAAGTATAAAAATATTGTATAATAAATACAAATATTGTTTTTAATAAAATAAGGGGGAGTAATATGTCTGTTTTATATTTAGAATATCCAAAATGCAGTACGTGCCAAAAAGCAAAAAAATGGTTAGAAACAAACAATATCACTTTTGAGCAAAGAGATATTGTAAAACAAAATCCTACAAAAGAAGAGTTGAAATTATGGCATGAAAAAAGTAGCATGCCTTTAAAGAAATTTTTTAATACAAGCGGTTTGGTATATAAAGAATTGCATTTGAAGGACAAATTGAAAGATATGACAGAAGAAGAACAATATGCTCTTTTAGCCACGAATGGTATGCTTGTAAAGCGTCCTATTATTGTAACAGAAAATATAGTATTGACAGGCTTTAAAGAAACAGAATGGGAAAAATTAAAGTAATGCTATTAAGATATGAATGTTATAAATAATATAACATTCATATCTCGTTTTGTTTATCATAATAATCAATAATTTCTTTTGCAATTTCTTTTTTTTGTCTTCTCTGATTCATAGCTTGTCTTTCAATGTACTTATGTGCTTGCTCCTCTGTTTTATTTTCATATATCATTAAAAGATATTTTGCTTTTGCTGTTAATCGAATATCCTCTATTTTATATTGCAATTTTTTATTTTCTTGCACTAATTTAAAAAAACGTCTTTGATTACCTTGTAATAAACAGAGCATTTGACGAAATTGCTGTTTTTGAATGGGTTTTGATAATATGAAAATGCCTTCTTTTTCTACTTTTTCACATAAATTGTTTATAATATCATTTTTAATTAAAAGTAATACACCTGCTGTTGTTTGTTTTGCAGAAAATATAGCAATATCTGTACCAAATTCATCTGATAAAGGAGTATTAATCAATATAAAGTCAAAAGTTTTTTGTTGTAAAAGCCTTCTACATTCCGCACCATAAAAGCATATTTCTATTTGATGAGAAGGAAAAAAGGAGGCAATAAAAGAACGTAATGTTTCACTGCTTTTTTCTGTTGCTGTTAATATCAATATCCGTTCCATAATTTTCACCGCCTATATATTGCTTAATATCGTTGAAAATACATATCAAGTTCTGTTTTATTTCTATCACTAGAAGAAAAAAATGTTTCCCATTCCCTTTGTTTTACAGATAGATAACTTTTCATAATTCTTTTTGGTAATATGTTTTGAACAAAACTACTATTTTCTGCTAATAGAATTGCTTCGTTTAATGATTGAGGTAGCATTTCGTATTTTTTTGTATGCTCATGAAAGGCAGAAAACAAATTCAGATTGCAGTATTCTGGTAATGGCATTTGTTTTGCAATTCCTTCTAATCCTGCATATATTAAAAGTGTAAAAGCTATATAAGGATTTAAACAAGGGTCAGGAGAACGCAGTTCCATACGTTGCATTTCTTTTTGAGCATAAGGAATACGTATTAGCTGAGAACGATTTTGATGTGACCATGTAACATATTTAGGTGCTTCAAATTCTCCAAAGCGAGCATAAGAATTTGTTAATGTATTTAAAAATAAAGAAATTTCTCTTATTCTATATAATATGCCAGCAATAAAATTTTCGCAAGTAACAGAATGTCCTTCTTCTGTATGTGTTTGAAAAATATTTTTACCATTACGAAATAATGATAAATTAATATGCATACCATTTCCAGGTTTTCCACAGAGAGGTTTTGGTAAAAAAGAGGCAAAAAGACCATTCATTGCTGCAATATTTTTTACAACAGATTTGAATGTAATAAAATTGTCAGCTGCTTCTAAAGCATCAGAGTATTTAAAATCAATTTCATTTTGTCCAGGTCCTTGTTCATGGTGAGAACTTTCAGGGTATATTCCCATTTCTTCCAGTGTAATACAAATTTGACGACGAATGTTTTCTCCTTTATCAAGAGGAGCAACATCAAAATAACCTGCATTGTCATAGGGTTTTAATATTTTGGAATCCTCAAATATATAAAATTCACATTCTGTACCAAACATACAGCTTAAATTTTGTTTAATTGCATCTTTTACCGCATTTTGTAATAAATATCTGCCATCACCTTCAAAGGGAGTACCATTAGGGTATTTAATATTACAATAAAGACGTATCACATTACCTTCTGAAAAGGAACGCCAAGGCAATATGGAAAGTGTAGAAGGGTCTGGAAAAAGAAGTAGGTCAGATGCATCTACTTTTGTAAAACCAGCAAATGCAGAAGCATCAAAAGAAATACCTTGTTCAAATGCCTTTTTTAATGCTCTTGGTGTAATAGAAATATTTTTTTGTGTACCAAAAATATCACAAAAAGCAAGACGTATAAACTTAATATCGTTTTCTGAAACAAAGTCTAATATTTCATTTTTACTTATATTCATATTTTGACCTCCTAAAGTGTGCTGTAATACTATATTGTAAAAATTCACTATATTATATAAATCTAATAAACAATAAAAATATTTTGCTGTGAATATGATTCTAGTGTACCACGTTTATTACATAATTGCTATTTTACAGAATAAACAGAACAATATAACATTTTATAGAAAATTTTATAAAATATGTAAAACATTTTATAATCATGACAGATAATGATTATTTTAACTTGACAAAACTCTATAAAAGGGAATATAATGACGCAGTAAACAACAAAGGCGTTGTGAAAGTATATCACTTTCATTGCGCCCTTTTTTATGAAAATATTTATCGTCTAAAGGGAGGTAATCTATATGGAACAAAAAAGTAATGTACCAGATTATTTTGGCAGTATGGTATTTGGTGAATCTGTTATGAAAGAAAGGCTGCCAAAAGATGTTTATAAATCATTAAAAAAGACAATAAAAGAGGGGACTCCTTTAGACCAGCATATTGCAAATGTGGTTGCAAATGCTATGAAAGATTGGGCATTAAGTAAAGGAGCAACACATTTTACACATTGGTTTCAACCCATGACAGGTATTACAGCAGAAAAACATGATTCTTTTATATCACCTTGTCAAGATGGCACTGTTATTATGGAGTTTTCAGGAAAAGAATTAGTAAAAGGAGAACCTGATGCATCTTCTTTTCCATCAGGAGGATTACGTGCTACATTTGAGGCAAGAGGATACACTGCTTGGGACCCAACATCATATGCATTTATAAAAGATGGTAGTCTTTGTATACCAACTGCTTTCTGTTCTTATACTGGAGAAGTACTTGACAAAAAAACACCGCTTTTACGCTCTATGGACGTTATAAGCAATCAAGCATGTCGTATATTAAAATTATTTGGAAAAGAATGTAAACGTGTTACAACAACAGTAGGAGCAGAACAAGAATACTTTTTAATTGACAAAGAAGATTACAAAAAAAGAAAAGATTTAATATTTACAGGAAGGACACTTTTTGGTGCAAAGCCTCCAAAGGGACAGGAATTAGATGACCATTATTTTGGTAGTATTCGTCCCAGAGTTATGGCTTTTATGAAAGAGTTAGATGAAGAACTTTGGAAACTAGGCGTTTTAACTAAAACAAAACATAATGAAGTTGCACCTTGTCAGCATGAAATGGCACCTATATTTACAACAACAAATATTGCAACAGACCAAAACCAGCTAACAATGGAAATGATGAAAAAAGTTGCAGATAGGCATAATTTAGTATGTTTACTTCATGAAAAACCTTTTGAAGGTGTAAATGGCAGTGGAAAACATAATAATTGGTCGCTTTCTACAAATACAGGAGAAAATCTATTAGAGCCAGGTTCTACACCAAGCTCCAATGCACAGTTTTTATTGTTTTTAACAGCAGTAATAAAAGGAGTAGACGAATATCAAGACTTGCTTAGAATTTCTGTAGCAAGTGCAGGAAATGACCACAGACTTGGAGCAAATGAAGCACCACCTGCTATTGTTTCTATGTTTGTGGGGGATGAATTGTATGCAATATTGAATGCTATTGAATCAGGTACAAATTATACAGATGTTAAAAAAACAATGATGAGTGTTGGTGTTTCTACATTACCCAGAATACCTAAAGATAATACAGACAGAAATAGAACATCACCTTTTGCTTTTACAGGTAATAAATTTGAATTTAGAATGTTAGGCTCTACATTTAATATTGCTTGCACAAATGTTATGCTGAATACGATTGTAGCAGAAGAATTATGTCAATTTGCTGACGAATTAGAAAAAGCAGGTGATTTTGATACAGCATTGATGTTGCTGATACAAAGAGAAGTAAAAGCACATAAAAGAATTATATTTAATGGTAATGGCTATGATGCAAAATGGGTAGAAGAAGCAGAAAAAAGGGGACTCATGAATTTAAAAACAACACCAGATGCACTACCTCATTATACAGATGAAAAGAATTTAAAATTATTTACAAAACATAAAATTTATACAGAAGTAGAAATTGCTTCCAGAAAAGAGATACTTTTAGAAGAATACAGCAAAACAATCAATATTGAAGCATTAACAATGATAGATATGCTGAAAAAAAATATCATACCAGACTGCATTGCATATAATAAAAAATTGGTAGATGCTGCTACAGCAAAAAAGAATATAGGTATTTCTGCTGATTTGGAAATAAAACAGGCTGATGATATTTCAGAAAAAACAACATTGCTTGCTCAAAAAGAACAAGAACTTGAAAAGGCATTGGAATGTGTTCCAAATTTAGAGGAGTGTGAAAAAGCTGCAAAATATTATGGTAGTGTTGTAATTGAAAAAATGAAAGAAACAAGAGCTATAGCAGATGAATTAGAAATGATGGTAGCAGAAAAATATTGGTCTATACCAACATACGGAAAAATATTATATTATGTTTAAAAAATGATATTAATACAATTATCATAAACAGAAGTTTTGACATTTTTTATAATGATAAAACTTCTGTTTTATTTTTATGCGAAATAGCAAACACTTCTTTGTATTTCACTAAAAACTATGATATAATGTAGCCGATTGTAATTATGGAAAGGACAGCAATATGGAATTAAAACAAAATGTAATTATTAAAATTGAAAAAGATAGTATTGCAGAAGAATTAGGAATAGAAGCAGGTGATATTTTATTAGCTGTAAATGGGCAATCTGTAAAAGATGTGTTTGATTACAGATATTTGATACAAGATGAATATGTTGAATTGACAATACGTACAATAAATGGAGAAGAATATATTGCAGAAATAGAAAAAGAAGAACAAGAGGATATTGGCATTATATTTGAAAGTGGTTTGATGGACAATGCAAAAAGCTGTAAAAATAAATGTATATTTTGTTTTATTGACCAACTTCCAAAAGGTATGAGAAAAAGCCTTTATTTTAAAGATGATGATTCTCGTTTATCATTTTTGCAGGGAAATTATGTAACATTAACAAATATGTCAGAAGAAGATATTAATCATATTATATTTTATCATCTTTCTCCTATTAATGTATCTATACACACAACAGATTTAGAATTGCGCAAAAAAATGCTTAAAAATCCTCGTGCAGATAAAGTATTAGATGTGATGAAAACATTGGCAAATGCTGGAATTAAAATGAATTTGCAAGTTGTTCTTTGTAGAGGAATCAATGACGGAAAAATATTAGACAAAACCATTGAAGATTGTGCTGCTTTTTTCCCTCATGCAAAAAGTATGTCTGTTGTACCCATTGGTTTGACAAAATATAGAGAAAATTTATATACTATGATACCTTTTGATAAACAAGAAAGTAAAAAAGTTATTGCACAAGTAGAATATTGGCAAAAAAAATTTAAAAAAAATTTAGGAACTTCATTTGTATTTTTGTCAGATGAATTTTATTTAAAAGCAGAATACCCTTTACCAGATTGCGCTGATTATGAAGATTTTACACAATATGAAAATGGAGTGGGTATGCTTTCTCTTTTAAAACAGGAATTTGAACAGGCATTAAAAAAATATCAATATCAATTTCCAAAACAAAAACAAAATATTGTTTCTGTTGCAACAGGAGAAGCAGCATATGATTTGATACAAAAACTTTGTAATAAAGTAATGAAATATTGTACTATGTGGAAAATCAATGTTTATAAAATACACAATGATTTTTTTGGAGATGAAATTACTGTTTCTGGGCTTTTAACAGGGCAAGATATTATAAAACAACTTACAGGAAAAGAATTAGGAAGTTATCTTTTGCTACCTGAAAGTCTTTTAAGAAATGACACAACAATGCTTTTAGATGATATAGAAATAGAAGATATTGAAAAAGCATTAAATATACCCATTAAAATAACAAAAAATACAGGAGAAACATTACTTTGCAATTTATTAGATTTGGAGGAAAATAAATGAGTAAACCGATTGTTGCAGTAGTAGGAAGACCAAATGTAGGGAAATCTACTCTTTTTAATCGTCTTGCTGGAGAAAGAATTTCTATTGTGCAGGATACCCCAGGTGTAACACGTGATAGAATATATGCTGATGTAGAATGGACAGGGAGAAAATTTACATTGATTGATACAGGTGGTATGGAAATTGGAGCAGAAGACATTATATTGAAACAAATATTGCAACAGGCAGAAATTGCCATTGAAACAGCAGATGTTGTATTATTTGTAACAGATGGTAAAACAGGTATGACAGATGATGATAAACAAGTGGCAAATATGTTGCGTAAAACAAAAAAGCCAGTTGTACTTGCTGTAAATAAAGTGGACAGTGTAGAACGTGATAGCATGAATATTTATGAATTTTATGAATTGGGTATAGGTGACCCAATTGCTATATCAGCAGGACAGGCATTAGGTTTAGGAGATATGTTAGATGAAGTGATAGCATATTTTCCAGAACAGCAAGAGTATGATGAAGAAGATGAAGTGATTAAAGTTGCTATTATAGGTAAGCCGAATGTAGGAAAATCATCTCTTATCAATAAAATATTAGGAGAAGATAGACTGATTGTAAGTGATATTGCAGGTACAACAAGAGACGCTATTGATACCCCTATTGAAATTGATGGACAAAAGTATATTTTTATTGATACAGCAGGTATGAGAAGAAAGAGTAAAATAAAGGAAGAAATAGAACGATTTAGTATTATTAGAGCAGTTGCGGCAGTAGAAAGATGTGATGTTGCTATATTACTAATTGACGCAAATGAAGGTATCACAGACCAAGATACTAAAATTGCAGGTATTGCCCACGAAAGAGGACGTGCTGCGATAATTGCAGTGAATAAATGGGACGTTATAGAAAAAAATGATAAAACAATGAATCAATATTTAAAAGATATTGGAAATGAACTTGCTTATATGCCTTATGCACCAAAAGTATTTATATCTGCATTAACAGGGCAAAGAATAAAAAGAATGTTGGAACTAATACAGACAGTATATCAAAATCATGCTTTGCGCATTAGCACAGGACTTTTAAATGATGTTTTAATAGAAGCAACAGCAATGCAACAACCTCCAGCAGATAAAGGACGACAGTTAAAATTATATTATATGACACAAGTTTCTATTAAACCACCTACATTTGTTATATTTGTAAATGATAGAGAATTATTCCATTTTTCATATAGAAGATATATTGAAAATCAGTTAAGAGAGGCTTTTGGATTTGTAGGAACACCAATTCATTTTATTGTAAGAGAAAAGGGAAAAGATAATTAAAGGGGATAGTGAATATGTTTCGCTTTATTTGTATGATATTGGGGTATGGTATTGGGTGCTTGCAGTCTGCTTATTTAGTGGGGAGATTTGCAGGACATATGGATTTAAGACAATATGGTAGCGGAAATTTAGGCACAACAAATGCTTTGAGAGTGTTGGGAAAAAAAGCAGGTGCAATTACATTTGTTTGTGATATATTAAAATCTGTATTGGGTTTTTTGCTATGTAAAATGATATTTCAACAAATACCATTAGCAGGATTATATGGCTGTGTAGGGGTAATATTAGGACATGATTTTCCTTTTTATTTGAATTTTAAGGGAGGAAAAGGAATTGCCTGCATGATAGGACTTGTGTTGTGTTTAAGTATAACAACATGGTATTTACCTGCTTTTGCATTTGGTATAGGTATTATATGTATTGCAGCAACAAGGTACGTATCATTAGGTTCTATGTGTTTTGCTGTTATGATACCTATTGTACTTTATAAAACAGCATTTCCATTAGAAGGTGTTGTGATTACAATATGTTTAGCAGCACTTGCATTATATCAACATAGAGCAAATATAGTAAGACTTTTATCTGGAAATGAAAATAAATTAGGTGTAAAAAAAGTAGAAAAAAATGTTTGAGGAGCGGTATTGTTATGAAAAAAATTGCTGTAGTTGGTGCAGGAAGCTGGGGAACAGCATTGGCTGTTATGTTGGAACAAGATGGTCATGATGTGACTATGTGGGCAAGAAATATAGAAGCCGTGGAAAATATGAAAAAAACACGAGAAAATAAACAATATTTGCCAGGTGTGATTTTAGGAGAAAATATTGACATCACTTCAGATGCAAAAAAAGCAATTTCAGAAAAAGAAATTATTATTTCTGCTGTGCCTTCTCGTGCAGTAAGAGAAACTATGACAAAATTTGCAGATTTATTTCAAAAAAATGCCATTATTGTAAATGTGGCAAAGGGACTAGAACAAACAAGTTTATTAAGGTTATCAGAAGTAATCAAGCAATGTGTTCCTCATTGTCATGCCTGTGTGTTATCTGGACCTAGCCATGCGGAAGAAGTGGGAAGATGTATTCCTACTGCTTGTGTTATTGCAACAGAAGAAAATGATATTGCAAAAATGATACAAAAAGAATTTATGAATCCTAATTTTAGATTGTATACCAATCATGATGTAATAGGTGTTGAGATAGGTGCAGCACTAAAAAATATTATGGCATTAGCGGCAGGTATGTCTGATGGTCTTGGTTTTGGAGATAATACCAAAGCAGCACTAATGACAAGAGGAATGACAGAAATGACAAGGCTTGGTATTGCTATGGGAGGAAAAGCAGAAACATTTGCAGGACTTTCTGGCATTGGAGATTTAATTGTAACTTGTACTAGTATGCACTCAAGAAATAGACGAGCTGGTATATTATTGGGACAGGGTAAATCACTTGGCGAAACATTAGCAGAAGTAAAAATGGTTGTGGAAGGTATTAATACAGTGCAGGCAGCTTGTGAATTAGCAAAAAAACATCATGTTTCCATGCCTATTACAGAAGAAATCAATCAAGTACTTTTTTATGGTAAAAATGTGCGTGAGGCTGTCCTTCAGCTTATGACAAGAGATGGTAAAGCAGAATGATTTAAAATAATTGAATTGATACAAATATTTCTATTTGAAATGCAAAAGGTAGTATGGTACATAAATATACTATTGCGAAGTAATAAACAAAAAGGAGTTCATTTATATGAACTCCTTTTTGTTTTATGATTCCATAGCCATTTCAGATACTTGCAATTTAATAAATTGTCTTGCAGTTCTAGGAGAACGTCCTCCTCTTGTAAGCGCAAATCGTTCTGCTAACATATGTAATTCTTTTTGTTCTAAATCAATACCATATTCTTCTGCAAGGCTATCTACAATATCCAGATATTCCTCTTTATCTGGTACAGAAAACGTAATTTCTAAACCAAAGCGGTCAGAAAGAGAGGCAGAAGTTTCCATAGTATCCCTTAAATGGATTTCATTTTCTGTTATACGTTCAGACATATTTTCTTTTACTAAATGACGACGGTTGGAAGTCGCATAAATTAAAATATTATCTGGTTTTCCAGCAACACCGCCTTCAATAAATGCTTTTAATGCAGTGAATGTTTCATCTTCCTGCTGAAAAGTTAAATCATCTAAAAATAATATAAATTTAAAAGGACTTGCTCCTGCAGTTTCACATATTTTAGGAAAATATTTTAATTGTGCCATAGAAAGGTCAATGATTTTTAAACCTTGTTTTGCATATTCATTTACAACAGCTTTTACTGTGGAGGATTTTCCTGTTCCTTTATCACCATATAGTAATATATGGTTTGCTAATTTTCCTTGCAAAAAAGAAAGTGTGTTAGAAAGTATTGCTCTTTTTTGTCTTTCATAGCCCTTTAAATCAGAAAGGCGTATACTGTCCACTTGAGGTAAAGCAACAATTTCCCCTTTTTCTACTGTAAAAGCAGTTCCTCTTGCAAAATAGCCATAACCTTTTTGATTATAAAGTTCATAAAGAGAAACAATATCTTTTACTGGAAGCTGCGCAGAGTTTGGAAAACGTGGTAATGTATATAAAAATGCGCTTTCTTTGGGAAATACTTTGACAGCCTCCTCAATAAGCATATCCCCTGTAATGGAAGAAACGGTTTCTAATACCTGCATATCAAATGATACAGAAGATTTTATATATTCTGGTATTTCCTCAAAGGATTTTTTACAACTTAAATCTGCAAAAATATTATTATCATATACAAGTGCGTCATAAAATAAACGAGATAAATCTTTATGCTCAAATATATAGCCACAAAGTTCACCATAGGCACGACAAAAGTCTTGTGCTGTTTTGGAGTAGCTTTCCATAACAGTATAAGTTAATTCAAATATAGGTGCTTCTGCTATATGGCGTAATGTAGTTAATGAGCAAGAGGCAAGTAAAAAATGTTTAATTTCCATAAAAACTCCCCTTTTCTTTATTTATACTATTTCAAATAATGAAATGTTAATACAAATTTATTTTTTGTTAAATTTCTTTTTTACACGAATATCATCACCAAAAAATTTTAATGTTGTATACGTACCTACAATACGAGAAACAACTCTATCAGAATATTGATGAATTAAATTGTCTGGAGAAAGATTTGTTGAAACAATTACAGATTTTTTTGTTAACATTCTATTATTAATAATATGGAATAATTCGGCACTGGAAAGTATTGTACCAAATTCTGTACCTAAATCATCTATAATCAGTAAATCAACAGAAAGCAAATCTTCCATAGTATCTTGTTGTGTTTCATCATCTTCTTTGCGAAAACGTTGTTTTTCTATCATACGAAAAAGCTGTCCTGCTGGAATATAAAGTACAGTATTACCTTTATCCAATAATTCTTTTGCAATGCAATTACATAAAAATGTTTTGCCTAATCCTGTTTCACCATAAAGCAATAAATTTTGAAATGTACTATCAAAGTATTGGCAAAAATCCATACAAGTATTAACAATTCGTTTAATATTTTCAAGTGGAGAAATACCCTCCTCTTCGTTGTGTATTTCGCTATAATATCGTATATCAAATGTATCAAAATTTTCACATTTTACAATTTCTCTAATGTTGGACTGGTCATAGGCTAAATCAATCAATTTTTGTTTCATACAGTTACATGGCATATGATTGATATATCCTGTATCTTTACAATCCTTACAGACATATTCTATTTGTAATGCTTTTTCAGAAAATCCCATTTTGTTAAGAAGTAATTTTTTTTCCTGCTTTAATTCTGAAATAGATTGTTGTAATTTTAGTAAAAGTAATTGACTGTCTTCTGGTTTTTGAAGTACCATACGACCAATACGAACACCTGTTAAAGAGATTTCTCTTTCTATTTCTTCTAAACGAGGACAAGCTGTATAAATATCATTTTTTCTCTTTTTTAATTCATGTTCTTTTTTTGTACGAATTTGTTCATATTGTCTTAGTACTAATTTATAGCGTTCTGACTTTTCAGGCATATTGCTTCACCTCTATATATCATATTTGTTGGAGCGTTCTTTTTCTAATCTTTCTAATCGTTCTCTTTCTAATCTTTCTAGCTCTTTAAAATCCCATTGTCTTTGTTCATAATTAACAAAACGATTTTGTTTTATAGCACGATTTTGTTGAGGAGGCAATTCTTTTTTATTCTGTTTGTTATTTTGCTTTGTAGCATGAAAATTTTTATCTGAATTTTCAACATCTTCAGGAGTTTTAATATTATTGCTATGCCAATCTTTCAATATTTTATTAGCATAGTGAAAACTGGCATTTCCTGTTTGAAGTATTGTTTTTTCACAAGCAATCAATATCATTTCCATAGTGAAATGATATTCTGTAAGCCATTTTTTAATATATTTTTCTTCTGCGGGAGCAGGCATACGACCATTTTGTCCAAATGTCTTCATAATTTGTTTATAGCCGTTTTGCTTTAATTGAATATATTCTAATGCTCTCTGTGGTGTTGTAATGCCTTCCTCTGCCCAACCAACTGCTACTTTTTCAATATAACTTAAATGGTGTTTATTTATTTCATTGCAGTATGTAAAAAGTAGCTCTATTACTTCCAAAGATAACCCCAGCCATTCGTGAAAACTTAATACAATATTCATATCCTTATAGGATAATGTTCTTGCTAAATGATATTCTGCTAAAGCAAATAATTTTTTTGCAGTAGGACTATTTTTTCCAATCGCAAGCATTTCTTGCTGTGTATATTGAGGTGGTGTATTTTGTGTTATTTTTGATATAGCTATTGTTTGTTCTTTTTTAGATTGCACTGGTAAAAAGTGAACATTTCCATTTTCAGATAATGTTATAAGTCCTTGTTTTTGCCAATATTTCCAACTCCTTATGACATCACTTTCTAAAAGGTCAAGCACTTCTGCAATAGACTGATTTGTCAAAGAAGTGTCACCATTTGAAATGTGAGAATAAGCATATAAATATACCATAACATAAGGAGGGTGTGCTTTTGGCATATACTCATCTATAAAAATATTTGAAATTTGTGTTGTTTGATGTTCTATTGAAAAAGACATAGTAATACTCCATTCTCTCATCACAATATTATTGTTAAATATTTTATAAAATAATTACAATATCAAAGGACACTTAATAAAATAATCATCACAATTATCGATATGGTAGTATATCATATTTTTTTCAAAAATAAAAGAGTATTGTTTTGAATAGGGCAGGCACATACAACAAGTCCTTATCGTATATTAAAAACAATAGTAAGTGAAAAGAGGGAAAATATGAATACATTACAAAATAGTGCAAATACAGTACCTTGTTGTATTATAGAAGTAAAAGCAGAACAAAAACAGAAATTACGACTTTATGATATGGGATTTTATACAGGCAGTATTGTGATACCTCTTTATGAATGTTGGGGAGGAGGAACAAAAGTTTATGAAGTCAAACAAACATTAATTGCACTCAGACAACAAGACGCAGAAAATATATGTGTGAGGGAGGTTGACAAAATATGCTCAAAAAAGGCAGTGAAATCGTAATAGGATTAGCAGGGAATCCTAATACGGGTAAAAGTACAGTATTTAATTGTTTAACAGGACTAAAACAACATACTGGAAACTGGTCGGGTAAAACAGTAACAAATGCAAAAGGTAGTTTTGTTTTAGAGGATATGCATTATGTTGTATATGATTTACCTGGTATTTATTCTCTTTTTTCTGATAGTGCGGAAGAATGTTGTGCAAAAGAATTTATTTGTTCTGCAAAAACAGATGTTATGTTAATTGTATTAGATGCAACTTCATTAGAAAGAAATTTAACATTAGTGTTACACATATTAGAATTAACAGAACGCGTCATACTTTGTGTAAATCTTATGGATGAAGCGAAAAAAAAGGGAATTATTGTAGATGATAAGAAATTAGAAAAAGAATTAGGAATTCCTGTTATCTGTACAAGTGCACGTTCTGGAAAAGGTATAGAAGAATTAAAAAAAATGATAGTATCTGTTGTAAATAATAAAGTGTCTTTTTCTCCTAATAAGACAGTATTTTCTCAAGAAATAGAAGAAATTTGCAATGATTTTATAAAACAAACAGAACATATTATACCAGAAGATATTGATAGAAGATATTTTGCTATGGAAGTACTGGAAGGCGATGAATGGTTTTTAAATATGATTTGTGGTAAATTAGATGATATTCAAATGGCAGAAGTATTGGCAAGAGAAGAATATGCAGAGCATTTTTTAGAGCAATCAGGATATACAAGAGAAAAACTAAAAGAAGAAAAAACAATTACTTTTTTAGAAAGAGGACAATGCATAGCAAAAGAAGTTGTAACAGAAAAAACAGAACAAGCAAAAAAAAGAGAACGTTTTTTAAATAATTTGTTTCTTTCAAAAAAAACAGGTATTCCTGTTATGATTGCATTATTGGGTATTGTTTTTTGGATTACCATTGCTGGAGCAAATATACCTTCTAATTTATTAATGGAATTATTTTGTGACATGGGAGAAAAATTAGGAATATTTTTAAAATGGTGTGCTGTACCAGATTGGCTTTATGGCATTGTAAAAGATGGCATATTTTTAACAGTAAGCTGGGTTGTTGCAGTTATGCTACCTCCTATGGCAATATTTTTTCCATTATTTACTTTACTAGAGGATTTTGGACTTTTACCAAGAATTGCTTTTCATATGGATGGATTATTTCAAAAGGCACACGCTCATGGTAAACAAGCATTGACGATGTGTATGGGTTTTGGGTGTAATTCTGCTGGTGTAACAGCGTGTCGTATTATAGATTCTCCTAGAGAACGCTTAATTGCTATCATAACAAATAATTTTGTACCCTGCAATGGTAGATTACCACAACCATTATCAGGGAAAAATAATATAAACATTATGTATATTAGGATAAATAAAACAGAATTAAAAAAACAAATAAGATTCATTATGATTTCGTTTTTTTTAATGTGATTTGTTCTAAACTATATGTATTTTTTTGAAGTAGTGACAAATATAGTTTGTCACAACGATGTAAAAATGCCTCTTGCTCTTTTTTAGCAAGAGGCATAATTTGAATTGTTTTTATTTGATTTTTATGCATAATAGCTCCAATATTGATTTTTTATTATATTATGCATTGATATTTTCAAATAGACTATCTGCTTTTTGTGTAAGTTCTTCTATACTTTCTATAAAAGGCACCTCTGTATCGATTGTACCAAAACCATATTTTGCATATACAAAAGGAATATGAGCAATTTTAGTAGCATTATAATCTCCTTGTGTATCCCCAACATAAAAACATTTTGAAATATGATTTCTTTGTATAATTAATTTAATATTTTCTCCTTTTGGTTTGCCTGTTCTACCAGAATTTTCATAATCTTTAAAATAGTGCCCCAATTTATGATACTCAAAAAATGCTTCTATATAGCCTGCTTGGCAGTTACTTACAATATATAAATCATATTTTTGTGAAAGTGCTTGCAATGTTTTTTCTAAATTTTTAAAAAGTTTTCCGCCATTTTTAGCAATTTCTATTTCTTCTTCTTTTCCACATTCTATCATAATAGAAAGCATTTTTTGTTCTTCTAAATCAGGAAGAAGTGTACTAAATATTTCTTCTGATGTTTTACCCATAAAACTTTTTGCTTGCTCTGCCGTTACTGTTTTGCCATTTAATTCTTTATATCTGTCAAAAACAATATTCCATGCATTTGCTACGGACTGACAGGAATCCCAAAGTGTACCATCTACATCAAAAATAATAGCATTTCTTTCCATTTCTAAATCCTCCTCTTTGTTTTTTGAATTTTATATAATAACATTATTAAATGATATTATCGTGAAACAAGTAATTTTTTAAGCCCTTCATTCAATCCCTCTACACTGAGAGGATACATAGCAAAAACATCAGAAAGTACATCATAAGTATGTGACCAGTAACCACTCCATTGGGGACGTTTTGCAGGATTCAACCATATAATATGAGGATATTTTTGTTTAAAACGCTGAAACCATTCTATACCTGGCACACTATCCCTTACACCATAACTGTAATAACTGCCTGATAATAATTCAGAGGGTTCCATCATAGCATCGCCTACAATAATTACTTTATATTCGCTACTGATGTTTTGCAGTATCCAATTTGTATCAACAGCAAGTTTTGTGCGTAAACTTGGCTCTGTATAAATTTTAGAATAGATACTATTATGGAAATAATATACTTTTAAATCCTTAAAATGTTTTGATTTACTTACAGATTGAAATAACGCGCTACAAAGACGACTATAATATTCTATGGAGCCACCAGAATCCATAAGCAGAAGTACTTTTACTGTGTTTTTTCTTGGCTTTTGATAAACAACTTTTAATTTTCCAGCATTATTACAAGTTTCTTTTATGGTATTATCCACATCAAATTCTGTTTTTGGTGCATCAATACGACTGGAAAATTCACGAAGCTGACGAAATGCAATTTGGAATTGTCTAGTGTCTAATGTGTTATCATTGCGAAAATCTCTGAAGTTTCGTTCTCCAGCAACTTGAAATGCTGTTTTATAGCGTGAAACACCCCCAACACGTATACCTTTTGGACTATAACCACTATTACCAAATACAGATACTCCTCCTGTACCTACCCAATAACTGCCACCATTATGTTCTTCTTTTTGTTCCTGCAAGCGTTCTAAAAGCATTTTTTGTATTTCTTCTGATGAAAGATACTGATTTTGCATTGCTCTATCCATATCAAATGTATCTTTTGGCTTGTCCTTAGGATTTTCAAGCCAGTCCAATAATTCTTTTGGTAATTCCTCTGTAAATTCCATATCTTTAAAATATTCTAAAAATGCGCCGTCAAAACGGTCAAAATCTGTTTCGCTTTTTACAAGAATAGCACGACACATATAATAAAATCCTGTAAAACTGGAATGATGAAGTCCTTTTTGTAGTGCTTCCATTAATGTCATCCATTCATTGAAAGAAACAGCAATTCCTCTTTTTCTTAAAAGGTAAAAAAAGGAGCTGAACATATTTGTCACCTGCCTTACATTTTATACTTTTCGAGTGTGTCTAAATCCTCATTTTTTTTGAGCAAAACACCAGCAAAAGGAATTTCATTTTTGATTTTTTGTTCAGAAATACCTCCTAATTGTAATGCTTGTATCCAATCTAATACTTCTGATGTACTAGGTTTTTTTTGTATAGCAGAAAGTCCTCTAATCCAATAAAATGCTTCCATAACCTGTTTTAGCATTACAGTATCTAAATTTGGAAAATGAACATTTACAATTTCCTCCATAAGTTCTTGAGAAGGAAATGCGATATAATGGAATATACATCTTCTTAAAAAGGCATCTGGTAATTCTTTTTCTGCATTAGAAGTGATAATAACAATAGGACGATGTTTTGCTTTTATGGTTTGTTTTGTTTCTGGTATATAAAATTCCATTTTGTCTAATTCCCAAAGTAAATCGTTAGGAAATTCTAAATCTGCCTTATCAATTTCATCAATCAGTAATATCACTTGTTCATCAGAATGAAATGCTTCCCCTAGCTTGCCTAATTTTACATATTTTGCAATATCATCAACACCTTGATTACCGAATTGGCTATCATATAATCTTTGTACAACATCATAAACATATAAGCCATCTTGTGCTTTTGTAGTAGATTTGATATTCCATATAATTAATTTTTTACCTAATGCTTGAGAAATTGCTTCAGCAAGCATTGTTTTGCCTGTACCTGGTTCTCCTTTTATGAGTAATGGTTTTTGTAAAGCAATAGCAATATTTACAGCACCCATTAATTCCTGAGATGCTACATAGTTTTGACTACCTTGAAATGTATTTTCAGAATACATATTTGTTACCCCTTTCTTAAAATATCAGTAATATGCATTGCTATCATTGTATTAGCAAGTGCTTTATTTTGTCAACTAAATTTTGCTTATATTTTTATTTTAGGGCATATACTAAAAAAAACATTGTTGTAGAGGGGAAATACTATGGAGTTTGCTATTTACAGCAGAAAATCAAAACAAACTGGAAAGGGAGAGTCTATACAAAATCAAATAGCATATTGCAAAAATTATATTATGAGTCGTTTTGGTACAGAACATATGATACATATTTTTTCAGAAGAAGGATTTTCAGCAAAAAATCAATGTCGTCCACAATTTCAAAATATGATGTTATTAGCACAACAAAAAAAATTAGACTATATTGTTTGTTATAGATTAGATAGAATAAGCAGGAATGTAGGAGATTTTGCCATGCTAATAGAACAACTTTCAAAATGGGATATTGCTTTTATTTGTGTACAGGAGCAGTTTGATACATCAACAGCTACTGGAAGGGCTATGATGTATATGGCGTCTGTATTTGCTCAGTTAGAAAGAGAAACAATAGGAGAACGTGTAAAAGATAATATGTTTTATTTGGCAAAAAAAGGATACTGGTTAGGAGGAACATTTCCATTAGGATTTGTATCAAAAAGAATAACAGAAAATAAACATTCTTATTGTTATTTAGTACAACAGCAAAGTGAAATAAAAATTGTTCAAAAAATGTATGCATTTTTTTTAGAATATGGTTCTCTTTCAGAAGTAAAAAGACAGTTAGAACAATGTAAAATATACTCTCGTTTGGGGAATGTTTTTTCAATAACAGCAATAAAAGAAATATTAACAAATCCAGTATATTGCAAAGGAGATACTGTTGTAAGACAGTATTTTTTAGAAAAAGGTGCCGATGTAACATTTTCTGAAAAAGAATGTTCTGATAAATGTGGTTTAATGGTATACAACAAAAGAAATTATACAAAAAAATCAGCTCCAAGGCAAAATATAAAATATTGGATTGTAGCAATAGGAAAACATCAAGGTATTATATCAGGCGATGTATGGGTAAGCATACAAAAGCGTTTGCAAAGAAACAGCATAAAAAATGAAGAGCATAAAACAGAAAATGATTATGCTCTTTTCTCTGGTATACTATATTGTCAAAAATGTGGAGAGAAAATGCAGGCTAAAAAAAGAAGAAATCACCAAAAAATAATAACATTTGATTATATTTGTAAAGGTAAACTACAAAAAAAATGCTGTAATATTCAGAACTTGTCAGGAAAACAAACAGATGATGAAATAGAAACATTGTTATTGGATTATATAGAGAAAAATAATCATTTTTGTGATATATGGCAAAAATGGAAACAACAAAATATACAGTATGATAATAAAGAATGGCTATATTGCCAAAGACAAAAACAAAATTATATTGACTTATTGGCAAAGCAAAATATAAGTAATATATTATTAGCAGAAGTTAATCAAAAAATAGAGGAATTAACAAGCCAACAATATATGTTGCAAAATCAAAAAGAAATATGGGAAAAAAATCAATGTGATATGATAGATAAACATACTTTTTCTGATTTATGGAAATATTTAACAATAAAACAAAAACAAGAGGCAATAAGATATTTAATTAAAAAAGGTATTTGGAATGGTAACACATTACAAATTTTTTTAAATTTTTAATCAAAATAATTGCTATTGATAACAGATTTCTATCGCCTTATATGATATAATGAAAATAAAAGAGATAAGGAGAGTATGAATATGAAAAATATAAAAAAAATAGTATTATTTTTATTCACTGCTATGATAATGATATCTATTATGGCGTGTGAAAGCAATCAAAAAACACCAACAGAATATACAAATGCAAATGGAAGTTATAGTATTACATTGCCTGCAAATTGGATACAGGATACAGGTGTAAGCAACAATGATATGCTTGTATTATATTCCAATGAAGAAAGAGATATTATTATATCTATACAGAGATATGATAGAGAAGTTGCACAAGATACTATGGGGCTGGATTCTTTGGAAAAATTTCAGTATTTTTACAAAACAAATTCTATTATAGCAGCATTGTATACATTAGGTGAAGTAGAACAAGCAGAATATACCATGGAAAATATGAAAAATGTTTTAGCAGAAGAATTGGTATCAGATTCTAATGATAATACAGTGGTAAAAGCGTTTTGTGTAATAGCAGAAACAGATAATGCATATTATACTTGTGCCATTACAGGAGAGCAAAAAATATATGATAAAAATATTGAAAGCATAAAACAAGCATTATCTGCATTAGTTGAAAAATAATAGTTTAATGATATTTTTTCTCTAAGTATGGTTGTGCTTTCCCAACTATTATTATGCTTGCCAGTATTTTTTTTGCAGGAGGCAATCCCTTTTTTGCAGGAATATTTGTGATATTAGTGCTGTTATTTTCTGTTTTAATTACATTGCTAGTATCTAATATACTTGGAACAACAATATTAAAAGGAATAGATTCTTCTTTTACATTAGAATTGCCTCCTTATAGAAAACCTCAATTTACTAAGGTAATTGTAAGAAGTGTATTGGATAGAACGATTTTCGTATTAGGTAGAGCAATATGTGTTTCTGTACCCGCAGGAGCATTGATATGGTTACTGCAAAATATAACAGTAGGGGATATGACATTATTGGCTATGTTTTCAAGTTTTTTAGAACCATTGGGTAATATTATGGGTTTGAGTGGTGCAATATTAGCAGCATTTTTATTAGGAATACCTGCAAATGAAATTGTTATACCAATATTACTGATGTATTATAGTCAAACTGGTATGCTTACAGAAACTTCTAATATGATGGAATTGGGTGAAATATTGAGAAGTAATGGCTGGACGATTGTTACAGCACTTTGTGCAATCATATTTTCATTAAATCATTTTCCTTGCGCTACAACACTTTGGACGATTGCAAAAGAAACGAAAAGTATAAAATGGACATTACTTTCTTTTTTACTACCTACTATAGTAGGAGTTGGCATTTGTATAATTGTTCATTTCATTGCAACACTTTTTTGAAAAATAATATTTTATCAATTTTGAGAGTATCTAAATTTTGGATACTCTTTATTATTATGTATACCTTTTAAGAAAGTGTTTTTTTCATAACTTTTTAAATGTTATTAGACAATTTAAATAAATTATGATATAGTAAATGAATAAAATCTTATTAAAATTGTTTTTATTTAAGTAATAGTATAAACATTTTAAAAAAGTATACTAATATTTAATTATATCTATCAATTCACTATAATAATTGTATATTTTACAATATGCATAATACAATAAGGTATTATAAAATATCATTTTATAATCATATTTTATGTTTAGGGAGGTTTTTTATTTGACAAAAAAAGAATTAGAACAATTAGAAAAAGGAATACAAAAGCTTGAAAAACTGGCTGTTGCTGATAAAATATCGAACATACATTCCCGGGGGGGGGCACATTAGATGAGCCTATACAAGATATTTACACTATTATAGAAGAATTAAACACACTATTTTTAAAATATGGTGGTATTTCTTTCACACCTCCTGAAAAAAACGAACAACTGCTTATTTCACTTCGTCAGTGGATTGCTTTAGCAAAATGTCGTTTACAGCAATTAGAAACCACTTCTGAAGAATTGTTGATACACAACGCTATTGACAAAAAATTTTATGATACTATAAAACAGATACAAAAAGTAGAACAAATTGGCATACTTCGTCATATGCGTGCTTGCTTTCATCGCCTTGACACTCAAAACCAGCAAGGCATTATCAATTATATGATACGCTTTCCTTATTGGGGTTCTATCAATCCTGAAAAAAATGATTATACTTTGTTAGAAAATAGGGCAAAAACGCTTTGGGAACATAAAGAAGACTTTTTATGGCTTTATCAACATTTAATTGACTATCGTTCTAAAAAAGTATTATTAGCTATACTATTAAACTGGATGGAATTTGATTTTAAAATGTTAGCAGAAACAAGAGAAATTAATTTTGGTGATTATTTTGATTTAGATGTATTCCATTGTTATACAAATGAAGTATTTGTTGATTTAGGTGCTTACATTGGTGATAGCGCTTTACAGTTTATAGATAGTTATAAAAAATATAAAAGAGTATATTGTTATGAAATCACTCCCAATATTTATGCCAAATTAGAACAGAATACAAAAGGACTACCTAATATTGAATTGCGTCAAAAAGGTGCTGGAGAAAAGCAAGATAAGCTATATATACACACAAATATAAATAGTGCCTCTGCAAATACACTTTCACAAAAAAATGAAAATGGAGAAATTGGTGTTGATGTCGTAGCAATAGACGAAGATATTACAGAGCCTATTACTTTTATCAAAATGGATATTGAAGGTGCAGAACAATCTGCATTAAAAGGCTGTGCAGAACAAATACGTAAAAATCACCCTAAACTAGCTATTTGCACATACCACAACAATGAAGATATTTGGAAAATTGCACGAATGGTACATGAAATTGATTCTAGTTATCAATTCTATATGCGTCATAATGGAGGAAATTTGACTCCAACAGAATATGTATTATTTTGTGTATAAATCATAATAAAAAAAGGGGAACTTTTTTATTTATAAAAAGTTCCCCTTATATTTTTCACAATGTAATATATACATATCGCTTTTTGACAGTTGTTTTAAAATAGTATATAATGCAATCACAAAACGATTTGTCAGATATGAGTAATACTCTCACTTATTTATCAGTGGGCATTTACAAATATTGTCAAATGATGTTGTACTGATACCAAAGTGAGGAGAGAATATACATATGAGTGTAGTAAATAAAACTACAATAAAAGAACAAGTTTATAATGTAATTAAACACAAAATACTTCATCAAGAATATCAATTAGGAGAAAAAATTAATATTGATGCACTTGCTGGAGAATTACAAGTCAGTAATTCTCCCATAAGAGAAGCGCTTATGCTTTTAGCAAGAGATGGACTAATTGTAAGTATACCTAATAATGGTGTAAAGGTCATTTCTTTTACGGAACAAAGTTTTGTAGAAATCGCACAAACAATTTGTGCTTTGTTGAGAGGCGGTTATTTGCTTTGTTTAGAATTGGGTAAAACAGACGAAATTGTAAAACATATGGAGCGTCACATCACATTACAACATAATGCTTTAGAATGTCACAATTTTCATGAATTAGTACAACAGTCTATACTTTTTGACAAAAGTATTATATCTGCTTCTCAAAATAAGTACTTTCTGTCTACTTATGAAAGAATAGAAGATGTATTTTATTTAATGATATTACATAATAATCAACATGGTTTAAGAGATTGTCAAAAAAGTATAGAAGAACATCAAATGATACTTCATAATATAAAACAAAATAATGTAAATGATGTTTTGCGCTGGCTTTCTATACACTATGATAAGCATTTTATAAAAAAATAATATTGTTCTATTCTCTTTGACAGAACAAATAAGGGGAGGGGATTTTATGAAAAAGCAAATTACTTTATTATTTATATCACTTTTTTGTTTCACTGCTTGTACACAGCAAACTACTACAAACGACATACCAAAAGCAGAAGAACAAAATATAAATAAAAATATAGCATATACTTCAGAACAAAAAGAAAATGAACAGCAAATCGAAAATATAGAACAAAACGTCATAACAAACGAAGATGTAACATATCACAAATCATTCGGTAGTTATAGAGTTCCTAAAAATTGGATAGAGAGTACAAAATATTCTACAGAAGATAAATTTTTTTATGTTGCAGAAGGAACAGAAGAAGACCCCTTACCTAATAATATTTCTGTAAATGTGGGTAAAAATAAATATAGCAGTGAACAACATATGAAATTTAGAGACGCTATATTAAATCAACTTGTTATGCAACTTCCAAAAGATGTTATATTAAATGGTAACGGAAGTTACACAGCAAATGATTATGTTTTATATACATTTACATTTTCAATTACAGAAGGAGATACCACACTTTCTGCCACACAATACTATATTGTAGCTGATTATAAATATGTTATGGTCTATGAAACAGCTTTTACTGATAATACAGAAGAAGTTGATATTGTAGCAAAAAGTATTGTAGATACATTTAAATGGTCTGAATAAACAAATGCTTGGGAAAATTCCCAAGCATTGATTATTTTTTAATCAATTTTTAATTCTTTCTAAAGACGCAAAAAACATTTCGTAACTGTCATCCCAGCCCTCCCTAGGATATGTAGCACCACCATTACAGCTTTTTAAAAGGTTTGAAAAATATTCTTCTCCTTCTGCAAATAGTTCTCCTACTGTAATAGCAAATCCCTGTTCTGTTGCCAATTCACAAAATGCAAGTACAGGGTCTTTTGCATTTCTTGTATCTAAAAGCATTTGTCTAAGTGTTTCATTTTGTTTTGCCTTTTCTAATAATTGAAATAATTTTTCATTCATCTGTATCCCTCTTTTCTATTACAGATGTATCATAATATTTTATTAATGCTTGTGTACCAAAATCTCCTTGTCCTGCACTTTCCATTGATTGATACATATTTCTTACTACTTGCAATACATTTAAATGGATATTTCTACACTGCACTTCTTCTGATGCAATATTCAAATCTTTTACATAATGTTTTATAAAAAATCCTGGTGCAAAATCCTGTTTTAATATACGAGGTGCCATATTGTCCATTTGCCAACTTCCTGCTGCACCCTTGCTTATGCTGTCAAGCATTGTCTGTAAATCTAATCCTGTTGCTTTAGCATATGTTAATGCCTCACATACTCCTGAAATTGCTCCAGCAAGTGCAATTTGATTTGCCATTTTGGTATGCTGTCCACACCCTGCTTTTCCTTGATATACTATATTTTTTCCTAATGCTTCAAATATATTTTTACAGCTTTCAAAGGCATCTTTGTCGCCACCTACCATAATAGATAATGTACCTTGTGCAGCGCCAATATCACTACCAGAAACAGGTGCATCTAATGCTGAAATACCTCTTTTTGCTCCCTCTTGATATATTTTTTCTGATAATTGAGGGCTTGTTGTTGTCATGTCAATTACATAAGTACCTTTTTGAGCATTTTCTAATATGCCCTTTTCTCCAAAATAAACCTCTTCAACATCTTTAGGATAACCCACCATTGTAATAATAACATCTTTTTGGTTTATGCACTCTACTATATTATCACACCATAACGCACCTTGTTGTATTACTTCTTCTGCCTTTTGTTTTGTCCTAGTATAAACAGAAACAGCAAAACCCTTTTTGAGCAAATTTTTTACCATAGATTTTCCCATAACACCAATACCAATAAAACCGATATTTTGCATATACTTTTCACTCCTTTTTGTTAAGCAGCAGTGCAAAATATTTTCATTCTGCACTGCTATTTGTTTCAGTATAACACAAAAAGAATATATAATATAGTAACATTATTCACTCAATACTTTTATAAATTCTTTTACTTCTTCATCTTCTGGCGCAAGTTCCTCCAACTGTTTTGCTAAATCCAGTGCCTCATTTTTCATATTTTCTTCTTTCATCAATTCTCTAATGCTCTCTTTTGCATTTGCTATTGCATTTTGGAAGTTTTCTTTTTTCTTTCTATCTTCTTCATTTGACTTATCTATCATATCTTGCAAGTCTGCCTTTCCTTCTTCAGAAAAAGCAATTTGTGTAAATATAGCCTTTCTCATTCTTTCTGGTACATGATTAATATGTTTTTGTAATAAATCATAAACTTGTTTTGCAGCTTCTGTTTGTCTTTCATTTTCGCCTTTCATAGCCCTGCTTAATATTGGATAGTACTCTGCTAAAGAGATATTTGCTTCTCTAAAATGATTTAATCTGATTACCAAAACAAAGAAATTAAAGAAACCTGTTCCAGTTACCTTTTTAAAATCAATTTGTTTTAAAAGTTCTCCTGCTGTTTTCATTTCTTTCAATTCTACATAACATTGTATTCTTAAATATTTCATATTTTCCTGTGCATATTCGCCAACATACATAGGAGCAGCTGTTTTCAACAATTCTAAAGACATTTTTTCACTTTCATATTTATCAATTAATTCAAAATATCTGCTTATCATTTTTAATGTTGGCTGATATTGTTTTTGAGCAAATAAGCATTTTGCCTGTATAAAACGAATATCCATTTCAAAAAGTTCACAATTTTTATCATCATAGTATCTTAAATAGTCCTTACAAATTTTTAATGCTTTTTCCTTATCACGTTCTAAATAATAACTAGCCACTTTTGCAAAAGAATAAGGTGCAAATATATTCCTTAAATTTTTGTACATCAATTTTTCTGTTAATAATATCAGATTTTTATATACTTCTTTATCAAGAACATCTTCTTCTCTTAATACGTGTGTAATTGCTCTCAAATCATGTAGATTTTCTTTGATTTGTTTTTCCAACAAAGAAGCATTTCTGACTCCTTTTTCTCTTCTTTTAGACTTATCTTCAAAAGCATAGCCATCATGATATAACACCAGTTCTTTAAATGTATATGTTGGTTCAAAATGAGATACTGCTTCATGTATAATACCATGATATCTAGGATTCATATCAGCACGAAATACTCTAAAGTCTGAGAAATTACTATATCCTCCCTCATAATCTTTTAAACTTTCTACACTACTACATATCTTTGCATCAAAACAATTTTTCTTTTTCAAAAAGCAGCCATAATATTTATATTTTTCCTCACTTGTAAAGAACTTCACTAAATGAGAAACATCTTCTACTAATTCCTCATCTGCATCAATTACCATAATCCATTCGCCTTTTGCCTGTTCCAGTCCAAAATTTCTAGCAGCAGAGAAGTCATTACACCATTCAAAATGCAGTAATTTATCAGCATATTTTTCTGCAATTTCTATACTTCTATCCGTAGAACCTGTATCTGTTATAATCAATTCACAAGGCAGTTGTTCTCTTAAAGGTGTTAAAGATTTTAAACATCTTTCCAAGCATCTTTCTTCATTTTTCATAATCATACAAATTGATATGATAATATTTTGCTGTTCCATAAATACCTCCCAATTATATTATTGATAATTACTAATATTTCCCTATTTTGTATTTTTTACAATGCAAAAATATGTTTTCATATTTCTGTTCTTTTTTTGTAAATAAAAAACATTATTAAGGGGTTAGCTTTGCTAACCCCTCTTTTTTATAAAAAAGAGAACAATATCTATTGATACCATTCTACAATATTTTTCCATTCTACGCAAATTTTTATTCTATAAATTATTAAAAAAACATTTTTTATCAGTTTTGTCCCTTAACTTTTTTACTAAAATGTTAAGGGACAAAATTTTTATATCATTATTTTATTTTGTCTATCATATCTATTAATTCATCAATTTTTTTGTCTTCCTGTCCTGTTTCCAAAGCATCTTTTACACAACATTTCATATGCGCTCTTAATATTTCTTTATTTGCTTTTCTTAATATGGCATCTGTTGCCATAATCTGATTAGAAATATCAACACAATATCTATCTTCTTCCACCATTTTCAATATACCATCAATCTGTCCTCTTGCTGTTTTAAGTAGTCTTACAATTTGCTTTTCATCTGCTTTCATACAATTTCCCCTTACTGCACATCTACAACAGTATATCCTGCATCAGTAACTGCTTTTACAAGTATTTCTTCTGATAAGTCTTCTGTTGCTATAACAGTTGCTGTTTTGTCATCAAGACTTACTTCTGCTTTTACTCCCTGCAATGCGTTTAATGCCTGTTCTACTCTGCCTGTGCAGTGTCCGCACATCATACCTTCTATTGTCAATACTTTTTTCATTTTAATTTCCTCCTTATACTCTTTTTGTTTTTCTATGATATTATTTTCTATTGTTTTCCCCTTTCTAAAATCAGGTTGAAACAATTTTAAACGTAATGCATTTGTTACAACAAACACAGAACTACAACTCATTGCTGCTGCTGCAAACATAGGATTTAACTTCCAGCCTAATGTTGTAAAAAATATACCTGCTGCTAAAGGAATGCCTATCACATTATAAAAAAATGCCCAAAACAAATTTTGTTTAATATTTCTAATCACTGCACGACTTAATTGTATTGCAGCAACACCGTCCAACAAATCACTCTTCATAAGAACAATATCCGCTGATTCTATTGCAACATCTGTGCCAGCTCCTATTGCAACACCTACATCAGCTCTTGCTAATGCTGGAGCATCATTAATGCCATCACCAATCATAGCTACCTTTTTACCTTGTTGTTGTATTCTTCTAACTTCTTTTTCTTTATCTTGAGGCAAAACTTCTGCAACTACTTTTGTTAAATTCATTTGTTTGCCTATTGCCTCCGCTGTACGTTTATTATCTCCCGTCAGCATAACTACGTCAATACCCATATTGCGAAATTCTGCAATCGCCTGTTTGCTTGTTGGTTTTACAACATCTGCTACTGCTATCACACCAAGCAATTTTTTATCTTCTGCAAAATATAAAGGTGTTTTTCCTTGTTCTGCTAAACTTTCTCCCTTTTCAAAAATAACATTCTCTGCAATGCCTTGTTCTTTCATCATTTTTAAATTGCCTGCAAATATTTCTTTCCCTAAAACAGTTGCTTTTACACCTTGTCCTGCAATAGCACTAAAATTTTCACCATTTGATACTGTAATATTCTTTTGATTTACATAATTAACGATTGCCTCTGAAAGAGGATGCTCTGAAAGTTGTTCCACTGCGGCAGCATTTTTTAAAAGTTTATTTTCAAAAACACCTTCTGCTAATATAACATCTGTTACTTTTGGCTTTCCTTCCGTTACAGTACCTGTTTTATCTAATATAATAGTATCTATTTCGTGAGCAATTTCTAAACTTTCTGCTGATTTTATCAATATACCATTTTCCGCACCCTTTCCTGTACCTACCATAATTGCCGTAGGTGTTGCTAAACCCAATGCGCAAGGACACGATATGACAAGTACAGCAATACCTATCGAAAGTGCAAAGCTAAATGAATATCCTAACAAAAGCCATATCGCTGTTGTTAATACAGCAATACAAATGACTACTGGTACAAATATACCACTTACTTTATCTGCTAATTTTGCAATAGGTGCTTTGGAGGCACTTGCTTCCTCCACTAATGATATAATTTGAGAAAGTGTAGTATCACTGCCTACTTTTTCAGCTTTAAACTGAAAATAACCTGTTTTATTTACAGTTGCACCAATTACAGTATCTCCAACCTTTTTTTCAACAGGTATACTTTCTCCTGTTAATGCAGATTCATCTACTGCAGAAAATCCTTCTATAATAACACCATCAACAGGTATACTTTGTCCTGGACGTACTACAATAATATCACCTTTTTGCACTTCTTCCACAGCAATTTCCATTTCTCTGCCATCTTTTAATACAGTTGCTTTTTTAGGTGCTAAATCTAATAATTTTGTAATTGCTTCTGAAGTTTTTCCTTTTGAACGAGTTTCCATATATTTACCTACAGTAATCAATGTCAATATCATACCAGAAGATTCAAAATAAAACTCCATAGCATAGCTATGTGCTGTAATCATATCGCCATGCCCCATATAATAACCCATAGCATAAATTGCAATGACACTATAACAAAATGCTGCTGACGAACCTAATGCAATGAGAGAATCCATATTGGGAGAACGATTCCACAGTGCTTTAAACCCTACAGAAAAATACTTTCTATTCAAATATAATATTGGTAATGTTAAAAATAATTGCGTGAGTGCAAAAGACATTATATTTTCATGCCCAAGCAGTATAGTAGGTAATGGCATACCCATCATATGCCCCATTGAAATATAAAATAATGGTACTAAAAATACAAATGACCATATCAGTCTTTTTTTCATAGAGTTCATTTCAGACTGCGCAATATTTTCAGCAGATACATTTGTTTTTTCACTTCCATGTATTTTTGCACCATAGCCACCTTGTTCTACTGCTTTTATAATTTCGTCATCTGTCAATGTCTGTTCTTCATATTCTACAACCATAGAATTTTGAAGTAAATTGACATTAACAGTATGGATACCTGGTAATTTTTTTACACTTTTTTCTACATGAGCACTGCACGCACTACAAGTCATACCAGATACATCAAATTTTTGTTTCACAGATATCACCTCTTCCTAACACCCCACACGGGTATAGTGTTATTATAATGCTATCATTTCTTTTTGTCAATATAGTATTTTATATTATTTTTATTTTATAGCATTTAATATTATTGTTTGTAAAGATGTTTGTAATCATAGGGAGTGGCTAAACATGCATTTAAAACCTTGAGAGTATTGTCCTCTAAATAACGATATGATTGCGTTTGCAAAAGATAAAGTTCTTTGTCAAACTTTCTTTCAAGAAAGTTTGTAGGTGCAGACAACGTTCGCAAATAAAACAATATTCTTCTGTTAAAATCTTGAAAGCGTTGCTCTCAAACTCTCACTCACTTTTTGAAAAAAGCGAGGCAAAAACTTTACTGAAAAACTTCATTTTCCTGATAACAAACAAAAATAAATAAAAACCCCTTATGTTTATTACTTATAAAACATAAGAGGTATGGGGATATCGTTTGTTATAGTTGTTATTTAACTTGCTTTTTGTTCTAAACGTAATTTATCAGCAATTAAAGCAATAAATTCTGAATTTGTTGGTTTTCCTTTATGATTATTTACTGTATAGCCAAATAAAGCATTAATGGCGTCTACTTTTCCTCTGTTCCAAGCAACTTCTATAGCATGACGAATTGCTCTTTCTACACGTGAGGGTGTTGTATTGCATTTTTTAGCAATAGATGGATATAATTCTTTTGTAATGTAATTTAATACGTCCATATCATTTACAGACATTATAATTGCTTCTCTCATATAATGATAGCCTCTAATATTGGCTGGTACACCTATTTCATGCAATATACTTGTTACTTTTGTTTCTAAGTCGTAGGCAGGAGAAGGGGAAGTGTTTATCTGTACTGCAAATCCTTGAGAAACAGTAGATTTTATTGTAGATTTTTCATAAATAAGCTGATGAATGCGACTAGCAAGTGACTCCATGTCAAAAGGCTTTACAATATAATATGCTGCACCTAAATCCATCGCTTTTTGTATGACTTTTTCCTGTGTGATGGCGGAAAGCATGATGCAAACAGGATGAAAGCCATCTTTATTCTTTTGTAAGCGTTCTAGTACACCCAATCCATCTAAACGAGGCATAATGCCGTCTATTACAGCAATATCGGGGCGGCATTCTTGTATTTTGTTACAGGCATCTACTCCATCATAAGCAACTGCTACAACTGTGATGTCTTCTTGTTTATTTAGATAACTGACCACCACATCGCAAAATTCCTTATTATCATCTGCAAGCAGAACTTTTATTTTTGTTTGGCTCAATGTTGATCCCTCCAATGGTTTAAGTTTAGTTGTAAATATTTATAAAATACTCTATAAAAGTGGAAATATTTACCTGTCTGTTGATTATAGTACATAATATTTGTAATTGCAATGTTTTCAGCTATCGCAAGTTTTTACAAAATTTTACATTTCGTTAAAATAAAACAAAATAGTCTATTTTTTTATAGGGAATTATCGCATAATACAGTGAAATATGTAATTTTTACAAATATTTTTACGAATTTTTTTTATAATAATAAAGTATATTTTTGAAAAAAATGAAATGTCAACCTGTCAAAAAACATGATTATGAAAAGAAATAAATACAAAGATATTAAACAAAAATAATTTTAATACAATATTTGAATTAAAAATATTGCTATTATAAATAGAAATACTAATTTTGCTGTATAATGTTAAAAAACTGGCGAGTAAATAGTGAAACTGCCAGTTTTTTAGATATTATATTGTTTTAGGAATACCATATAAACAAAGACTTGTATTTTTATAGCGATGGTCGAGTGATACATCTTTTCCAAACCAGTTAGGTGGTACAAAAGCATGAGCAAGTTCTTGTGTATCAAATTCTACTTCTATTGTAATCAGCCCTGTTATATCTCCTTTGTAAATATCAATTTCTGCTGTTAAATGATTTTCTAATGGTACAAAATAGCGTGTTTTGATAATAGGAGGCATATCACATTTTTTTTGTAATAATTGATATTCTTCTTCTGAAATAGGTATTTCAAATTCCTCCCTTGCAATATGTCCTTTCCCCTTTACTGTTAAAAAATAGTCTTTATTGCTTTGGCGAATTCTTATAGTAGGTGAAAAAGAAATATAATATTGTGAAATCATAGCAGAAGGATATTTTGATAAACAAAAAGGAATTTCTTTTGCTAAGAATTTTCTTTCAATTTCCATAATAAACATCTCCAATCTATATTGTGTTATCAAATATTATAAATAGTATATCATTGCTTTGTAAAGTTGCAAACTATCATTATATTGTGATATAATCAAAAAAATATGTAATATTGTTCGTGAAAGGGGCGATAATGATATGAAGAAAGTTTTAGTTTTTTTAGCAGAAGGTTTTGAAGAAATAGAAGCTGTTACAATAGTGGATTTGTTACGCAGAGCAGATGTAAATTGTAAAACAATTTCTATAACAGAAAAAAGAGAAGTAATGGGGGCGCATGGTGTACCTTTTATAGCGGATATGCTTTTTGATGAAAAGATATGTATGGAGGCAATCGGATTGATATTACCTGGAGGTATGCCTGGTACAATCAATTTACAAAATCATGCTGGGTTAACAAAAGTGTTGGAAGAATTTTATAAACAAAATAAATTGATTGGAGCAATTTGTGCTGCACCTATGATATTTGGAAAATTGGGATTTGTAAAAGATAAAAAAGCTACCATTTATCCAGGTATGGAAGAACATTTAAAAGGAGCAGAATGTAGTACAGATATGGTATGTTATGACAATCATGTTATGACATCAAGAGCGCCTGGAACAGCTATGACTTTTGGATTAAAGTTAATAGAAGTATTTGCAGGAGAACAAAAAGCAAAAGAAGTAGCAAAAGGATTAGTATATCAACAATAATATAAAATCCCTCAGAGCATTCTGGGGGATTTTATATTATCAAAATTATGTAAGTATTATTTTTGAACAGGTATAAAATGAAATAATGTTTTGATGATACCAGAACTAAATTTATTGATACCCATTTCTTTTGATGCTTTTAATACACTAGAAATATCTAAATTGTAAATATAAGAAATATTTTCTGCTGTGTAATATTGTGGTATACCACAATATAACTCTCTGGCAAATATATGACAAAGTGTACTAGAACCATTTTTCATAATTGTAAAAAATGTTTTCTGGTCTATTGTTTCAATATTTTCTTTTGCCATAATCTGTTTAACTTCCCATGAAGTAATATGGAGTAATTCGGCAGTTTTTGAAATAGAATAGGGTGGTTTTTTTGTTTTTAAAAAGATATCAATTTGCTTTAGATATGGTTCAATTTGTGTTTCATATTCCTCTTTAAATGTTTTCATAAAATATCCCTCCTGCAATGATACGATTAGTATACTATAACAAAAAAGGCTTTTCACTATGAAATGATTGGAAAAAAATCACACAAAAATATAATAAACATATTATATTAAAAAGGAGGTTGTACAATAAAGGGGGAAATAGAATGAAATTAATAGCAGTAGATGCAGGACATGGCATGAACACAGCAGGAAAAAGAACACCTATGTTTTCTGATGGTACAATTATGAAAGAAAATGAATTTAATAGAGCAACAGCAGATTATTTGGTAAAAGCACTCAATAGAAACGGTTTTAAAACAATATTAACAGCACCAGATATATTGGATACGCCATTACAAAAAAGAGTACAAAAAGCAAATGATGCAAAAGCAGATGCTTTTATTTGTATTCATGCTAATGCATATGGTGATGATTGGAATAATGCAAATGGTATTGAAAGTTGGATTTATGAAAAAAGCAATCAAAATACCATACATTTTGCAGAAGATATTCAAAAAGAATTAATTGCTTTTACAAATAGAAAAAATAGAGGAATTAAAAAAAGTAGTGATTTATATGTTTTGCGTACTACAAATATGATGGCAGTGTTAGTGGAATGTGGGTTTTTAACAAATTTGGAAGAAGCAACATTACTACGTTCAGAAAAGTATAGAAAAGAATGTGCAGAGGGTATTTGTAAAGGAATTTGCAAATATTATAATATGCCTTATAAATTAGAGCAACAAGATGATAATACAGAAAAAAAAGAGTTGTATTGCTGTGAAAAACGATATCAAAATGTAAATCAATTACCATATGGTAAAGAGGTAATACAAATGCTTATAGATAAAGGTATATTGAAAGGAAATGAAAAAGGTGATTTGGATTTAACATTAGATATGGTACGTTTATTTATGATATTAAATAGAATAGATGCTTTTGAAAAAATAAAATAAGTCTCATATATCAAATAAAAAATAAAAGCAAAGGTTTTTTCTACCTTTGCCTTAGCCTATGAGTACTAAACATTCATCAATAATTTCTTGTGGTATCGTATTCATATAACAACCTCCTTTTGCTTCATAAGATACATTTTCTAATATTATTATAACATAAATATAGAATTATTTCAATAGAATTAGATTAATATTTGATGAAAAATCATAATAAAAGAGTGTTGCAATCCATCAACACTCTTTTATTATGGTAATTATTTTAAGTTATATTATTAAAAAACAAAGTTTTTTTATAAAATGCTTATTTATAAGATGAATGCTTTTTATATTAGAATAAGCCGCCTCCTAAGCCTCCCATACCACCTGTAATTTTACCCATTTCTGTATTATACATTTCATCAGCTTGACGAATTGCTTCATTTACAGCGGATAATATTAAATCCTCTAGCATTTCTACATCATCTGGGTCAACTACTTCTGGGTCAATTTTAATAGACTGTATTTCTTTTTTACCTGAAATAACAATTTTGACAGCACCGCCACCACTTGTCATTTCTAATGTTTTTTCATTTAATGATTCTTGCATTTCTACCATTTGCTTTTGCATTTTTTGTGCTTGTTTCATAATGTTGTTCATATTCATGCCGCCCATACCACCCATGCCATTGAATCCTTTTGCCATATGTTTTTCCTCCTAAATATTGTTATATTTTGATAATTGTTTTTGTAATTTGATTATTTTATTTTACACGAAAGAAGACTATTACACAACTGCTTTTATTCTTGAATTTCTGCTTCTGGAAAATAATATCCAACTAAACTTTCAAATTCTGCATCAAATTCTGTTTGTTGTTCTGCTGTACCATAAACAGAAGAATACCAATTAGTATATTCTTCTTTTGTAATAGCAACAATAGAAATACTTTTTTGAATGTGTTCTTCTATTATTTGCTTTAAAAAGTCAATATTTTTTTTCACGATATCTTTTAAAGCTGGGTAATCACAAACAAGATATATATTTTGGTCTGTTTCCTGTTTAAATTCTGGAGAAATATTTTTAACAATACTCTTTAAAGATGGACTTTCTATTTTTTGACAGATATCATTCCATTGCTGTTTTATAATTTTCCTATCTTCTGAAAGTGAAGGAGGACGTTTAAATTGTTTTGGTGCAGTAATATTTTCTGTATTTTGTTTTACAGAAGGAAATGAAGTAAAAGAAATTCCGCTTTCAATTTTTCTTTCTAATGCTTTTAATTTAGCAGAAATTGCATCTATATTTTTTTCTTCTGTAATACTACAAATTTTAAGTAATGCTACTTCAAGCAATATTCTTTCATTAGAGGCATATTTTAAGTCATTTTGTAATGCAGAAAATGTTTTTATAAAATACATACATTCTTCTTTTGACATTTTTTTTGATTGTAATTGTAATTGTTGGTATTCTTCAGAAGAAATGTCTAATAGTGAAAATGCATCTTCTATTGTGTTGCATACAAGTATATTTCTAAAATGCACCACTAATTCTGTTACAAATTGAGCAATATCTCGCCCCTGTATCATAATTTGTTCTATCAATTCCATTATTTTAATAGTGTTTTTTTGCAATATGGCATCTGTCATGGAAAATAAAACACTATTATCAACAGCACCAACTACATCTAATACTTTGTTTAATGTTAATGTTTCATCACTGTAAAAAGCAATACATTGGTCTAGTATACTAAGAGCATCTCTCATAGAACCATTACCCAAACGAGCAACATAATGAAGTGCCTCTTTATCTGCTGAAACATTTTCTATATTCATATAATTTTGAAGTGTTTGTGTAATTTGTTCTGTTGTAATACGATGAAAATCAAAACGCTGACAACGAGATAATATTGTAGCAGGTACTTTTTGAGGGTCTGTGGTAGCCAATATAAATACTACATGAGCAGGAGGTTCTTCTAATGTTTTTAAAAGTGCATTGAATGCGCCTGAAGAAAGCATATGCACCTCATCAATGATATAAATTTTGTAACGACCTTCAGTAGGGGGGTATTTTACTTCTTCTCTAATTTCTCTGATATTGTCTACACCATTGTTTGATGCGGCATCAATTTCAATCACATTCATGCTTCTATTTTCCAATGCTGCACGACAAAGTTCACATTGATTGCATGGATTGCCTTGCTTTGGAGACATACAGTTGATAGCTCTTGCAAATATTTTTGCAGTAGATGTTTTGCCTGTTCCTCTTGTACCACAAAAAAGATAAGCATGAGAAACACGATTTGATAAAATTTGATTTTTTATTGTTTTGACAATATGTTCCTGCCCTATCACATCATCAAATGTATTAGGACGAAATTTTCTATAAAGTGCTGTATAAGACATAATGTAAACACTCCCTCCGATTTTGTTATTTTATCACAGCAAATACAAAAAAGAAAGGGGATATGTTAGATTGTGTTTTTTGTTTCAAGTCAAAAGCATTTTATTTAGAAAAATATAATAAAATAATCAATGAGGTAGGTGTTTTTATGAAAATAATGGAAAAATATTGCTGTTTATTATTACTATTGCTTATATTATTTTATGGAGTAACAAAAAATAATCAACAAAGTACATTACAAAAAGTACTTTTTGATGAATATCATTGGCAAGCAATAGAGGGTGTATATAGTAAAGTATATTATAAAACAGAAAAAGAATATGCAGAATTGATACAAAGACAAGCAGATACTTATTATACTATGATAGCAAAGGATTTTGAATGGAATAAAAAAGAAAAAATAAATTTTATACTTTTTGAAACAAAAGAAGATTTTATGTCGTCATTATTTTATAGAGGAAATATTACTATGGGAGCATATTATAATGGAGTAATAGGAGTACTTTCTCCCAACTTATGGGAAAATCAAAAACAATATTGGAAAAAAACAGATGATTTTTTAGAAAAAGGTCCAGTTGTGCATGAAATGATTCATTTTGCAGTAGATGATAAGACGATGGGGAATTGTGAAGAATTTTTATCAGAAGGTATTGCATTATATTATGAAAAGAAATATACAGGTTTTTCAATGCCTGTTTCAAAAGGACAAATTACAACAAAAGAATTGCAACAAAATTTTGATAAGTTAGATAGTTCTTTCGCTTATTGGAAAAGCTATGAGTGGGTACAAAAGTTTGTAGAATGTTATGGAGAAAAAACATTACAAAAAGCATTACAGCAAATGGCAGAAAAATGTTACAAATAGTGAATTATGTTTTTATTTTACATTTTTATGTATTTTTAGTATAATAAAAATATAGCAAAACAGGAAAGAATACTTTTGGCTCTTTAATAAATATGTTGAGTATAGGAGGTGCAGTTTTGCAGAAAAAAGTATTGATTGTAGATGACGAAAAGAATATTGTAGACATTATAGCATTTAATTTAAAAAAAGAGGGATTTCAAGTAATAAAAGCAGGAGATGGAGAAGAAGGACTCAAAAAAACATTTGAACAACAGCCAGATATTATATTATTGGATATTATGATGCCTAAAATGGACGGTTATGAAACCTGTAAAAAAATCAGAGAAAAGTTACAAACACCTATTATTATGCTGACAGCAAGAGCAGAAGAAGTGGATAAAGTATTAGGGTTGGAATTAGGTGCAGATGATTATGTTACAAAACCTTTTGGCATTAGAGAATTAGTAGCAAGGGTAAAAGCAAATCTTCGCCGATTGGAAGCTTTGGAAAAGCGTTCTACTGCTGTAATAGGAAATCAACAACAATATGGTAGAATTGTTATTAATTTAGACAGATATGAAGTACAAAAAGATGGTACAGTAATTGATTTAACTTATAGAGAATTTGAACTACTTAAATTTTTAGCACAGCAAAAGGGACAAGTTTTTTCAAGAGAGGCATTGCTTGAAAAAGTATGGGGATATGAATATTTTGGAGATGTACGAACTGTAGATGTTACAGTGCGAAGACTGAGAGAAAAAATTGAAGATGACCCTGGAAAACCAACAACAATATTGACAAAAAGAGGCGTAGGCTATTATTTTGATTGTTAAGGGATAGATGAGTAAAATGAAAAGTTTAAAATGGAAGTTAATTACCATGTATTTGGGCTTAGTACTTTTGGTAATGATTGTAAGCGGAACATATATATTATTAAGTTTAAAAAATATTGAAATTAGCAAATCAAAACAAGATTTGGAAACATATGCCGAAAAAATAAATGACCAAGTGATTGCAAAAGAAGAAGAAAAGAATTTTCAGTCAAAATTGTTAGGTACAATGTCTAATTCCATAGGCATACAAGGAAATATATTGGACGCCAAAGGAAAAACCATTGCTTCTACTGCCGATGTGCAGCCCCCTTATGAAGATTATAAAAGTTCTGTCATTGTAACAGCAATGGCAGGCATTTCTTCTTTTTCTACGGGTAAAAAAAATACAGATTCTTTTTGGCTGGCAAAAGAATGGATGAGTTATGCTACACCAGTAAAAGATGAAAGCGATACCGTTCGCTATATTATATTTACGAGATTAGATGCTACTGATATGAAAAATAGCTTGAGGCAAACAACACGTATTATTATTATTGCTGTCATGCTTGCACTATTATTAGCAGCAATTATGGGGTTTGTTTTTTCTCAAACATTAACTGGTCCGATATTAGAATTAACAAGGGGTGCAAAAAATTTAGCTGAAGGTAGTTTGAATCAAAAAATAAAAGTCCGAAGTGATGATGAAATTGGACAGCTTACAGCAAGCTTTAATAATATGGCAACAAAATTAAAAAAGAATATTGCAGATATGTCAAAAGAAAAAAATAAGTTGGAAATTATATTACATAATATGACCGATGGTGTACTTTCTTTTGATAAAGATGGAAAACTAATGCACGTGAATACTGCTAGTATGGGAATGTTAGAGGTAGACGAACTGAATTTAACATTTTCACAATTTATAAAAGAATTTGATATTAATTCAGGTGTTTATTTGGATATGAGCCCAGAACTTTCTCAAAAAATCAATTTTCCAGTAGGAAATCGTTTTATTAATGCAAGTTTTTCTCCTTATTCTAGTGAAACGGAAAAAATTGCAGGTGTAGTAGTCGTATTACAGGACATTACAGAACAAAAGAAATTAGACGATATGAGAAAAGAATTTGTTGCAAATGTTTCACATGAATTGAGAACACCTTTGACAACAATAAAAAGTTATACAGAAACACTTTTAGATGGTGCATTAGAAGATAAAGAAATTGCAGAGGAGTTTTTAGGAATTGTAAATAGTGAAGCAGATAGAATGGCATTTTTAGTAAGAGATTTGTTGCAACTTTCTCGATTTGATAGTAAACAGGTACAATTAGATATTACAGAAATTCCATTAAATGCATTTTTAGAAGAAACAGTGCGTCAAAATAAAATTCATGCAGAGGCAAAACATCAAAATTTATATTATGTGCCTGCAAAAAAAGATGTCATATTATATGGGGATAGAGATAGAATTAGTCAAGTTATTAATAACATTGTTACAAACGCCATAAAATATAGTTTGGCAGAGGCAGAAATACGTATTTCTACAGGAGAAGATGCTTACTATTATAAAATTATGGTAAAAGATACAGGTATGGGGATACAAAGAGAGGATTTACCTAGAATATTTGAGCGTTTTTATAGAGTAGATAAAGCGCGTAGCAGAGCAATGGGGGGTACTGGTTTGGGACTTGCTATTGCAAAGGAAATTATGGAAAGCCATAGAGGACGTTTGACAGCAGAAAGTGAATACGGAAAAGGAACAACTATGACAATGTGGTTTCCTAAGGCACAACAAGAGCCTTGGGAGGGAGAAATATTTTAATATGGATATACCAAAATAATGTAATTCAAACGTAAGAGCATTGTAACATAATTGTAACATTGTTGGGTTATAATATGTGCGTGTAGAGTACTATGGTACAAAAAATTTTAGTTTAAGGAGGCCCATTAGAAATGAAAAAGTTTTCTATAGCGTTTATTGTTGTAATGCTTTTTTGCTTTGCACCAGTTTTTGTTTACGCAAGGCCTCTTGATGCTGAAACGGCGGAGCAAGAACTCGGTTTTTCCGTAACGAGTGGTATTGATATGTCTAAAGAAACTCAGTCTACATTTGATGATTCTAAAACAATATCAGGTATAGCAGACCAAGGAACTGCCATTGAAATCAGTGTTAGTACAAAAGATGCCAATGGAGATTTGAAAGAAAGTGCAAATTTTCAACTAGAAGTTGGTGCTTCTGGTATGTTTAGCCAGACTGTAGAATTAAGCCTTGGAGAAAATGTTGTAGCTATTACAGCATCAAAAGAGGGATACGAAACAGTCAATGAAGAAACCATTGTCAAACGGCGAAATATCACCATTAAAAATGAATTGGAGAATACAGTTTCGATTCCCGGCAGCACAAGAACCCTATCGCTAACAATGTAATTGGGCAAAAATGAAATATAGAAGCGGTGAAAATCAATGAATATCAACAAAATTAAAAATTTTGTCATTATTATTTTGGTTATAGCTGCTGTTTATCAAACGGGATTGTTATGGCTTGAGGATACTGCAAGCCATAACTTTTTTTATACTATTTTTGGACTGGAAAGTCAAAAAGAATTTACGGCAGAAGGAAATACATTGCTTTTGCCCAGTAAATTTGTGATAGGCAGCGGAAACAAAAAATATACATTAGCATATGCAAGTGACATAGAAAAAGAAGCAGTATTATCAGAAGGCAATAATTTATTACAGGAAGTTTTGACACAGGGAACAGCAGATACAACAATAAAATCAGTGAATTGGGACAGCATATTAGAAAATAAATGTTTACTTTTACAGTATCATTTTTTTGTTCCAGTAGAAGAATATTTTGAAAATTATAATAAAAAGCTTTTAATACCTGCGTTGGAAAGCTTTAATTGTATTGCTATTGTGCCAAGTAAAACCAATAATAGCACAACAAATATTTATTTTATCAATACTGCTTTAGAACAAAGTTGTAATATAACAATAGAAAAGTCACGATTTAGTGCAGATTTATATACTATGCTAGAACAGAAAGAGAATCATTTAACATATGTTTCTACAAAACAAAGTGGTTTTAATTTATTTTGTGATAGTGTATTTGTACCTCAATGGAAAGAAGAAAGTTTTCCTTATAGGAGTGTTGTAGAAATCAATCCTTTTATGAAAGATGGTAGTATTAATCGATATTTTTTGGAAAATTCAGTAGATAGCTTTTTTAAAAATTTAGAATCAGACTGGAATAGAGTAGATGAAACAGGTACATTTATATTTAGTGATGAAAATGTTGTAGTAAGATATTATCCAAAAGGAATATTGGAATATTATAGCTATGGAACATATGACACAGATGCAGTAACAAATATTGCTATTGGATATCAAATTTGCAAAAATTTTATGAATAATGATACTTCATTAAAAACAGAAGTATATTTATCTGGTATAGAAATGAATAGAAATGAAATGATATACTATTTTGATTATACTGTAGATAATTATCCTATACTACTTTCAGAAGCAGTACAAAATGATTTTGAAATATCCCATGCTATAGAAATTTCAGTCAGAGGAAATTCTGTAAGAAAATATAAAAGATATGCTCATAATTTTAGAGCAGTTGATGTAAAAGATAAACAAATATCTGTGGAATTTTTGGAAGCATTAGACCAAGCCATTGAACAATATCAAATTAATCATAAAGAATCAGATATAAAAGAAGTAGAAGATATGTATTTAGGTTATTTTGTAGAACCTGATTTTGTTGTAACAATGAAATGGATAACAGAGTTATATGATGAATTGTATATTGGAAAAACAGTAAAGGATAAAACATAATATTATTTTTATAATAGTATGAATAATAATAGAAAGGAGGAAGAACTTTATGGAGTGGAAAGCAGTAAAAAATTTACTATTAGTATTGCTTTTAATGATAAATGCAGTATTAGGTTTTTTTAATTATGAGCAGTATCAACAAAATATGTTAAGTTCTAGCCAAGAAAAAGCCATTTATGAAGTTCTTTCTCAAAATAGAATTATATTATATACAGACCTTTTAACCAAATTTCCTCCTATGAGAAAACTTTCACTTAGTGCGCCTATGTATAGCAGAGATGACATGAAACAACAGTTTTTTGCTCAAGAAGAAGTAACGATTACAGTAGAATTTAATAAAACAATTATAACTGGTGAAAATAAAATACTTACTATGGAAGGAAATAAAGGTCAATTAGTATTTATCAATGGCACAAGAGAAAGTACAAAAATTACATTAGATGAAGCAAGAAAAGAAGCAAAAGAATTTATGGATTCATTATCAATAAAAATAGCGGAGAATTTTGAGATTGGTAATGTACAAGAAATAGAAAATGGTTATAAAGTAACATTTTTTGAAAAGTATAAAGGAGAATATGTCTTTGCAAATTGTTTTGAAATATATATAGGAGAAAAGGGGATTTCTCATGTTGATTTAAATTATTTTATAACAGAAGGATTTACAGGAGATAAAAAAGATATTTGTTTTTCTGATGAGGCATTACTTACTTTTTTAAGGGAAATAGAAAAAGAAAGAGAAGAAACAGGTATTTATGAAACGGTTACAGTGCAAAAAATGGACTTAGGATATGATTTTCAAGAAATGGAATATTTAAAAGTAGATAATGTGGCAAAATTAGTGCCATGTTATAGAATTTATGTTTTAGGAAAGCAAAAACCATATATTATAAATGCGTATACGAATGAAATGATAAGAGAAATAAAAGAATGATGAACAAAATACCCCTTACTTGTTATAGTTAGGGGTATTATAATATGATAGAAATATGTTTTATTATATATAATAATGAAAAATTTTATTTTTAGCAGTTCTATCATATAAAAAATGTTTGAGATTTTAATATTTAGTGGTATAATTGCTATAATAAAAAAAGAAATTTGTAATATATAATTGATGTATGGTTGAATGTTATTTATATGATGATAAATGTTTTTAGTTTTTTGTAATGTAGAATGTTTGGAATAAATTGATAAAATAAATTTACGAATATATTTAATTTGTGTTATAATACATTACTGATATATTTTTTGATAGGAATGGATGTATTATACTATTTGATAACATAATTTAATTTGATAAGTTACATAAAAATAAATATAGATTTTAAAATGATATAGTCTACTGACTTTTGATATGAAAAACAAGAGTTTCTTTGGGAGGAATTGAAGTTTTTATGGATAAATTAATTGTAACGGGGCAAAAGAAGTTAAAAGGAGAAGTTTGCATAAGTGGGGCAAAAAATGCAGCAGTTGCGATTATTCCAGCTGCAATTATGGCAGATGATATTAGTGTAATTGAAAATTTACCTTGCATTGAAGATGTAAGTAGCTTATGCAATACAATAAATAAAATTGGAGCAAAAAGTTCTTTTATAAATAAACATACATTGCAAATTGATGGTAGAAATATTAATAATATTTGTGCAACTTATGAAGAAGTACAAAAAATTCGTGCCTCTTATTATCTTTTAGGCGCTCTTTTAGCACGTTTTAAAAAAGCTGAGGTTGCTATGCCAGGAGGCTGTAATTTTGGTACAAGACCTATTGATTTGCATTTAAAGGGCTTTAGAGCATTGGGAGCAGATGTTATTGTAGAAAATGGTATTGTAAAAGCATATGCTGATAAATTGGTAGGTACTTCTATTTATATGGATCAGGTAAGTGTGGGTGCAACCATTAATATTATGCTTGCTGCTACTATGGCAGAGGGAAAAACAGTAATTGAAAATGCGGCAAAGGAACCTCATATTGTGGATACTGCAAATTTTTTGAATTTTATGGGAGCAAATATTAAAGGTGCTGGTACAGATGTAATACGTATTACAGGCGTTAAAAAACTGCATGGTGCGCAATATACTATTATACCAGACCAAATTGAAGCAGGAACTTATATGATTGCCTCTGCAATTACAGGGGGCGATGTTCTTGTAAAAAATATTATTCCAAAACATATGGATTCCCTTTCTGCAAAATTGGTTGAAATGAATGTAAGAGTAGAAGAATTTGATGATGCAATTCGTGTTATATCAGATAAACCTTTGAGAAATGTAAATGTAAAAACAATGAGTTATCCTGGATTTCCTACGGACTTACAACCACAAATGGCAGCATTGCTAAGTGTATGTCAAGGAACAAATATTATTACAGAAAATGTATGGGAAAATCGTTTTCAATATATAGATGAATTGCGTCGTATGGGGGCAAATATTACAGTAGATGGTAGAATTGCTGTAATAGAGGGAGTACCATTTTTAACAGGTTCTCAAGTTTCTGCAACGGATTTAAGAGCAGGAGCAGCTATGATATTAGCAGGGCTTGCTGCAAAAGGAGAAACTCATATTGATAATACAAAATATATTGACAGAGGATATGAAGATGTAGAGCACAAATTTTCTGCCTTAGGGGCTGAAATTAAAAGAATACAAATATAATGCTGTTTCATATTCTTTATTTTATATAAAAATATTACTACTATAAATTAAGGAGGATTTCACCTCATGGCTTTAAAATTTTGTGCCATTGCCAGTGGTAGCAGTGGAAATAGTGTTTTTGTTGGCACAAAACATACAAAAGTATTGATTGATGCTGGATTGAGTGGAAAACGTATTATAGAAGGACTTGCATCATTAAATATAACAGGAGAGGCAATAGATGCTCTTTTTATTACACATGAGCATACAGACCATATAAAGGGTGTTGGTGTATTTTCGAGAAAATTTGATATTCCTATTTATGCTACAATAGGAACATGGGAGGCTATGGAGAATCAAATTGGTAAAATTACACCAAAAAATAAACGATTTGTATATGAGGAAGAACCTTGTGTCGTTAATGATATTTGTTTGTATCCTTTTTCTATTCCTCATGATGCTAAGCAACCTGTTGGATATAGCATAGAAGCAGAAAATCATAAAATTACTATTGCAACGGATTTAGGTCATATTACAGATGATATTAAACAGAAGCTATTTGGTAGTGAAATTTTGCTTTTGGAAGCAAACCATGATGAAGAAATGTTGAAAAATGGTCGTTATCCCTATCATTTGAAACAAAGAATATTAGGAGAACAAGGTCATATTTCTAATCATACAGCAGGCAATTTGTTATGTGATATTATGTCTGAAAAATTAAAATATGTTTTTTTAGGTCATATTAGTGAAGAAAATAACTGTCCTCAGCTTGCTTATCAAACAGTAGAAGATATATTGCATAAAAATAATATAAAGGTTGGAAAGTGTTTACATTTAGATATGGCACCAAGATACAGTAATAGCTATATTGTGGAATTATAAGGAGTAAATATGCGTATTACAGTAATATCTGTGGGAAAGTTAAAAGAGAAATATTGGAAAGAGGCTTTACAAGAATATAGTAAACGTTTATCTAAATACTGTAAATTAGATATTGTGGAGGTACAAGACGAAAAAGCACCCGAAACAATGACAAAGGCAGAACAACAACAAGTTTGTTATAAAGAAGGACAAAGAATATTAAAAATGATAAAAGAAAATGCTTTTGTGATTGCACTTGCTATAAATGGTAAGATGCTTTCTTCTGAGCAGTTTGCAGAACAAATACAAATGGATACTGTTCAAGGAGTCAGTCATATGATATTTATTATTGGTGGTTCTTTGGGATTATCAAAAGAAGTGGTGCAAAGGGCAAACAGAGCAATCAGTTTTTCTGCTATGACATTTCCTCATCAAATGATGAGAGTAATATTATTGGAGCAAATTTATAGAGCAATGCGTATTATTAAAAAAGAGCCTTATCATAAGTGATTATAAAAATAAACTATGAATGATAATAAAAGACAATATATTCATGAACTTTTTAAAACAAAAAATAATATACAGCTTTATCAAAGTCAAACAGCAGTTATACAACAAATGCTTTTGATTGATAATCAAAAAGATTTTGAGGACTTTTTACAGTATAATGATTTAGATGAAACGATATTTTGGCTACATTATTCTGTAATACAAGGAGAAAGCTTATTAATTGGAGGATATGACGAAGATATTAGTAAAGATGTTGCAGTATTTTTAAAAAAGAAACTACCAAAAGAATTATTTTATACGATTGAATGTGATATCCAACATTTGTATGTGTGTTTAGGAGATTATAATAATATTGAAAAACAAATTGCTGTTAGTAATCAACATTTAAAAAATACGAAATATTCTATACAATTATGTTATGATGAAACATATTGTGCAGGAGTTTATTTTTTAAAAGTAAATATAGTAGGGTGATATATATGGAATATGTAAAAGAAATATTTGCACAATATAATAGACAATGTATTCGAGTTTACCAAGCATATAATACTATCATCGCCAAAGAAGCGATTACATTACAAACATTTGGAGAAAATTTTAATATTAATCGTATGACATGGATAAAGCCATCATTTTTATGGCTTATGTATCGTTCTAATTGGGGAATAAAGAAAAATCAAGAATGTATATTAGCTTTAGATATCTATCAATCTAAATTTAATGAGTTATTAGAAAAAGCAGTTTTGACTTCTCCAGATTCTGCAATTTATACTAATATACAATGGAGAAAGGCTTTTGATGAAACAACAGTATATTGTCAATGGGACCCAGATAGAAATGTGAATGGAAATGCTATTAATCGTGCAGCAATACAAATAGGATTGAAAGGGAATACATTAAAGGATTTTTTAAATATGGGTATTTATTGTATAAAAGATATTACTCCATTAGTAAGAAAATGGAATGAACAAAGAAAATGTGGTAAATTAAATTCAAAAGATTTACCAGTAGAAAAAATATATCCTATTAAAAATAAAGTAATTAGAAATAGGTTAAATATGAAATAATGCCATATTTAATATATTTACTGGAATTTTATAAAAATCAAAATATAGCGATAAATTGTATTATAAAATGAAAAGGAAGTAGTCAAATGAATTATTATGGAAATCCGATTACAAGATTGATTGAAGAATTCTCAGGACTGCCAGGAATAGGAGGAAAATCTGCTCAGAGATTGGCGTTTTACATCATTAATATGCCAAAAGAAAAAGCATTTTCACTTGCCTCCGCCATTACAGAAGCAAGAGAAAACGTAAGATATTGTTCTGTTTGCTGTAATTTAACAGATAATGACCCTTGTCCTATTTGTAGTAATTTGAAGAGGGATAATAAAACAATTATGGTTGTAGAAGACCCAAGAGATATGGCAGCGTATGAAAGAACAAAACAATATCATGGATTATATCATGTATTGCATGGTGCGATTTCTCCTATGCTTGGAATAGGTCCTCAAGAAATTAAAATAAAAGAGTTACTTAATCGATTACAACAAAATAATGATATAGAAGAAGTAATACTTGCTACCAATCCTAATGTGGAGGGAGAAGCAACAGCAATGTATATTAGCCGATTGTTAAAGCCTTTACAAATTAAAGTAACAAGAATTGCAAATGGAGTACCTGTAGGAGGAGATTTGGAGTATATAGATGAAATTACATTGTCTAGGGCTTTAGAGGGCAGAAGGAAAATGTAATGAAACATAATAATATAGGTTATAATAAAAGGATTGAAACTATAAAAGTATTCAATCCTTTTATTATGAAAAAATAGGTGATTATGGTAAGTTTTTACTGAAAAGCATATATTATTTATATATACGAATTAAAAATAGTAATATTTTTTAATATTTATGAAAATACCATATTTTTAAAAAGGGTAAAAATATAAATTGCCAAAAAACAACGAATATTGCTGTAAAAAAGCACCAATTTGATTGTTTCATAGATATGCCTCCAGCCATTTTAAAAATTTTATAATAATTTTATTATAATAGAATATAACAATAAATACAACATAAAAGGTTATATTTTATATAACCTATTACCTTGTTATTTTACTTTTTGGGTTAGGCTATACTTTACCCAAAAAGTAAAGAAGGTGGTGAAAATAATGGATTATAAAAAAGAAATGGGTTTGCGTTTAAAAGAAAGAAGAAAAGAAATGCGTATGACACAAGAACAACTTTCTGACCAGTTAAATATTTCTATAAAACATTATAGTGAGGTAGAAAGAGGCATCACAGGACTTTCAGTAGAAAATATTATTAAAATAAGTAATATACTTCATGTTAGTATTGATTATCTTTTAAAAGGAGAAATAAAAAAAGAAGAATTTCCTAATGAAATGATATTGTTTTACCAAAACTGTTCTTTGGAACAAAAAAAAGACGTACTACAAATATTCCATGGTATAGAAAAGTTGGCTACAAAATAAATTACTTATAAATTTTTATACACCCACAAACTTTTTTTAATTTGTGGGTGTTTTATAGTAAAATGTATATTAATACCATCTTGTAATAGGTAGACTATTATTAATACCTTTTGTAAATAATATTTGATGTAAATCTATTATACCATTATGAAAAGCTGCTGCACAGCCACAAAGATATAAATCCCACATTCTAATAAATTCCTCATCAAACATGGTACGAATAGTATCTAAATTTTGTCTAAAATGCTTATCCCAGCAAAGTAATGTTTTATTGTAATGAAGACGTAAATTTTCGATATCTAATACATCAAAATTTAATTCAGCGGATTGACTAATAATTTCTCTTAAAGAAGGTATGACGCCTCCAGGAAAAATATATTTTTTAATCCAAGGGTCTCCAGAATGTTCTTTTTTGGCACTGATATAATGCAATAAAAATAAGCCATGTGTATTTAATACATCATTTACACTATATAAAAATTGATGATATTGTTCTCTGCCAACGTGTTCCAACATACCTACACTAACTACTCTATCAAAATTTTTATTTAAGTGTTTTAAATCTCTGTAATCTAATAATTCTATTATAATATCATTTTGAAGTCCTTCCTCAGCAATGCGCTGTTGACATTTTTTATATTGTTCTATACTAAGTGTAATACCAGTTCCTTTAATGTGATATTTTTTAGTTGCTTCTATTAATAGAAATCCCCAACCACACCCAATATCAAGTAATGTCATATTTTCTTTTAAATATAGCTTTTGTAATATATAATCTACTTTATTTATTTGCGCTTGATAAAGTGAGTCTGATTCATTTTTAAAATATCCGCAAGAATAGCTCATTGTTTTATCCAGCCAAAGCTGATAAAAGTCATTTCCTATATCATAATGAGAACAAACTTCTTTTTTTTGTGTTCTTTTGGAATGGGAGGGGAATATTAGTTTTTTTAATGCGGATTGGTCAGTTGAAAACTTATTCATTTGTATTAAAAAATGGTCTAAAGCGTTATATAAATCTCCTTCAATTTCTATATCACCACGCATATATGCCTCACCTAAAGCAAGAGAAGTACTTTTCATTAATTCTTTGATATCAATTTCTTTTTTAAAATGTACAACAAAAGTAGGTTCTCCATTTCCGATATGATATGTGTTATTTTGATATTTCATAATAAAAGGGTATTCATCAAATTTTTGTAAAAATTTTATCATCATATTTTCTTCTAATTGTGCTTGCATAATTCAACCTTCTTTCTAAAATAATATTATTATGAAAGTATAGACAATATTTGAAAAATCAAACTATGGTATAAAATGTTTGTTTTATAATGGAATAAAAAAACAATAAAATCATATACTGATAATAATGAAGCAATTTTAATGTTAATATCATGTTAAAAAAGTTCACAAATTGTTTACAATAATATTAGCACTCACCTCTTGACAGTGCTAACAATAAGTTGTATAGTATATTCAGAACAAAAGAAATGAACAAAATGTCCATTTTAAGTAGTCCATCAATCATAACTATAATATTTAATTGGAGGAATGACTTATGATGTTACCTAGCATTTTTGGAGGAAGTTTGTTTGATGATTTTATGGATTCCCATTGGGACAAAGATTTTTTTGGAGGAAAAAGTCATTTAATGGGTGCATATGAAAAAAATATGATGAAAACTGATATAAAAGAAAAAGATAATCAATATGAAATAGAAATTGATTTACCTGGATTTAAAAAAGAAGAAATTAATGCAAATTTGGAAAATGGTTATTTAACAATCAATGCATCAAAAAATGAAGAAAGAGAAGAAAAAAACGAATCTGGAGTTTATATTCGCAGAGAGCGTTATACTGGTCAATGTGCAAGAAGTTTTTATGTAGGTGAGGTGGTACAGCAGCAAGAGATTAAAGCAAAATTTGAAAATGGTATACTGCATTTGGTAATACCTAAAAAACAGGAAACAAAAGTAGAACAAAAAAAATACATTGCCATTGAAGGATAATAAAAAATAAAGGAATACGGTACTGCCGTATTCCTATTTTTGTGTTATAATAACTTTGTATCGTGTAATGAGTAAAGAAAGGAAATCATATGACAGACAGAGAATTAATTGATTTTTTAGGCATTGCAGAAAAAATGAAATGTAATACAAGACATTCTTGGACATCTACAAACAGAAAAGAAAGTGTAGCAGAGCATAGTTGGAGGCTATCTCTTATTGCTTTATTATTGGAAAGAGAAATAGAAAATGTTGATTTTCAGAAAATTATAAAAATGTGTATTATACATGATTTGGGAGAGGCAATTACAGGAGATATCCCTTCTTTTTTGAAAACAAAACAAGATTCTAAAACAGAACAAAAGGCAATTACAATATTAATAGAAAAATTGCCAGAGCCTCAAAAAACAGATATGTTTACACTTTTTGAAGAAATGGAAAAAAGAGAAACAATAGAGTCAAAAATTTATAAGGCATTAGATAGATTAGAGGCAGTAATACAACATAATGAAGCACCCATTGATTCATGGTTGCCTTTGGAGTATGAACTGCAACAAAGCTATGGCTGGGAAGAAGCACAAGTGCATGAAAGATTAAGTCAATTACGTCAAACAGCAAAACAAGATACAATTGATAAAATAAAAAGAGAATCAAAACAGTAAAATATGTTTTTTATAGTAATACTATGAGAATAATAAATGAAAACGGAAAGTATATAATTCTATTTAAGTGTTGCATAGAGAGGGACTTTTCTGATAAACTATAAAGAATGTGAAACTATTTTAATAATGAGGTGAACCTAAATGGGTCTTTTAGAAAAAATATTTGGTAATTACAGTGAAAAAGAAATTAAGCGTATTACGCCTATTGTAGATAAAATTGATGCTTTAGCACCAGAGTTTGAAAAATTATCTGATGAAGAATTGAAACATAAAACAACAGAATTTAAAGAACGTCTTTCAAAAGGAGAAACACTTGACCAGATTTTACCAGAAGCTTATGCGGCAGTAAGAGAGGCAGCAAGTAGATCATTGGGTATGCGTCATTTTAGAGTACAGCTTTTGGGTGGTATTGTTATGCATCAAGGACGTATTGCAGAAATGAGAACAGGTGAAGGTAAAACATTAGTGGCAACATTATCCTCTTATTTAAATGCATTAGAAGGAAAAGGCGTACACGTTGTAACAGTAAATGATTATTTGGCAAAACGTGACTCTGAATGGGTAACGCCTTTGTTTGAGAAATTAAATATGACAGTAGGCGTAATATTAAATGACATGGAAAATGATGAACGTCGTGCAGCTTATGCTTGTGATATTACTTATGCAACAAATAATGAATTAGGTTTTGACTATCTGCGTGATAATATGGTAGTTAGAGAAGAAAGTATGGTACAAAGAGAGTTGAATTTTGCTATTATTGACGAGGTAGACTCTGTACTGATTGACGAGGCAAGAACACCTTTAATTATTTCTGGTTCTGGTGCAAAATCTACTGAATTGTATAAAGTAGCAGATACTTTTGTAAAAACACTGAAAAAAGGTAAAATATTAAATGAAGAAGAAGCATTGAATCCTTTGACGAAAGAAGAAATTCAAGAAGAAGGAGATTATATATTAGATGAAAAAGCAAAAAGTGTTACGTTAACACAAGAAGGTGTCAAAAAGGCAGAAAAATTTTTCCATATTGAAAATCTTTCTGATGCAGAAAATCTTGAAATACAACATCATATTAACAATGCTTTAAAAGCAAATTACAATATGCATATTGACCAAAATTATGTTGTGCAAAATGATGAGGTCATGATTGTAGATGAATTTACAGGACGTATTATGCCTGGTAGAAGATATTCTGATGGTCTGCACCAAGCAATTGAAGCAAAAGAAAATGTAAAAGTAAAAAAAGAAAGTAAAACATTAGCAACTGTTACATTCCAGAATTTTTTTAATAAATATAAAAAGAAATGTGGTATGACTGGTACAGCAAAAACAGAAGAAACAGAATTTAGAAATATTTATGGTATGGACGTTGTAGAGATTCCTACAAACAAGCCTGTTATTAGAATTGACCATCATGATGTAGTGTATCGTACAGAGGCAGCAAAATTTAGAGCAGTTGTAAAAGATATTATTGCTTGTCATGAAAAACATCAGCCTGTATTAGTAGGTACAATTACTATTGATAAATCAGAACAATTAAGTAAAATGCTTAAAAAAGAAGGTATTAAACATCAAGTGTTGAATGCAAAATATCATGAACAAGAAGCAGAAATTGTTTCTCACGCAGGTGAACTGGACGCTGTTACCATTGCCACAAATATGGCTGGACGTGGTACAGACATTAAGCTGGAAGATGGTGTCCCTGAAATTGGTGGATTAAAAATTATTGGCACAGAACGTCATGAATCCAGACGTATTGATAATCAGTTGCGTGGACGTTCTGGACGTCAAGGTGACCCTGGAGAATCTAAATTTTATATCTCTATGGAAGATGAGTTGATGCGTTTATTTGGCTCTGAAAAAACAATGAAATTAGTAGATGCTATGGGATTAGAAGAAGATGACCCTATTGAGGCAGGTATGTTAACAAGAGCCATTGAAAATGCTCAGAAAAAAGTTGAGGGAAATAACTTTGCTATTCGTAAACATTTGTTGGAGTATGACCAAGTAATGAATGAGCAAAGAGAAATTATATATGGAGAAAGACATAGAGTTTTAATAGGTGAAAATTTAAGAGAAAGTATTATGTCTATGATAGGTGATATAGTAGATAGATATGTTGATGCCTATACTGAAGAAAGTGAATTCCCAGAAGAATGGGATATGGCTGGATTAAGTGAAAGTTTAGGCTCTGTAATACCAATTGGCGCAATTACAATAAAAGATGACAGTAAAGAAAATTTAACAAGAGATAATTTAAAACAAACATTGAAAAAACTGGGTGAAAAAATATATGAAATGAAAGAACAGGAAATTGGTGACCCAGAAAGAATGAGAGAATTAGAAAGAGTAATACTGTTAAGAGTGATTGACCAAAAATGGATGGACCATATTGACGATATGGAACAAATGCGTCAAGGTATTGGTTTGCACGCTTATGCACAAAGAGACCCTCTTATTGAATATAAATTTGCAGGATATGATATGTTTGAAGAATTGAGCAATAATATTCAAGAAGATACATTACGTATGTTGTATAGGGTAAAATTAGAAACAGAAACAACAAGAGTACAAACAATACAGCCTATGTTTACAAATAAAGATGATACTGCACAGAAAAAGCCAAAAGAAAGAAAAGAGGCAAAAATAGGCAGAAATGACCTTTGCCCTTGTGGTAGTGGAAAAAAATATAAAAACTGCTGTGGCAAAGATGCATAATTTGAGTATATAAGAGGGGAAGGACTCCCTACTCATATAAATATTATAATATGATTTTTAAGGAGATGATTTTTTATGTTTGAATTAGAACAAATTCGTCTATCGCTATCTGCGTATGACCAAAAATTAGAGGAAATGGGGGCTTCACTTTGACGTCGCTGGCGCAAAGGAAAAAATAACAGAATTAGAAGAAATATCTGCTGACCCAGATTTTTGGGCAGATATGGAAAAAAGTCAAAAAGTATTAAGACAGTTAAAAGGATTAAAAAATAAAATAAATAGATATGAAACACTTGTAACACAGTATGAAGATATTCTGACACTCATTGAAATGGGTACAGAGGAAGAAGATGCTAGCATTATTAGTGAAGTACAAGAATTAGCAGATGCTTTTTTAGCAGAATATGACAATTTAAAAATTTCTACACTTTTAGATGGAGAATATGATAAAAATAATGCTATTGTGACATTACATTCAGGTGCAGGTGGTACAGAGGCTTGTGACTGGACAAATATGCTTTTTCGTATGTATACAAAATGGGCAGACAGAAACGATTTTCAAATTGAAATATTAGATATGTTAGACGGCGATGAGGCAGGACTAAAGTCTGTGACTATACAGGTAAATGGCGAAAATGCCTATGGCTATTTAAAATCAGAAAAGGGTATTCATAGATTAGTAAGAGTATCTCCTTTTGATAGTTCTGGAAGACGGCACACTTCTTTTGCATCTTGTGATGTTATGCCTGAAATTGAAAATGATACAGATATACAAATCAATACAGAAGATATTCGTGTAGACACATATCGCGCCAGTGGTGCAGGAGGACAGCACGTTAATAAAACATCTTCTGCTATTCGCATTACACATAATCCTACTGGTATTGTAGTACAATGCCAAGATGAAAGAAGTCAATTTAGCAATAAAGACAGAGCAATGAAAATGTTAAAAAGTAAATTGCTTTCATTAAAAATTGAAGAACAAATGAAAAAATTGGCGGAAATCCGTGGTGATGTGAAAGAAATTGGCTGGGGTAGTCAAATTCGTTCTTATGTATTTATGCCATATACTATGGTAAAAGACCATAGAACATCAGAAGAAACGGGAAATGTGCAGGCTGTTATGGACGGCAATATTGATAATTTTATCAGTGCATATTTGGCATGGATACACAGTTAATAAGGAGGCTTGCTCCTTGAAAGAAATTAAAATTACAGAACAACAACAAAATCAAAGATTGGACAAGTTTTTATTAAAGTATTTTAATAAAGCACCTAAGAGCTTTATATATAAAATGCTGAGAAAAAAACGCATTAAATATAATGGCAAAAAAGGCGAAGGCAATGAAATACTCCAAAAAGGGGATTGCTTACAACTTTATATTTCTCGTGAAACAATGGAAAGTTTTATGGAACAAAAAGCAATTTATAAAGCAGAAAGACATTTTGCTATTGTATATGAAGATGATGATTTGCTGGTAGTATCTAAGCCAGCAGGACTTCTAGTACATTCTCAAAAGAGCAGTGATAAAGAAACACTGATTGACCAAGTATTATATTATATGTATCAAAAGGGACAATATGTTCCTTCAAAAGATAGTACATTTACACCAGCTGTATGTAATCGTTTGGATAGAAATACAAGCGGTATTGTGATTGTAGGAAAAAATTTAAAAGCAGTACAAGCTGTGAATAAAGCGATTGCAGAAAGAAAAGTAAATAAATATTATATGGCATTAGTAAAGGGAACTATCACAAAACAAGGAAATATCACTTGTTATTTAGAAAAAGATAGTGAAAATAATCAAGTAACATTATATGACAAGCCAAAACAAGGAACAAAAAAAATTATAACAAAATATAAACCTATTGCAAATGCGAAAAATATGACGCTTTTAGAAATAGATTTAGTGACAGGACGCTCTCATCAAATTAGAGCACAAATGCAGAAAATGGGGCATTGTGTCGCAGGCGACAGAAAATATGGTGATGAACAATGGAATATCCATTTTGTAGAACAATTTGCTTTAACAAATCAATTTTTGCACGCTTATAAAGTAGTATGGCAGCAAAATGAAGGTGACTTAGCACATTTAGCAGGAAAAGAATGGATTGCGTCATTACCCAAAACATTGCAGGAAATTTATAATTTTTATTTTGTAACAGATAAAAGAGGAGGCAGTTTATGAAGGCGATTATATTAGCGGCTGGTTATGCAACCAGGTTATACCCTCTGACAATAAATAAACCAAAAGCATTATTGACAATTAATGAAAAACCAATTATTAATTATATTGTAGAACAAATTAATACCATTGATGTTGTAGATGAAATTTATGTTGTAACTAATCATAAATTTATTGATTCTTTTGCTGACTGGCAAAATGAAATTGAAAGCAGAGCAAAAATAACTGTTTTAGATGATGGAACAACAAGCGAGCAAGATCGTAAGGGCGCAATTGGGGATATTGCATTTGTAATACAAAAAATGAATATAAATGATGAATTACTTGTGGTTGCAGGTGATAATTTCTTTACTTATCCATTAAAAAATTATTATGATTTTTATAAACAAAAAGATAAAGACTGTGTTTGTGTAAAAGTATGGAATGATGAAAAAACACTTAGAAATTTTGGTATTGCATTATTAGACCAAAATAATAAAGTGTTGGATATTGAAGAAAAACCTGAAAATCCAAAATCAAATACAGTGGTGTTTGCTATGTATTTATATCAAAAAGACACAATACCCCTTTTTGAAAAATATTTATCACAGGGAAATAATCCAGATGCTCCAGGAAACTTTCCAGCATGGTTATATAAACAAAAAGAAGTATATGCTTATACATTTAAAGGGGAATGTTATGACATAGGTACACCAGAAAGCTATCAAGAAGTACAAGCATTGTTTCAAAAATAAAATATTTGTTTAGGATTACTGCTATATAGTAATTTGTTTTGAAATGAGTCGGTTAGGCTGTCGTTTTCGACGGCCTTTTTTTAAAGATATGAAGAAAGAAAGGAGAATTTTTTTGGAGTGGATAGAGATTTTTGTGGAAACAAGTCAAATAGGCTTGGAATTGGTAAGTGGCTTGTTATATCAATGTGGTTTAACGGGGCTTATGATAGAGGACAGTTCTGATTTTGAAGAATTTTTGCAAAATCCAAATAGAGAATGGGATTATATAGAAGATGAATTAGTAGAACAAAAACAAAAGCAATTAACTGGTATTACATTTTTTATAAGAGATAATATACATGGTAGAGAACAGCTTTCAGATATTAAAAGTGCATTACTTTCATTGAAACAGCAGGAAAAAGAATTTGATTTAGGAACACTAGAAGTAACTATGAAAAATATAAAAGAAGAAGATTGGGCTAATAATTGGAAAAAATATTTTAAGCCTTTTGCTGTGGGTGATAAAATAATTATAAAACCTTCTTGGGAAGAACTAAAAGAAACTACTGATAAAATTGTATTAAAAATTGACCCAGCACATATTTTTGGAACAGGGACACATGAAACAACACAATTATGTATAGAGTTTATAGAACAATTTGTAAAAAAAGAAGATACTATATTTGATATAGGCTGTGGTAGTGGTATATTGTCTATTGCATCATTGCTTTTGGGAGCAAGTTATGCAGACGCTATTGATATTGATGCTAATGCAGTAGATGTTGCTTATGAAAATGCAAAAAGAAATGATATTAACAAAAAGAGATATCATGTTGTATCTGGAAATATATTAGATGATGAAATACTACAAAAAACATATAGCGACAAAAAATATGATGTTGTAGAAGCAAATATTGTAGCTGATGTGATTATTGCGCTTTCCAAACAAGTACCAGATTATATTAAAGATAAAGGTATTTTTATATGTAGTGGCATTATAAAACAAAGAGAAGAAGATGTCAAACAAGCATTACAAAAAAATCATTTTACAATATTGGATATAAAATATAAAAAAGATTGGGTTGCTATCATATCTCGTTATGATGGATAAGGGGGTAAAAAATGCCTAAATTTTTTGTAAATAAAGAACAAATTGAAAAACAAATTACAATTCTAGAAGAAGATGCTAAACATATTAAAACAGTTTTAAGAAAAAAAGAAGGAGAAAAATTGATTATCTGTGATGGAGAAGGTATAGATTATATTTGTAGCATAAATTGTTTTGAACAAAATACAGTAATTGTTGATATTATAGAAAAACAGTATTGTGAATCAGAACCGCCTATCAAAATTACATTGTTTCAAGGACTGCCTAAAGCAGATAAAATGGAGTTAATTATACAAAAATGTGTAGAATTGGGTGTGGATAGTATTGTACCTGTTGCAACAGAACATTCTGTTGTTAAATTAGATAAAAAGGAACAGAAAAAATTAGAAAGATGGCAAAAAATTGCAGAAGCAGCAGCAAAACAAAGTGGACGTGGAAAAATTCCTCAAATTGGAAATATACTTTCTTTTGAACAAGCATTACAGCAGAGCAAAAAATTGGATAGTGCAATTATACCCTATGAAAAAGAACAAAAAAGAAATCTAAAAGAATTTATAAAATGTTTTAGGGGAAAAAGTATAGGAGTATTTATAGGAGCAGAAGGGGGATTTTCTGAACAAGAAATTGCACAGGCAATAGAACAAAATGTAATACCTGTTACACTAGGTAAAAGAATATTAAGAACAGAAACAGCAGGTATGATAACAACAGCAATATTGATTTATGAAATGGAACAAGGTGATAATATATGATTTATTTTGACAATGCAGCAACTACAAGAGCATCAGAACAAGTTGCAGAAAAAGTGACAGAAATGCTTTGTCATAATTTTGGTAATCCAGCTTCTGTAAATAAATTGGGCTTACAAGTAGAAAAAGAAATCAAAAAAACAACAGAAATATTAAGCAGAGGAATTCATTGTAAAATAAATGAGATTTATTATACTTCTGGAGGAACAGAGGGAGATAATTGGGCAATTTTTGGTACAGCAGAGGGATATCAAAGACAAGGAAAACATTTGATTACAACAAAAATAGAACACCCTGCTGTAAAAAAACCTATGGAAACATTAGAGCAAAAAGGATATGATATTACTTGGCTTTCCGTGGATAAAAAAGGGAAAATTGATTTAGAGGAATTAAAGCAATCCATTAGAAAAGATACCATACTTGTTAGTATTATATTGATAAATAATGAAACAGGAGTGATACAAGATGTAGAAAAAATAGGAAAAATAATAAAACAGCAAAATGAAAATACATTATTTCATGTAGATGCAGTGCAAGCATTTGGAAAATATGCTATTGATGTAGAAAAAATGAATATAGACTTGTTGACAATGAGCGCTCATAAAATCAATGGTCCAAAGGGTGTGGGTATGCTTTATAAAAGACAAGGATTAAAAGTAAAACCTTATATATTAGGAGGCGGACAGCAGCAAGGACAGCGTTCAGGTACAGAAAATGGTGCTGGTGTAGCAGGGCTTGGCGTAGCAGCAGATATTTGTTTTCAAAATATGAAAAAGAATCAACAGACTATTTTTGATGTGAAAAGAACATTAGCAGAAGGAATATTGAATGGTATTGCTGATGTGCAAATCAATGGTGATACATTAGAACAAAGTAGTCCATATGTATTAAATGTTACTTTTAAGGGTTTGAGAAGTGAAGTACTTCTTCATGCATTGGAAAGTAAAGACATTTTTGTTTCTGCTGGTTCTGCTTGTGACAGTAAAAAGAAAGTAGGTAGCCCAGTATTAACAGCTATGGGATTACCATTTAATGAGATAGAAGGAGCGGTCAGATTTAGTTTTTGTCAGTATAATACAGTGGAAGAAGCACAGGAATGTGTAAAACAATTAAAGGAGATTGTACCATTTTTGAGGAAATACAACCGATAGAAGGGAATTTATATGGAAGAAAAGGTTTTAATTGTAAAATTTGGCGAAATTGCAATGAGAGGAAATAATCGCCCTATATTTATTTCTCAGCTTGTAAAAACAATGAGAAATAATTTACAAAATGAAGGAAATTTTTATATTGTAAAAGAACAAGGCAGATTAATTGTAGAAGATAGAGACGGAGAATTAGATTATGATAGGGTCATACCTAAAATTGTGCCTATATTTGGACTGGTAGGAGTTTGTCCTGGTGTCAAAACAACAATCAAGTCTATGGAAAATTTAAGAGAAGTTGCATTGAAACATATGCAGACATTTTTTAGCGAGCAAAAAACCACATTTAAAGTAGAAGTAAAAAGGGCAGACAAAAGATTTCCATTAACATCAAGAGAAGTAGCAGCAGATATCGGCGGATATATATTACAAAAAATGGAAAATTTAATAGTAGATGTGCATAAGCCTAATGTAGTGCTGAGAGTAGAATTAAGAAATGATGCTTATGTTTTTTCTAAAGTAATAAAAACATTTGGAGGATTGCCAGTAGGTTCATCTGGTAAAGGTGTTGCTTTAATGTCTGGCGGTATTGATAGCCCTGTTGCTACGTGGCTTATGGCAAAAAGGGGTATTGCCGTAGAATGTGTTTATTTTCATAGTCCACCTTATACAAGTGAGTGGGCAAAGCAAAAAGTGGAGGATTTAGCAGAAAGAATTGCTTGCTTTACAGGAGAAATCAAACTTCATGTCATACAATTTACAGATGTGCAATTATATTTGCTTGATAATGTTCCTCATGATAAATTAACAATATTTTTAAAAAGAGCAATGATGAAAGCAGCAGAACAAGTTGCTTATCAAAATAATGCTTTAGCATTAATAACGGGGGATAGTGTAGGACAGGTAGCAAGCCAAACATTACAGGGTATTCATGCTATCAATTCTATTTGTACTATGCCTGTATTGCGTCCTTTGGCTGGCATGGATAAACAGGAAATTGTGGATTTAGCAAAAAAAATAGGTACTTTTGATATTTCTATTAGACCCTATGAAGATTGTTGTACAATATTTGTAGCAAAACACCCAGAAACAAGACCAAAAACAAGTATTATTGAAGCAATAGAAAAGAAACTGGATAATTTAGATGAGTTGATAAAAAAAGCAGTAGAGCAAAAAGAAGTTATCATAAAATAAAAACAGTAGTCCTTTTATTATTTTATAAAAGGACTTTTGTTTTTTGAAAGGAGAAAAACATTGCAGATTGATAGATTGTTTCAAATAATATATATTCTTTTAGAAAAAAAGACTGTAACAGCAAAAATGCTTTCTGAACAATTTGAAGTGTCTCAAAGAACAATTTACAGAGATATTGATATATTAAGTCAATGTGGTATACCCTTATATAGTGCAAGGGGAAGAAATGGGGGCATCAAAATATTAGAAAATTTTGTATTGAATAAGTCTGCTATGACGGAACAGGAACAATATCACATATTGATAGCATTACAAAGTTTACCGAAAGGAGGAACTGAAAATATAAAGGAAACATTGAAAAAATACAGCAATTTTTTTCAAAAGTCATATCAAAATTATATACAGGTTGATTTTTCAGAATGGGGAAAACAAAAAGAAACACTTTTTGATACATTGAAAAAGGCTATATTTGATAAAAGGGTAATATCATTTGTATATTATAATAGTGAAGGAGAGAAAACACAAAGAAAAGCAGAACCTTATCAGTTATGGTTTAAAAGCAGAAATTGGTATTTAAAAGCTTATTGTCAAGAAAAAAAGCATTTGAGAATATTTAAACTAAATCGTATCAAAAATTTAGTTGTGACAGAAGAATTTTTTGATAAAATTTGGGAAGAACAGGAAAATGAAGTTAATAATAAGTTATATCAAGATATTACAATAGTATTAGAAATAGACAGTAGCATGGCATATAGGGTATATGACGAATTTGAAATAGAGCAGATATATAAAAAGCAAAATGGTGATTTTACTGTTATGTTATATTGCCCTGAAAATAATTGGATATATGATTATATTTTGTCTTGGGGAGAGTATGCTATTATAAAAGAGCCTTTATTTGTAAAAGAAAAAATGGAACAAAAAATAAAAAATATGATAAAAAAATATAATATATGACAGATAGATGTCATATTTATTGTTTTATACTCTTTATATAAAATATAAGGAGGAAATTGATATGAAATATGAAATTGAAATGTTAAAGGAAAAAAGAGTAGCAGGATTTTGCCAAAGAACAGGAAATCAAAATAAAGATATGCCAGCAGTAATAGGAGGATTGTGGAAAAAGTGGAAAACCGTTTCAGAATTACAGGGAAGAAAAAATAAAAAATGGATTGGTATGTATACAGATTATGAAGGTATGGAATATGATGTAACAGTAGGATACGAAATGAAAAAAGATGCCATAGTACCAAGTAATATGACAGAAAAAGTAATACCAGCAGGAAAATATGCTAAATTTGTATTGCATGGAGATGTTGTGAAAACGGTACAGCAAGCATGGGCAGATATTTGGAAAATGAATTTAGAAAGAACATTCGTATGTGACTTTGAAGAATATCAAGAAGGAAAAGACATGGAAAATATGGAAATTTATATATATGTAGCAATTAAATAGTGTAGTGTGGTAAGAGGGTATATTTTAAAAACAAATATATCCTCTTTTTATCATTTATATTATATCAATATTTCAGCATAAATTTGATAAGAAATAAATAACTTGTTTATTTCTTTTGTAGTAAAAGTAAAATTTGTTGTTTAATATAGATTATTTTTTATGCAATGTATACATAGCATTTTATAAAAATTTGAAAGAAAAATGTAACATAAAAAGACTACTATTCTGCTGTTTTATATGGTAAACTGTTGCTATACGTTAACATTTGGCAAAAATGAAAAGAAATACAGACAACGTTATAAAGCGTTAAGTGTTCAGCAGTTATTTTTTCTGAACAATATGAATAATGATTTGTTAGAAAACGATATTGTTATTCATGTCTGATAGAATCACAAAAGGAGGGGCATTCCAATGAAACGGAAAGCAGCAATTTTATTAGCAGTTTGTATGTTATCTGCAAATTTTTCTGTTAGTAGTTATGGAGCAAATTTTTCAGACATCAATAATGTACCATGGCCTGGTGCTGTAACATATATTAATACGGTATCTGATTTAGGATTAATGGTAGGAGATATTGATGCAAAAACAGGCAAAAGTATGTTTCGTGCAAAAGACCATGTTACATACTGTGAAACAACACAGTTAGCATATGCATTATTAAAAAAGTCAGGAAAATTAAAACAAACAAATTCTGATATGGTTTCAAGGTGGACACAGGTAATGCAAGGATATAATATACCAGCATGGGCTTATGAAAGTGTTGCTTATGCTTTGGAAAATAATATTATTTCATTAACAGATACTTCTCGCTTTGTTACTAAAAAAAATGGTGTTGTAACAAATAATTATGCAAGCAGAGAAAGTGTTGCTGTAATATTTGGAAAATTTTTAAGTCATTTGTATGATGTAGATGTCAATGCGGTATTATCATTTCATGATAAAAACAGTATTGCTGTCACATCTGTGCCATATGTAGATTTGTTATCAAGATTAAATATTATGGTAGGAGATACCAATTATAATTTTACACCAAAGGCAGCAATCAATAGAGCAGAAACAGCAGTATTAGTATCAAAAACATATGATGTATTGAAAAATAATACAACTACTACTCCAAGCAGTGGTAATGTAATTTCTGGTACAGTAATATCAATAGAGCAAAATGGAAATAATAAATTACTGGCGATTACAACAGATAAGGGAGATAAACAAGGATTTATTGTAGATAGTTCTACCAATATTTATGAAGGAGATACTACAAAAATAATTAATATTTCTATTATAGAAATTGGTGATGGTGTTTCAATAGAATATTCTGGAGCAAAAGCAAATATTGTACGCTTGGTAAATGATGTTGTGCCTTCTGTAACAGAAGCAAAGGGTAGAATTGAAGATATTACACCAAGCAGAATTACATTAATAGACAATGATAAAAACACAAAAGACTATTATTTTGCAAATGAATTTGATATTCAGTTAGATAAAAAAACAATTTCTCAAAAAGATTTAATTGATGAGTTTGATGAATATATTTTAGATGCTACATTAACATTAGATGGTAGCGAAAATATTGTATCTGCTACTGTAACAAGGGGAAAAGAAACGGGAAATACTGGTATATTAGTAAGTATTTCTGAAGATGAATTGAGCGTAAAAGCAAATAAAAATAGTAAAACACAAGATTTTGAATGGGTAAGCAATCCTGATATTTATTTAGAGGGAAAAGAAAGTACAGTCAGCAAAGTACGTAGAAAAGCAGATGATACAACATTTTATGTAAAATATTATTTAGATAGTAAAGACAGAGTAAAGAAAGCAATGGTATCAGAAGACGAATTTGGAGAAAATGACACAAAATCAACAATTACAGGTACAATTTATGCTATTGATGAGGATAGCGTAAGAATACGTAAAAAGAGTGATGGAAAAAGAGAAACATATGATTTTGCTTCTAAAGTAAAATATTATTTAGATGGGGATAGTTGCAACTTTAGAGATGTAGAAAAAGCATTTAATAAAGAATATCTAAAAGATGATCCTGACGATTTTCATATTAAAGTATATTTAGACGATGATGGTGATGTAAAAGAATTATATGCATCATTGAGCAGTAAAAATTTGGAAGGAAAAGAAGAATATGATACAATAGACGGAAAAGTATTACGTATGGACGAGGATGAAATACGTGTAGAGCAGGAAGATGAAAAAGCAAAAAATTATGATATTGCGAAAAGAGCAGATTATTATATTGAAAATAGTAAAGGCGAATTTGAAAGCAGTAGTTATTCAAAAGTAAAAAAGGCTTATGATGATGCTTATGACGATGATGATGATTTCTTTGTAACATTGTATATTGATGATGATGACGAAGTGGTTAAAATTGAGGCATCTCCTGAAAGGGATTCTTATGGTAGACAAGTAACAGGTACAATTACAAAATTAAGTGAAAGTTCTATTACATTGAAAGATAAAAGTAAATATGATATAGAAGATATAGATGATGTAAAAATATATCTCAATGACAGTAGAGTAAGAAAATTTTCAACATTAGAAGATATTGTATCAGATAAAGATATTACATTAAAAGCAATATTAACCATTCAAAGTGATGAAGTAACAGAAATTGAAGCATATTATTATGAAATAAAAGGAGAATTAATTTCTGTTGACGGAAAAGTTATGAAAGTTGAAACAAGAGATGAAAATGTAATAGATGATATAGAAGTAAAAAGATTATCCATAGATGTAACAGGAGATTATACTTCTTATAGAGACATGACAGCAGGACTGGATATAGAAGATATTACTGTAACATTGGAATGTAGTGAGGATAAAGATGATAGAGGAAAAGTAATTAAAATTACTGCAAGAAATGATTGATATGTAAAATAATAAAAAGAATTATCATATAATAAAAGCTGTAAATTGTATATTATAATACAATTTACAGCTTTTTATATCTGAATAGTACATAACTTTAAATTGTTTTAACAGAAATGAAAAATTGTATTGATAAAATAGCAGTGATAACGGTATAATAGAACAATCGAAACAATAAAGAAAGGATTGAAATGATATGAGATATGAAGGTACAGTATATCGTCCTCCAAGTGAGGCAAGCAGTTTAATTATACAGTTAACAATAGGTTGTGCTAGAAATACCTGTACGTTTTGTGCTATGTATAAAGACAAAAATTTTAGAGTAAGAGATTTGAATGAAGTAGTAGAAGATTTGAAAATGGCAAGAAATTACTATCAAAGAATAAAAGTAAAAAGAATATTTTTAGCAGATGGTGATGCATTGATTGTGAAAACGCCAGACTTACTTTATATACTTCAAAAATGTAAAGAATATTTTCCAGAGGTTGAAAGAATTTCTGTTTATGGCGCACCAAAAGATATTATTCATAAAACACCAGAAGAATTGAAACAACTAAAACAGGCTGGATTGGATATGGTGTATATGGGATTAGAATCTGGAGATGACCAGGTTTTAAAAGAGGTCAAAAAAGGTGTTACAGCAGCAGAAATGATAGAAGCAGGACAAAAGGTTCGTGCAGCGGGTATGGTACTTTCTATGACAATTATATCTGGTTTGGGTGGCAGAAAATTGATGAAAGAACACGCATTAAATAGCGCAAAAGTGATTACAGCAATTAAACCAGAATATGTAGGATTTTTAACATTGTTAATAGAACCAGGTACACCAATGTATGAGCAGTATCAGGCAGGAGAATTAGATTTACTAAGCCCAGAAGAAGCACTTGATGAAACAAAATTGTTTATAGAAAATGTAGATGCGGAAGGTACAGTATTTCGAGCAAACCATGCCTCTAATTATGTTCCTTTAGCTGGCACATTAAATGGAGAAAAACAAAAAATATTAGCACAGATACAAAGGTCTAAAGAAATGAGCAGTTATAGACCAGAAAATTTTAGAGGATTATAATGACAAAGTGTGGGGTAGTTACTCCACACTTTTCAAAACAATAAAATAATAAAAGAAATTTTTCATTTATACAAAATGATTTCTGTAACCATTAATGAAAGTTTATTGAAATGTTGCTATTTATATAGTATAATATATCACAAAATATAGAAAAAAGAAAGAGATTTTGCCATATGAAACAAAAAAGAGCAATACTATCAAAAATTATGATTTATTTGGCTGTGATATTATGTGTTTTTTACATATTTTATGCACAAGAAGATAGAAAAGAGATGAAAATGATAAAAAATTATGTTGAAATATATTGGGATGAGATTTTAAATACAGCAGCAATATGGGAAGAGGGTACAACATTACCAAAAAGAGATGTGCAAAAATTGTTGGATATGTCTTATAGTCGTAACCAAGGAACAAATAAAGATAATCCAAGAATAGATTATTTACATATGATAAAGGTAAATCATTACGAAATAAAAAAGATAGAAAAATTAACAGATGGGCTTTATAGAGCTTTTATAAATGTAGATTCACCAAATTATGGCGGAGAAAGAACAGCATATATTTCATTAATAAATCAAAAATGGTATATTATATTTGGAGTGCAAAATATATCAGAAGAATATAAAAAAAGAGTAGAACAAGAAAAGGGTATTGTATTAGAAAAATCAATTCCAAATGATGGTACGATTGTATTGAATTGATTATAATATAACGAAATAATAAAACTCCTATAAAATGTATAAAAAGGAGTCGATGACATGGCATGGTTGGGGTTATTTACCCTTATGATTTTTTATTGGTGTTTTTTTACTGCTGCTGTAACAGGTAGAAGAAGTTGGGCATGGCTAAGTATACTTTGTTTACCTGTGCTGATTATGGTAATTGGCTATAAAGAGGGTATGCAGATTAATGGTTTGATTATTACATTATGCGCTTTTATGTTTATTGTTTGCAGAAGCAGTTTAAAAGATATATTATTGTGGAATCAGAAAAGAAGACGATATCATTGGATATTATTGGTATTTTTGTGGCTGATATGCTTTCTATTTTTATTTTATTCTATTGTGGAGTTGCAAATTTCTGGATATCTTTGGGATTTTCAAGGTTGGAATGTTGAAAAAAGAAATTCTTTTCGCATTACAATTACAACATTGCCTATTGTATGGATATCTTATTATTATGGTGAAATGTTTTATAATAGTGTGGACAGGCTTTGGAAAAGAAAAAGTGAATTGATATTAATTGCTTGTAACTTTTTTATAGCTAATAATAGAGGCGGAGATACAGGAATTGATAAAGGATATTTTTTAGATGGTGTAAATAATGGTATTAATTATCATTTTCGTATGACAAAGGGTACTTATATTATGCTACAAAGAGAAAGAGCATTGCGTTTAAAAGTGCAAAGGGGATTACTGGGAGGATATTATGTTTTAGAAAATCCTTGTCCTGATAATATGAAAAAAACATTAAAACGAGATAGGAAAAATGCAAAAATTGGTATTGTATTATTTTTATTTATTTTGATATTTGGCATTATTTTATTCTTTTTTCCTCAAATACTATACTTTTGGAAATGAAAATTTCGTATTTTTATAATATAAAATCAAATGCTATATTTGAGGTGATATTGATGCTAAAATGTTTAAAAAATTTTGATACATTACCTGCACAAATGAAAAAGCAAATTATAGATAATAGTAAAGATATGAATGCTTTTTATACTTTGCCTTTAGAACAAAGACAGCAAGTATTAGATCGTATTGCTAGTTTGAATACAGAATCAGAAATAAGAGCTTATTTAAAAAAATAGTTTTTACAAAAAAAGCGTATTCCTTTTAATTAGGAATATGCTTTTTTATATTGTTATTTCATAGGATTGTAAACTTTTTTGACAGCCATTTTTTTCATAAAATTTTTCTGCATTTGGTTTTGCACCAAAATAAAGCATAGTTGGAGTATTATATTTAGCAAGTTGAAGAAGTTTACTACCAATTCCCAGCCTTTGATATTGTGGAAGAACAAGCAATTCTGTAATAGTCCCGAAAAAATAATCATCTGAGAGAATTCGTAAACATCCTACCAGTGTTTTACTATCATAAGCAGTTATATTTAATGTTTTAGATAATGCTGATTGTGTTTTATCTATATCATAATCTCCAAGCCATATATTATTAACAAATGAAATAAATACTGAAGCATCCAGTTCTGTATCATTAATTTTATATTCCATTATTTTTTATCTCCTATAAAGTTTGTTAATAGTATTTTATCATAAAGGTTTCGCTATTTCAATATAATATCCATCATTATTGATAAAGTTTAAAAATAACTTATAAAGTATGTTGTTGCATAGTATTTACCTTTAGGATATAATATACAGCAGAAAAAACAAGTAGGAAAGGAAGAAAAAAATATGAAATTAGGTATTGTGGGACTACCCAATGTTGGAAAAAGTACATTGTTTAATTCTATGACATTGGGAAAAGCAGAAGCAGCAAATTATCCTTTTTGCACAATAGACCCAAATGTAGGTATTGTTACTGTACCAGATGAAAGATTGACAAAATTGACAGAAATGTATCATTCTGAAAAAACAACACCAGCGGTAATTGAATTTGTAGATATTGCAGGGCTTGTAAAAGGGGCAAGTAAAGGTGAGGGACTTGGAAATAAATTTTTATCTCATATTAGGGAAGTAGACGCAATTGTTCATGTAGTACGTTGTTTTGAAGATAGTAATGTTGTCCATGTAGATGGTAGTGTAGACCCCATTCGTGATATTGAAACAATCAATTTAGAATTAATTTTTTCAGATTTAGAAATATTAGAAAGACGTATTTCTAAAACAGTAAAAGCAGCAAAAGCGGACAAGTCATTACAAAAAGAATTAGAAGTACTTCAAAAATTAAAAAATGGATTGGAAGAAGGAAAATGTGCCAGAGCAATAGAATTTGATACACCAGAAGATATTGCATTTGTAGAAAGCTTGACACTCTTAACACAAAAACCAGTATTGTATGCAGCAAATGTATGTGAAGAAGATTTAGCAGATAATGGTGCAGGAAATCAATATGTAAACAGAGTACGTATATTTGCAGAAAGTGAAAACTCTGAGGTATTTGTAATTTGTGCAAAAATTGAAGAAGAAATTTCTGATTTAGATGAAAAAGATAAAAAAGAATTTTTAGAAGATATGGGTGTAGAATCTAGTGGCTTAGATAGGCTAATTTCTGCTAGTTATAAATTATTAGGGTTGATTAGTTATTTAACAGCAGGTCCAACAGAAAGCCGTGCATGGACAATCAAAAAAGGAACAAAAGCACCAGGCGCAGCAGGAAAAATACACAGTGATTTTGAAAGAGGATTTATCAGAGCAGAAGTAGTAAGCTATGATGATTTGATGAATATTGGTTCTTATAATGGTGCAAAAGAACAAGGATTAGTTCGTTCAGAAGGAAAAGAATATGTTGTAAAAGATGGAGATGTTATATTATTCCGCTTTAATGTGTAATCGTATTATATAGGGGGGAGTGTTATTGTTATATTTTACATCAGACCTGCATTTTTATCATGAAAATATTATAAAACATACTAATAGACACTATTTTAATGTAGAAAAAATGAATAATGATTTGATAAAAAAATGGAATGAAAAAATCAATTTTCATGATGAAGTGTATATATTAGGTGATTTTACAATGAAAGGTGCGAAATTAGCAACGGATATACTTTGTCAGCTAAAAGGTAAAAAGCATTTAATAAGGGGTAATCATGATGATTTTGTAGATAGTTCTGAATTTAATAAATCACTGTTTTGTTCTATACAATATTATGCAGAAGTTATTTATTCTAATATACAGTTTGTGCTGTTTCATTATCCTATATTAGAGTGGAACGGAATGGCAAAAGGTAGTATTTCACTTCATGGTCATCAACATAATCATGAATATTATAATTATAAAAATTTAGAGCGCAGAATTCGTAGATTTGATGTAGGTGTTGATGCAAATAATATGATGCCTGTAAGTGCTGAATATATTATTTCTTTTTTTAATAGTATTTAATTGAAAAAAATACTGAATCATGAATAGAGAATATTTTTAATGATAATACTATAAAACAGTATATGTTTTACAAAGTTATCCACAGAAAATATAGTGTTTTATACAGTTATACACAGAGTTATACACATTATCCACAGTATTATCGTTAAATGTGTTGATAAGTATGTCGAAAAATGTGTTTACTTAAAATATAAATTGTTTATCATTTTGTAAATAATTACAATAGTATATAGAAAACTATTGCTAATATATAATAAAAAGTAAAAAAAGAAACAAAAAAAGAAGGATTTTGCATTTTTGTAGAGAATATATATAGCATGAAAGAAGAAAAAAATTACAATACGATATATTTATAATTGAAATAGAAAAGACTTTATCTTTCGGGTCGAAGAAGGGAGTTGTTTTTATGCGTTACAATTTTATAGGAAAAAATATGGAGGTTTGGGAAAAAACCAAAGAAAAAATAGAATCAAAAATGGCGAGAATTGAAAAATTTTTTCCAGAAGAAACAATAGTGACAGTGACATTGAGTAGTGAGAAATTGGGCACAAATATTGAAGTAACAATCCCTTATCACAAAAGAATGATCCGAGCAGAAGTACGTGACACTGATTTAACAGCAGCATTGGATCAAGCTGTTGATATTTTAGAAAATCAAGTAGTACGTTATAAAAAAAGATTGAGAACAAAAGTTCGTCAAAGTGCAGAAGTTTATCGTGCAGAATATGAATCACTTCATATTGCAGAGGAAGAACTGGACGAAGAACCATTATATAAAATTGAAAGAATTAAACATTTTGAAGTAAAACCTATGGATGCAGAAGAAGCAGTTATGGAAATGGAATTGATTGGACATAGCTTTTTTGTATTTAGAGATGCAGAAACAGAAAATATTAATGTAGTATATAAAAGAAAAAATGGTTCTTATGGCTTGATTGACCCTGAATAAAATAAGAACATATTATTAAAGTGGGTGGAGTATTCCGCCCACTTTTTATATGCAAAATATAATATTATATTATTGAAGATAGATTTTTACGATATTGTAAAGGAGTACTGCCCATATATTCCCGAAATATTTTACTAAAATAACTGGAGCTATTAAATCCTACCGAAAGCGCAATTTCTGTAATAGATAATGTTGTATTTTGTAAAAGTGATAACGCAGTAGAAATACGATATTTTGTAATATATGTCATAGGTGTTGTATGTAATATTTTTTGAAAACAGCGAAAACATTCTCTTTCACTAATATTAGCAAATAATGCAAGCGATTTTAATGAAATTGGCTGATTATATTGTGTATGAATATATTCTAATAATTGTTTTGTACGTTGATATTCTATAAAATTATAAGAACTAGGAGCATTTATTTCAGATTGACAATTTTCTGTAATATAGTAACAAATATAAGAAAGCTGTTCTCTTATAGTAAATAAAAAAGCAGGTGGTTCTTGTGTAAAAAGTGCATATGCTTTTTGAAAACAATCAATGCAATTTTTTTGCCAATCTATTTCTGGTGAAAATATAATATAATTCAAATTTTGGCAGTTAAGTAAAGGAGAAATATAGCGTTTAGCATAAATACTTTCAGTATAACCACTTATTAAATCAGAATCAAATACAATGGTTAATAATGAACAGTTTTCTTGAGAAACTTTTTTCATGAAATGCAGAACATTAGTATTGATAAAAAGACATTGCCCTTTATGGACTATAAATGTGTTATCTCCTAAATCTACAAAAAGACTACCTTCCGTTACAAGTACTAATTCTATATCTTTGTGCCAGTGCCATATAATTTCGGGGTGCGTATACTCTGCGAAATTAGTGCTGTATACTGTGCAAGGAAAAAGAGCATCTATATGAGAAAAAAGCTGTTTTTGATTTTTATCTGTAATAACATGACAATGGTCTATAATTTGCATAAAAACTCTCCTTTGGCGGTATTGTATTGTTTTTTGACAGTATTATAAAAGAATTAATATTTTTTTGGCAGTATAATGATAACAGAAAAAAGAGAATACTACAATAAGTAAGGGGAGAATTTTATGATAACAATGTATAATGTTCAAAATTTGGAAGTATTTTTTGAAACAATTAATAATTTTGAAAATCCAGTTATGATACAAACAAAAAAGGGAAATTATGAAAAAGATTTAAGAAATAATGATATGCTTCAACAAGTATTATTATCTGTTGCAGGAGAAAAAGGACTTGAAAAAATTTGTTTAGAAGTAAAGGGACAAAAAGATTTAGATAAAATGGTAGCATTTTTGTTAAATAAAAATAAAATGTATTCTTAATTGGTATGATAATAGAGGCGTTACTTCTAAAAATAAATTATAATATATAAGAAGGCGTAACAAATAGAGGCTGTCGAATGAATCGACAGCCTTATATTATAAATGAAAATGACAGATAATATTTCAAATAATTTAGCATTTTCGATAATTTTTAAGTGCTTTTTCATAAGCACGATATGTTGTTTCGTCAAAACAAACCATTTGTATTTTTTCCATATTTTTATTATTTTCTAAAAATGTCATGATTTCTCTAACAGCAATTTCAGCTGCTTGTTCTACAGGATAACGATAAACACCTGTACTAATAGATGGAAAAGATATTGATGTAATATCATATTGTTGTGCCAACTTCAAACTGTTGCGATAGCAATTTGCTAAAAGCTCTGCCTCTCCTCTTGTACCACCACGCCAAATAGGTCCTGGAGTATGTATTACATATTCTGCACGCAGTTTATAGCCAGAAGTGATTTTTGCCTCTCCAGTAGGACAACCTCCTAATGTTTCGCATTCTAAAAGTAATTCTTTACCAGCGGCTCTATGAATAGCACCATCTACACCACCGCCGCCTAAAAGTGATGTATTTGCTGCATTAACAATAGCTTGTGTTTTTACTCTTACAATATCCCCTTTTATAACAGAAAACTGTTCTACCATAACATATCCCTCCTTGCTTTTATTTTATCCTCTTTTCGGTTTTTCGTAAAGTAAATTTTTATATAAAGAAAAATTTACCATACTATTATAACATGAATTTGTTCTATAAATTATAAAAAAAGAAAAATTCTTTCCTAATTTGTACAATAATTGATGTTTTAAAATATGTATTTCTAGCAAAACGAAATACAATTTAAAAACGTGCATGATTATTGATGACGTTTTTTGTATAAAATATATAATTCGTTGTTTTATTTTTGTTCAAAATAGAAATATGACAAAAGTTATTACACTTTAAACTGCTAAATTAAAGTTTGACTTTAAAATCATAGCATACTAAAATAATAACATCGCTAATACATAATATGTATAATTGATAAAAAGTATTTGAGGGAGGAAATTTATGAAAAGAAGTATATTTAGGACAATTTGTTCTTTTGCTGTAACAACAGCATTGATTTTGACAACAGCAGCTTGTAGTAGTCAGCCAACAGAACCAACAGAAAATGGTGATGATACACAACAAGAACAATCTGTAGAAGGAGAACAGTTTAAAATTGGTATATTGCAATTAATGGAACATGATGCTTTGGATAATGCAAGAAATGGTTTATTAGACGCTTTAGCAGAAGGCGGATATGTAGATGGAGAAAAAATAGTAGTTGATTTGCAGAATGCACAAGGTGACCAATCCAATTTAAAAACAATGAGCCAGAAATTTGTAAATGATAAAGAAGATTTGATAGTTGCCATTGCAACACCAGCAGCGCAATCTGTTGCAGCAGAAACACAAGAAATTCCGATTTTAGCAACAGCAATTACAGATTATCCTGAAGCAGGGCTTGTAGAGTCAAATGAAGTACCAAATGTAAATCTTTCTGGTACAAGTGATAGGACACCTGTAAAAGAACAGTTTGCACTTTTAAAACAAATATTGCCTGATGTAAAAAAAGTAGGTATTATGTATAACTCTAGTGAAGCAAACTCTGAGGTACAGGCAAGAGCAGCAATAGAAGCGTGTGGAGAATTGGGACTTGATTATCAAGAAGGTACTGTAACGAATGTAAATGATATTCAGCAAGTGGTACAATCTATTGTAGGAGAAGTAGATGCTTTATATATTCCAACAGATAATACATTTGCATCAGCAATTCCTTTGGTAGTTTCTATTACAGATGTAGAAAAAATACCAGTAATATGTGGTGAAAATGGTATGGTAAAAGGCGGCGGTTTAGCAACAGTTGGTATTGACTATTATAAACTTGGTCAGCAAACAGGAAAAATGGCAATTCGTATATTAGAAGGAGAAGACATTTCAAAAATGCCTGTTGAATTCCCAGATTCTACGGAAATTTGTATCAATTTGGATACAGCCGCTAAAATTGGTGTAACAATACCACAAGAAATTATTGACAGCGCAGCATTTGTAATTGAAAATGGAGAAATCTCTGCTGAATAATATAATATCATGTGTTTTAGAGTGCCGAAAGGCACTCTCTTTTATAATAATTTAAAATGAAATGGGTGGAAAATATGACTCTTATTCCAATGGCCTCTTTTCTGAGTGCCATTTCGCAAGGCTTATTATGGTCTATATTAGCAATTGGGGTATATATTACATATCGTGTATTAGACTTTGCAGATTTGACAACAGAAGGCAGTTTCCCATTAGGAGCAGCGATTGCAGCACAATGTATTGTAAATGGTGGTAATCCTTTCGGTGCAACAATGTTATCTTTTATTGTTGGATTGGTTGCGGGATTTGTGACAGGAATATTACATACAAAATTAAAAATACCTGGACTACTTGCAGGTATATTGGTTATGACAGGTTTATATTCTATCAATTTAAGAGTAATGGGAGGAAAAGCAAATTTACCTTTACTAAAACAAAAAACAGTAATTACATCTGTTGTAGAATTTTTTAGTACAGAAGCAAAAGCGTTTTCTACGGCAAATGCTGTTATGCTGGTGGGCATATTGTCTGTAGTGGTTGTAATATTGATATTATGGCTGATGTTTTCAACAGAATTTGGTTTTGCATTAAGAGCAACAGGAGATAATCCTCGTATGATTAGTGCATTAGGTGTAAATACAGATATTATGGTAATATTAGGCTTGATGATTAGTAATGGTTTAATATCATTATCTGGAGGATTGATAGCACAATATAATGGCTATTCTGATGTAGGTATGGGTGTTGGCACGATTGTTATTGGTTTGGCATCTGTTATTATTGGAGAAGTTTTACTTGGTAGACGAGGTATGGCATGGTGTTTAATTTCTGTTGTGGTAGGTTCTATATTATATCGTATTATTATTGCTTTTGTATTGGCAAATAAATTGCAACCAACAGATTTGAAATTATTCTCCTCTATTGTATTAGTAATTTGTCTGTCATTGCCAGCAGCAAAAGAATGGTATAGGGATTTTATAAACAGACGCAGTCCTAAAACAAAAGCATAAGGAGGTAAATTAATGTTAAAAGTAAACGACATAAAAAAAACATTCTCTCCTGGTACGGTGAATGAAAAACGTGCTTTAAAAGAAATTACATTTTATATGGCACCTTCTGATTTTATGACAGTAATAGGAGGAAATGGTGCAGGAAAATCAACTATGCTAAATGCGATTGCAGGTATTTTTAAAGTAGATACAGGTAGTATTATTATCAATGGTACAGATGTCACAAAATTGCCTGAATATAAAAGAGCTTGCCATATAGGACGTGTATTTCAAGATACGAGAATGGGTACGGCTTCTGATATGACAATAGAAGAAAATATGGCTATGGCTTTGCGTAGAGGAAAGCGCAGAGGATTAAAAAGGGGAATTACAAAGTCAGAAAGAAGTTTGTTCAGAGAAAGACTGGAAATGTTAGATTTGGGTTTAGAAAATCGTATGACAGCAAAAACAGGTTTACTTTCTGGAGGACAAAGACAGGCACTTACATTGCTTATGGCGACTATGACAAAACCAGAACTACTTTTACTTGATGAGCATACAGCAGCTTTAGACCCTAAAACAGCAAAAAAGGTATTAGAATTAACCAATCAAATTATTACAGAGGATAAATTAACAGCACTTATGATTACACATAATATGCAAGATGCTTTACGTTTAGGAAATCGTTTGATGATGCTTCATAAGGGTAGAGTGTTAATAGATTTACAGACAGAAGAAAAGAAAAATTTAAAAGTGGCTGATTTGCTTAAAATGTTTGAAAAAGCAAGTGGTACAGGTATGACAAATGATAAAATGTTGTTAGGCTAATAAACCTTTTAAAAAATAATTATCTATAATATCAAATTGAAAAAATTTTTGTAGTAGTATTGTAGTGGTGCAATAAAGTAAATTATTATAAAAAACAGCTATATTTTGTAAAATTTTGTTTATGCATTCCTATTATGTAAAAGGAAGTGATATTATGGCAAATGAAGTAAATCATAATGTAATACATAAGTGGGCAACAGTAAGCGCTGTTACAGCAGGCACACTTCCTGTTGGAGTGGATGCGACTACACTGTTTGCGGAGGAGGTACTTATGGTTGTTAATGTTGCCTCTTTATTTGGGTATTCGATTTCAAAAGAAACGGCAAAACAGGCTTTGCTTACAGATGTTTTAGGTAATATTGCTGGAACAATGATATTTGAAAGCTTAAATGTAGCTTATCCTTTTACTATTCTTGCTAAAATTGCTGTTGCTACTGGAGTAATGGAGGTATTAGGAAATACAACATTTGAATTTTATAGAAATGGTGGAACTCTGTAAAATTTGATTTGATTTTTATTTTAAAAACAATACTACTGCATTATGTTCAAATAGTGTTAAAAAACAAGGAGGGTTTGATTTTAAAACTCTCTTTGTTTTTTTAGCAAAACATAATGAATAATTAAAAATTTCTATTTTTTCAATTAATATAGAAAAAAGAAAGGTGATTTCAATGAATAAAAATGAACTGATAGAATATATTACAGGAAATTATGGTGTATATGCGGAATTTCCATGGGAAAAATCCCCCAATAATATTGTATTTCGTCATAACAATAATAAAAAATGGTTTGCATTAATTATGACTGTTTCAAATGAAAAATTAGGAATATTAGAATGTGGTTTAATTGATATTGTGAATGTAAAATGTGAAACGATTATGGTAAATTCTCTTAGAACAGAAAATGGGATTTATGCAGCATATCATATGAATAAAGCTAATTGGATTTCTGTCGCATTAGATTCTAGTGTAAGTGATGAAAAAATAAAAATGCTTATAGATATCAGCTTTCGTTTAACAGCTCCTAAAATAAAAAAAATACTATGAAAGATAATTTTTAAATTAAAGAAGGAATATAAATTATGATATTATTGTCTAAAATAGAAATAATTGATATTGTGGAAAATATAAAACAAAATATAGAAATGGGTAGCATGAAACAAGCTGACCGTTTACTTAAAAAATTAGGATGTGGCATAGTTGACCCATATGTTTCAGATTATATATATTATAGTAATATGACAGCAGAAGAAATTGCAGATAAAGTATTGTCATATAAGCCAATCTATTTATAATTTTTATAATATTTTAGAATATTAATTTTATAAATGAAAATTTGGATAAATAAAGAAAGCGCAGGTAATACTATTAGTATGAAAGGAAAAGGAGTTTTTGCAATGAAAATAAATAATTGTAAAACAATTTTAATTGGTGCAATAACGGGCTTTGCAAATGGATTATTTGGTTCAGGAGGGGGAACAATTGTTGTACCTTGTATGGAAAGATTTTTAAATGTAGAAGAACATAAAGCACATGCTACTGCCATTGCCATTATATTGCCGTTATCTCTACTTTCTATTGCTTTTTATATTTGGAAAACAGATGTGTTATGGAGTGTTGCATTGTATGCTTCTTTAGGTGGTGTAATAGGAGGGTTTATAGGAGCAAAGTTATTGAATAAATTATCTGGAATCTGGTTGCATAGGATATTTGGCATATTTATGATAGTTGCAGCGATAAGGATGATATTATGATATGGGTAATTGTAATTGGTATTGTATCAGGTATGATTAGTGGTATGGGAATTGGTGGGGGAACAATATTGATTCCAGCATTGCTTTTTTTGCAAGATATGAACCAACAACAGGCGCAAGGAATCAATTTAATTTATTTTATTCCAACAGCAGTAATTGCACTGATAACACATATAAAAAATAAAAATATTGAAACAAAAATAGTAAAATCAATCGCATTTACAGGACTTTTGGGAGCAGCAGCAGGGGCTTTTTTTGCTGTTAGAATGGACGCAGAACTATTGCGGAAATTTTTTGGCGGATTTTTGTTTATTATGGGATTATCAGAAGTATTCCATGGAGTAAAACAGAAAACAAAGAAAGGAAGTAAAAAATATATGAATGATATACAATTTACAAATTTAAAGGCAGAGTTTCAAAAGGCAGATTTAGAAGGAAAAATACGAATTTATGTAACAACAGAAGGATTGACTACAAAACAATATAAAGAACTTTTAGGAATGTATCCCATAGGAGAATTGGAAGAACTAGAAAAAGCTTTAGGATAATGATATCATTTTTATGAATTTGAGCGTGTTGACAATGTTAACACGCTCAGAATGTTTCTGTTTCTTACTGTTATACCATAAAAATGCTGTACTTACTTGCAGTAATGAAAAAAATGATTTCCATTTTTGTAATATCTGGTATAATAGAGTAAAAGAAAGGAGTGCAGCAATGAAATATATTGAGCATTTGTTTGTAGGTGGCAGTGTTCAGGATTTAGACACCATTCTTTATAGTATTCATAAAAATATCCCTGTTTTTCATTTATATTGCATTTGTCTGTTTTATGGCAATCAAAAAAATCATGTGGAGATTATGTCATCTAAAGAAATTTGTAAAAAGAGATATAATCAAAAAAATTTTGTTGTGATTGGTGTTGCATATGGTAAAACAGAAGCAATAGACTTATTTTGCTATATCATACAACAAGCAGTAGAAAAGGATAGTGATATGCAAAAAGCGGAGGAATGGATATTATGAAAGTAATACATATATTAGCAAGCATATTTTGTTTGATAGCATTGCTTGTAGTAATGTTAATTTCTTCTGTAGATATAGCAGTATATGGTAATAGGGGATATTTTCAAAAGGAATATCAGAAGTATGATGTACTAAAAAATATAAATATGAATGAAAAAGACTTACTTTATGTGACAGAAGAAATGATGTCTTATTTGAAAGGAAACAGAAATGATTTACACATAAAAACAACAATAGACAATAAACAGCAGGAATTTTTTAATCAAAGAGAAATTGCACATATGGAAGATGTAAAAGTTCTTTTTTTAAAGGGAATATTGATTAGAAAAATAGGTATTGTGATTTGTATCACAGCAATTATATTTTTAACTTTTCAAAATAAAAAACAATTTTTATTGATATCTTTAAAAAAGGGTATGATTTCTTTTATTGTTGTTGTAGCAATATTATCAGCAATCATATCTACGAATTTTACAAAGTATTTTATTCTATTTCATAAAATATTTTTTTCAAATAATCTTTGGATATTAAATCCGAATACAGATAGATTGATTAATATTGTACCAGAACCTTTTTTTATAGATACTGCTATACGTATTGTAGCTATTTTTTTTGGTATGATAGTATGTGTATATATCATTTGTAGTATTTTGTTAAAATTGGGAATAAAAAAGACAGGAGTATAATATGGAATTGCTTGTTATACTATTGAGCATATTGAAAGTAATTGGCTTTATTTTATTAGTAGTATTGGCTTTGATATTGGTAATAGTATTATTGATATTGTTTTCTCCTATTTGTTATCAATTAGCAGGAAATTATACAGAAGAAATAGAAGCAAATTTTGATGTAAAATGGATAGTGGGTTCAATACACATTTATGGTGATTATCATAATAAAGATATACGATTTTCTTTACGGCTATTTGGATATTGTGTTTATGGTTCTGATAAAAAGCAGAAAAAAAATAAAAAAGAGATATATACAGAACAAGATACGATAATTAGTGCAAGAAGTAAGCAAGAAGAACAACGAGACAAAGAACAACAACAGCAACAAAGTAGTGAACAATATACACCACAGCAAAATATAGAAATAGAACAAAAGCCAGAAGAAACAACAGTTGAACAAAAAACAATAGAAAAAGAAGAAAGAAAAAAGAAAGAAACAAAACAAAAACACAGCAGGAAAAGAGTAACTAAACCATCAAATAAAAAAAATCCAAATAAACAAAAAAAAGAAAAACAAAATGGAAAGTTAGACAAAAATTACTTTTTGCATATGGAAAATAAAAAAGAACTATTTCAAGCGTTTGGAAAATTTTGTAAAAGAATATTAAAAGGAGTTTTGCCAAAACATTGTTATATGAAGGCAACAATAGGAACAGGCGACCCTGCCATAACAGGATATATTTTGGCAGCAACTGGAGCAATCAAAATGAAGTTTGCAAAGGGACTGCATATTACAGGAGATTTTACACAAAAAATAATAAAAGATGTTATAGTAGAAATAAAAGGAAGAATATTACTAGCATATTTATTATATGCGGTAATGAGATTATTATTTGTAAAACCAGTTAGAAATATCATAATGGTATTATGGAAAGGATATAGGTGAAAAAATGGGTAAAGGATTTGATACTTCTTTAAATGTATTATTTGATAAAGTAGAGGATATTGTTTCTACAAAAACAATTATAGGAGATGCGATTATATTAGGGGATTTGACATTACTTCCTCTAATAGAGGTATCTGTTGGTGTAGGAGTAGGAACAAAAGAAGGTGCAAAAGAAGACTCAGCAGGAGGCATGGGTGCAAAAATTACACCAAGTGCAGTATTAGTTATACAAAATGGAAATGTGCAAATGATTAATATTAAAAATCAAGACGCTGTAAATAAATTGATTGATATGGCACCTGGTATTGCATCTAAATTAAATTTTGGTGCTATTTTTGGAAAAAGAAATGAAAAAAAAGAACCACAAGAAGAAGTGAAATTCGAGGAGGAAATTGTAACAGAAGAATAGGATGTGTTGTATTGAAAACGCTTATAAAATATTATGATAAAGATATTTTGAAAAATATTTCTGCTCCTTTAACATTAAAACCAGAAAAAATGATATTTTTTTATGATAATGGTATACAAGATATGACATGGTTTCATAGCTTAAAAAAATGCTTTAAACATACTATGCCTAATGTGATTATGGAACATATTTCTCTTGATATATTAGACATGGTAGAAATTTATACAAAAACAAAAAAAGCATTGGAAGAAAATGAAGACTGTGCTATGGAGTTTACTGGAGGCAGTGAATTAATGTTGATTGCTGGGTTTAAAGCAGGGGCAGGAAAGGGGATTCCTCTTTATTATACAGATTTGGTAAAAGGAGTAATATTAGATTTAGCAGAAAATAAACCAGTAGCAAATACAGCAAAAATAAAATTAGAGCATTTTATGGACGCAAGAGGAGCTTGCTTAATGGGACATTCCCATAAAGAACCCCTTGAAGAGAGATATGAAGATATATTGAATATGTGTGATATGTTGTTTACTAATATTAATAACTGGAAAACAACAAGTAATTTTATACAAATTGTGGCAGCGAGATTTTCTAGTCAAGAAATGCGTATTAAAAGTAGAACACAAGCACTACAAAAAAATGGAAAAAAAGTAACACCAGATAAAAAAATATTGTATGCTTTTCAAAAATTTGGATTTATAAGAGATTTAAAAATGACACAAGAAAATGTTAGTTTTTGTTTTTCATCGCTAATGGATAAACAATATGTTATTAATTATGGTATTTGGTTAGAACTTTTTGTATATATTCATGCAAAGCGTTCTGAAGCATTTGACGATGTATGGCTAGGAGCATTAATTGATTGGAATGCTTATGATGCATCAAGAATGGCAGGAAATGAAATAGATGTTGTTATTTCTGACCAATCTATGCCTGTATTTATATCATGTAAATTAAGGAGTGCAGATACAGCAGCTGTAAATGAATTGATGATTGAGAAAAAAAGGATAGGTGGTTGGTTTTCAAAAGGTATATTGGTTGCATTTGGCAGAGATAAACAGGAAAAAACAGCTACATATTTGAGGGCGAAAGAATTTGGTATTGAAATATTAGATGCGAAAGATATATTGAGCGCTCGTTTTGAACAAACATTAGTAAAAACAATAAAAGAACATGATTTGATTAGCTTAAAATGGAAAAAGGTGTAATAATATGGAAAGCATGACAAATAAAAAAAGGTTTTTAACAGCATTGTATACAGGATTGCTGATAGGAGTATTGTTAGAACTAAAAGATGGCACAATACATATTACAAATGTAATTGTATATTGTGTAGTGTATGTAAGTGCATTTCTTTTGATAGAATGTCTGCGATGGTTGGCAAGAAAGTATTTTTGATAATTGGTATAAAAAATAATAAAAAATAAGCCTCTTTCAATATAAAATAATATATTATGAAAGAGGTTTTTTGTTGTATATAAGCAAAAATAATATATTATATATTTTGCATAAATAAATATATTTTATTTTGATAAAAATGCTAAAAATAATAAATAATATTGAGATATATTAAAATATATGATAAAATTTATAAAATAAAAAGCATATATGGAAAAATATTCGTCTGAAATAGCTAAATGCTATTTTTATATTACATATTATAATAAGGGGGAATCAGAATATGAAACAATTCTTTAGAAAAAGTATTGCAGCAATTTTAACGGGTGCTATGGTTGCAACAAGCATGACAATTACAGCTTTTGCAGAAGAAACTGCAACTCCAACTTCAGAAGAAGTGCCAGTAAGTGAGGAGACTGCAAGTGATGTTGTAACTACAAATGAAGAAGTAACAAACGATGGTGTAGCAATAGATGCAGAAACAACAGCAGAAGCACCGGTTCCAACAGAAGTGGGTACATATAAAAAAGTACAAGAAATTCATGATTGGGGTGCAGCAACATCAAAAGTAGTTGTAGCATTAGGCGAATCTGTAAGAAATATCGAAAAAGATGCATTTAAAGTATATGTAACAAGAACAGATGAAAGAGTAGAAGAAAAACCTGTTTTGGAACAAGGTTATAGAAAAGTTACAAGTATTTATGTATCTGATGCAGATGGAAATAAAGTAACAACAGGAGAATATGCAACAATCGAAATGGAAATTGGTCCTAAAGTAACACTAGGCTCTCCATTAAATTATTATGATGGTAGCAATGTTTGGATTGATTGCGACTATATCATTACACAACAAAAAGAAATACAAACAGTTGATAACAAAGTTATTTCTGGCTTAGAAATTACAGAAATGAACGATGTTGTTATTCCATTAGTAAATGAATTTGATATTGCTAGCTCTACACAAAATGATGAGAGATTTGGCGATATTACAATGAGTTATGCTAGTTATGACCCAACAAAGAGATTTAGTAGTGAAACAAAATCAAAATTTCCTTTGATTATATGGCTTCATGGTGGTGGAGAAGGCGGAACAGATGCAACAATTCCTTTGTCTGCAAATAAAGCTTGTAATTTAGCAAGCCCTGAAATTCAAAGATATTTTGGTGGTGCTTATGTATTAGTACCACAAGCACCTACAAAATGGATGGACGATGGAGTCAATGAAAATACATCTGGAAATTTAAAAACAAATGCAGATTCTATGTATAGCAAAGTGTTGATGGATTTAATAAAAGAATACGTAGCAGCAAATGATAATATAGATGAAAGTCGTATTTATGTTGGTGGCTGTTCTAATGGTGGATTTATGACAATGAGATTGTTATTAGATAATCCAAGATATTTTGCAGCAGCATACTCTGTATGTGAAGGTATGAAAGATGAATTTATTACAGATGAAGATATTGAAAAATTGAAAGGTGAAAATATTTGGTTTGTAACAGCAGCAACAGATACTACATTACCAGCACCTATGTATACATTGCCAACATATGACAGATTGATTAAAGCAGGTGCGCAAAATGTGCATTTAACATATTTTGAAAGAGTAATAGATACAACTGGAAAATATAAAACAAATGGAAATCCTTACGAGTATGATGGACATTGGACATGGACATATGTTTATAATAATTTAGTAGATACTTTAATAGATGGAAAAACAGTAACATTGATGAATTGGATGGCTAATCAGACAAGATAATTAGTGATCAAAAAAAGTACAAGGTAGAAATGCCTTTGTACTTTTTTTGATTAATTAGTTTTTATTTTAATGATATTTATAATAGATTTTATGAAATGTAAATTGACACATTATAAAGACAAAAATAGGTATAAATTTTTATACAAAAATAAAAAGTAATTATATGGTAGAAAATAATTTTAAAGTAAAAAAATGGTATATTATTTTGGTTAAATTATATAAAAATATAGTGGGAAATAGTGCAGTATTTTGTATAGATATAAAAAATATATAAATTTATATGTATTGTATTATATATAATATACAAATAGAAATAGAAAAGGAATATAAAGTATGTACTAGTAAAAAACAGTGATGTAATGTATAATGAATATAACAAAAAGGCTCTGAAAAACGATTGTTTTTATAGTGTAATTTCAAAAAACAATGGGAAAAGAGAAAGTATTTTGTAATGAAACAATGCAGAAAGGGGTGAGGCTGCGTAAGCAGCGGAAAGTATGATTACTACAACTAATTTAAATGAATTATTTCAAATTGTAAATGTGGAACACGGTGAACCTCACCATGTTTTAGGTATGCATGAGGTAGAGCATGACGGAAAAAAATTTGTAGCAGTAAGGGCTTTTGTACCACAAGCAAAAGAAATCGTAATAGTTGATAACGCCGATAAAGAAAAAGCATATCCTATGATGAAGATACATGAAGATGGTTTTTTTGAAGTCATTATAGAAGATAGACAAGAATGGTTTAAATATCAGTTATCGCTTACAGATTATGAAGGCAATCATTGGACAACATATGATGCATATTCTTTTGCACCTACTATATCAGAATATGATAGGTATCTTTTTGGGGCAGGTAATCACTATAAAATTTTTGAAAAATTAGGAGCACATATTGTAACGGTAGATGGAGTGGAAGGCGTTTCATTTGGTGTTTGGGCACCAAATGCAAAGGCTGTTAGTATTATTGGTAATTTTAATAGTTGGGATAGTAGAAGAAATCCTATGAGAGTATTAGGAGAGTCTGGAATTTGGGAGTTATTTATACCTGGCTTAAAAGAATATGACCAATATAAATATCAAATAAAAGATAAATATAATAATGTTTGTGATAAAGCAGACCCATATGCATCTTTTGCACAATTAAGACCAAACACAGCATCAGTAATATATGATAATAGTCGTTATACTTGGGGAGATAACGCTTGGTTAGATGATAGAAGTAGTGAACATATTTATCAAGGACCTATTAATATTTATGAGGTGCATTTTGGTAGTTGGATGAGAGTGCCAGAAGAAGGTAATCGCTCTATGACATATTTAGAGGGTGCTGAAAAGCTAGTTGCCTATGTCAAAAAAATGGGCTATACACATATTGAATTACTACCTGTTGAAGAACATCCATTTGATGGTAGTTGGGGATATCAGGTAACAGGATATTATGCACCAACAAGCCGTTTTGGTACGCCAGATGAATTTAAGGCATTTATAGATGCTTGTCATAGAAATGGCATTGGTGTAATATTGGACTGGGTACCTGCTCATTTCCCTAAAGATGCTTTTGGCTTGGCACGTTTTGATGGTACAGCACTTTATGAACATCAAGACCCAAAACAAGGAGAACATCCAGATTGGGGTACATTAATATTTAATTATGGAAGAAATGAAGTCAGAAACTTTTTAATTGCAAATGCAATTTATTGGATTGAAGAATTTCATTTAGACGGTTTGAGAGTAGACGCAGTTGCTTCTATGTTATATTTGGATTATGGCAAAAATGACGGACAATGGGTACCAAATGAACATGGTGGTAGAGAAAATCTGGAGGCAGAGGAATTTTTAAGACATATGAATTCTGTTATTTTGGGTAGGCATCCTGGTGTTATGATGATAGCAGAAGAATCTACTGCTTGGGCAGGCGTAACAAGAAGTGCAAACTATGGTGGACTTGGATTTAGTTTAAAATGGAATATGGGTTGGATGAATGATTATCTTTCTTATGTAAAAAAAGACCCTATTTATAGAAAATATCATCATGATAATTTAACATTTAGTATGGTATATGCTTATACAGAAAATTTTATATTAGTATTATCTCATGATGAAGTGGTACATGGTAAATGTTCTATGATGGAAAAAATGCCTGGTGATTTATGGCAGAAATTTGCAAACCTTCGTGTAACATATGGCTTTATGTATGGACATCCAGGTAAAAAATTGTTATTTATGGGTAGCGAATTTGGACAGTTTGCAGAGTGGAGTGAAGCAAGAAGTCTTGACTGGCATTTATTAGAATATGAAACACATCAAAAATTACATCAATATATGAATGATTTAAATCATTTATATTTACAAGAGCCAGCATTATGGGAAAAAGATTTTGACCCAAGTGGTTTTGAATGGATAGAATGTAATGATAGAGATAGAAGTATTATTGCATTTATTAGAAGAGGTCAAGACCATACAAAAGAATTGATAATTGTATGTAACTTTACACCAGAAACACATTTCGGATTTAGATTAGGTGTTCCAGTGGCTGGTACTTATGAAGAAATATTTAATAGTGATGATGAAAAATATGGTGGAAGTGGTGTAATTAACAGAAAACCTCTTGTTAGTGACAGAATAGATTGGAATGGCAGACAAAGCAGTATTGAATTAAAAGTACCTCCTCTTGGAATAACAATATTGAGAAGAACATTACAGAATGACGCACATTAATTTTAAAAAAATTTTTTGTAAAGTTTTTATATGCAAAAAGACGGTTTTTTATTGACGTGAATTGTTTTTTTGTGTATAATTCAATAATGTGCTACCTTGAAAAAAAGAACTGTTTTTTTGATGTAGCTTGTAACAAAAGGAATCTCACACCTGGGAGGGAGGGAAATTCATGTCAGAGGTAAAGGTAAAAGAAAATGAATCCTTAGATAGTGCTCTTCGCCGTTTTAAAAGAAGTTGTGCAAAAGACGGTATTATGGGAGAAGTACGCAAAAGAGAACATTACGATAAGCCAAGCGTGAAACGCAAAAAGAAATCTGAAGCGGCTAGAAAACGCAAATTTAAATAATGTTTGATTGCAAAGGAATGATTGTATGGCATTAAAAGAGCAGCTTTTTGAAGACTTGAAAAGTGCTATGAAAGAAAAAGATACAATACGAAAAGATACAGTACAGTTAATTCGTTCAGGAATTCTGCAAATTGAAAAAGACAATAAAGTGGAGCTTGATGACAAAGGCGTAATTGAAGTAATTGCAAAACAATTAAAGAGCCGAAGGGATTCTTTGCCAGACTTTATAAAAAGTGGTCGTCAGGATTTGGTAGATAAACTGAATAAAGAAATTGAGATATTGTTGAATTACCTTCCAGAGCAGTTAAGTGAGAGTGCAATTCAAAAGGTGATAGAAGAAACAATAGCCGAAATTGGAGCAACATCTATAAAGGATTTGGGAAAAGTAATGAAAGCAATTACGCCAAAAATAAAAGGTGTTGCAGATGGCAAAGTTGTTAGCAATATTGTAAAAAATATTCTGATGAAATAAAACAATAAAGTCAGTGTTTTTATAACACTGGCTTTTGTTTTTTTAATAAAATTTGTAGGAAAATATATATTTATATTATTGTATTCATACAAAATATATAAATATTACTTGACAAACAGAATAATAGAAAAGTGTATTGATGAAACAAATATGTTTTTTAAAAAATTAGAAAAAATGATAAGACGATTATTTTAATTGTCTTTTTTTATTATAAAAAATTTTTGCTATAAAAAGGCTAATATTGCATAAGTATATAAAAATAGCATTTTTAGGAGGGATTACATTGCATGGAGGAATATTAAAAAGAAATGTAGTAAATGCATTGGAATTGCCTAAAGAGGTAATATTAAATCTTCCTTTCATTTCATTAACAGGAAAAGAAGAACTTATTATTGAAAATTATAAGGGTATTATAGAATATGGTGACGAAATTATGCGTGTTAGTACAGCAGTGGGTGTATTAAAAATAGAAGGCAAAGAATTACTTTTAAAACAACTAACATCTGAATGTATTGTTGTGACAGGAAGTATAAAGGGAATTTCTTTTTTGACATAATATAGATATGAGGTGAAGTAATGTTTTTAGCATTATGGTATTATTTGCATGGATATGTTATGATAACAGTATCTGGTTTTTCTGTGGAACGATTTGTTAATATGGCGACATTTAGAGGAATTTATTTATGGAATATACAACCAAAAGGCAGTTCTATACAGATGAATGTTTCTTCAAAGGGATATTCTCTTTTAAAAGAGTGTGCAGAAAAAACGGGATGTCAGTATCATATTGTGCGTCGGTGTGGATTGCCTGCATTAATAAGAAAATATAAAAAAAGAAAAATATTAGCTTTTGGTATCCTTTTTTTTGTAGCAGCATTATATACATTATCTTCTTTTGTATGGACAATAGATATAGAAGGGAATGAACGCATTGCAAAAGAAGATATATTGACAGCGTGTGAAAATGTAGGTATGTCAGCAGGAAAATTAAAATGGAATATGCATACAGACGAAGTGACACAAAAATTACTGGAAACATTTCCGGATATTTCATGGGTGAGCGTATCCATAAAGGGAACAAATGCATTAGTAAAAATTGTGGAGGCAATACCACAACCAGAAATGATTGATAAAGTAACACCAAGTGATTTAATAGCAAAAAAGGACAGTGTGATACAAAGTATTACCACAGAAGCAGGAACACCTATTGTACAATCAGGTGATGTGGTGAAAAAAGGAGCATTATTAATAAGTGGTGAAGTAATTATTGCAGCAGGAGAAGAAGCAGAAGTTGGCAGAGAATATATTCATGCAAGAGGAACGATATTAGGAAAAGTATGGTATAATTTAGAGGAAAGTGTTCCTTTGCAGTATACAGAAAAAATGTATACTGGAGAAGAAAAAAAAGATAAAAGTATTATGATAGGAAATACTATATTAAATGTAATACAACCTAATATGGAGGATAGTACATATGATAAAGAAAAAACATCTGTAAATCAATTTGCTATAGGAGACTTTAAATTACCTGTTGCATACATACAAGAAACATACAAAGTATATGAAATAATACAAAAACAAAGAACAAAGGAACAAGCAAAAAAAGAATTAGAAAATAAATTGAAACAAAAAGCAGAAGAAATTGCAGAAGGAGAAATTGAAAATATTGATATAATATATAAAATAGAAGAAAATAATGTTATAGCAACAGCAACAATAACAGTAATGGAGGAAATTAGCGAAGAACAAAAGAGAGAAGAAAATACTGCATATGAAAATAAGGAGGAGTTATGAGTCAAATTGAAAAAAAATTACAAATAGATAATGAAAATATGATAGCAATATTTGGTCAATATGATAGTAATATTAAAAAAATAGAACAGGTATGTGGAGTGCAAATTGTAAATAGAGGAGATGATATTAAAATAATAGGAGAAGAAAATGAGGTAATATATGCAGAAAATATATTACATTCTTTAGAGGTATTGGCAAAAAAGGGGGAAGAAATTACAGAACAAAATGTATTGTATTTACTTCAAGCAAAAGAAGAAGGTAATTTAAAAGAAATAGAGAAAGTATATAATGATTTTATATGCATGACAATGAATGGACGTCCAGTAAGACCTAAAACATTAGGACAAAAAAAGTATATTGATTTAATTAAAAAAAATACGATTATATTTGGTGTAGGACCAGCAGGAACAGGAAAAACATATTTAGCAATGGCAATGGCAATTACAGCATTTAAAAATGAAGAAGTTAATAGAATTATATTAACAAGACCAGCTATTGAAGCAGGAGAAAAATTAGGTTTTTTGCCAGGAGATTTACAACAAAAAGTTGACCCATATTTAAGACCTTTGTATGATGCTTTACATGAAATTATGGGCGCAGATACATTTATGAAAAATATGGAAAAGGGATTGATAGAAGTTGCGCCTCTTGCATATATGAGGGGACGAACATTAGATAATGCTTTTATTGTATTGGATGAAGCACAAAATACTACACCAGAACAAATGAAAATGTTTTTAACAAGAATAGGATACGGCTCTAAAGCAGTGATTACAGGAGATTTGACACAAATTGACTTAACAGAAGGAAAACATTCAGGATTATTAGAAGCTACAAAAATATTGTCTGATATAGAGGATATCGGCATAATTACATTAACAAATAAAGATGTTGTAAGGCATCCTCTTGTACAGAAAATTATACAAGCATATGAAAAATTTGAGAATAGAAAACGGAAGTGAAAGTCATGGAAAATGAGAAAAAAAGGTTTTCAGATGGGAAATATTTTTCTGTTATATTATTGTGTATTGGTTTTTTTATTACTGTAATTTGTATTGCTACAGGTTCTTATATGCAGACAATGGAAAGCATACAAATAGGCTCTGTGGCAACACAAAGATATGTTGCGTTAAAAGACGAAGTTGATGTAATTGCAACACAAAAGAAAAAGGCAGAAGCTGCTGCAACAGTAGGTCCTTTGTATCAGCATGATTCTAATATAGAACAGCAGTCGATTTCAGAAATAGAAGGCTTTTTTAAAAGACTAGATGAAATGCAGGGAACATTACGTGCTGGAGAAAGTCTTTCTGATGCTATTAAAAATACATCTTTAAAGTTACCTGTTGTATTATCTGTAAGGCAGTATAGCGCTTATCAGGCGTTAAATCAGCAGGACAAGCTGGGATTTCAAAAAAGCTGTATTGATATTATAAATGGCATTTATGAGCAAGGTGTAACAGCAGAAGCCGTAGAAAAAAGTAGAGAACAAATTAGTGTAAATTTACAACAAACAGCATGGAATACAGAATTGCAGGAAATGGGTATTGCAATATTAAATAGTGCTTTAAAAGCAAATTTGGTGTTGGATACAGATGCTATGGCATTGGCAAGACAAAAAAAAGAAGATGAAGTAGAAGATATTATTATCAAAAAAAATCAAAAAATTGTAGATGAAGGAGAAATTATTACTTCTGAAATTTACCATAAATTAGAGTCTATGAATTTAATTAATACACAAGATGCGTCAGAAACAATATTGCCAGTGTTAAGTAGCATTATTGTAGTATTATTGATATTTGGTAGTGTATTTTTGTTTTTTTATTCTAGTAATAAGAAATGGCATAGCTTGAAAAAAAATGAAACAGTAATACTTTTTACAATATATATTATTATGGTGCTTTTGTTAAATACTATGAGTGAAGTACCTTATTTTACATTGATTCCTTTGGTGGTATTTCCTATGCTGGTTTCATTGTTAATTAGCAGAAGAGTTGCATTACTCTTGAATTGCTTTATCAGTATTATAGGTTGTTTTATATTTAATGGAGATGTAGAATTTTTATTATATTTTTTGTTGACAGGAGAATTTGCTGCATTAATTACAAGATATGCAGAAAAAAGAAAATATGTTTTTCCTGTTGCCGTTTGTATGGCAGTGATTAATTTTGTTTCTATGATGGCAGTAGGGTTATTTTTTGAAAAGGGATATTCTCAGGGGCTTTTATTTTCAAGTGCTTATGGAGCAGCAGCAGGATTGATTGCTGTTATATTAGTAATAGGCAGTTTACCATTTTGGGAGGCAATATTTGAAGCAAATACACCTTTAAGACTTTTAGAACTTACAAACCCCAATAACGAGCTATTAAGGAGACTTATGATTGAGGCACCTGGAACATATCATCATAGTTTAATTGTGGCAAATTTGGCGGAAACAGCAGCATATGAAATTGATGCAAATGCAGCATTGGCAAGAGTAGCATCTTATTATCATGATATTGGAAAATTGAAATATCCTTTATATTTTAGTGAAAATCAAGCAGGAGAAAATCCTCATGACCAAATGGAACCTCATAGCAGTACACAAATTATTACTGCTCATACAACCGCAGGTGTGCAAATGGCAAAAGAAAAGGGATTACCAAAAGCTGTTATTAATATTATACAGGAGCATCATGGAAATTCACTTGTAAAATTCTTTTACTATAAAGCTTTAAAGCAATATGGTTGTGATAATGTCAAAGAAGAAGATTATCGTTATGCTGGTCCAATTCCTCAAAGTAGAGAATCAGCGATTGTTATGATTGCTGATACAGTAGAGGCAGCTGTGAGAAGTATGTTAGGACAAGGAAAGACATTAGATGAAGTAGAAGGATTTATTAAAACATTGATAAAAGATAAATTAGATGATGGACAGCTTGATAAAAGTGGACTTGCTATTTCTGATTTGGAAAGTATTAGAAAATCATTTATAGAAGTCTTTAAGGGAATGTATCATAATAGAGTGGCTTATCCTAAAAAAGAGGAAATGGATGAGGCGAAAAAAACAAAAAAACCAGAAGAAGGAGATAACAAGCAATGACATTATATATAGATAATAGAACAACATTTGAATGGGACGAAAAATGGGAGAAAATTGTCCAAAAAGCAGTGAGGACAAGCCTTGATTATGAAGAATTTGAATCAGAATGTGAAATCAGTATTTCTATTGTGACAAATAATGAAATACAAAAATTAAACAAAGAATTTAGAAATATAGATAAAGAAACGGATGTACTCTCTTTCCCTCAGCTAACATTTGAAGAGGGAGAGATTGCTGATATCAATGAAAATGATGAAATTATATTAGGTGATATCGTTATTTCTATTGATAAGGCAAAACAACAGTCAGAAGAATATGGACATACTTTGCAAAGAGAAATTGCCTTTTTAACGATACATAGTATGCTACATTTAATGGGTTATGACCATATGGAAGAACAAGAAGAAAAAGAAATGATTGAAAAACAAAAGGAAATATTGCAGAAAGCAGGATTTACAATATAGTTTGTGATTATCATTGAGGGGGGTATACTATGACAGATAAGGCATTAATAGAACAAGCAAAAAAGGCTATGGAAAATGCTTATGTACCATATTCTCATTTTAAAGTGGGAGCTGCATTATTAGATAAAAATGGCACAGTTTTTAGAGGCTGTAATATAGAAAATGCTAGTTATGGTGCAACTTGCTGCGCAGAAAGAACAGCGATATTTAAAGCAGTATCAGAAGGAATAAGAGAGTTTGAAAAAATTGCTATTGTTTCTAATAGTAATCAATTAACACCACCATGTGGTATTTGTAGACAAGTACTGTGGGAATTTATGCCAGATGGTATTGTGATATTGCAAAATGATAGTGAAGAAATCAAAACATATACTGTAAGGGAATTGTTACCAGTTGGCTTTACATTATGAGAGAAGGCGCATAATTATGAAAAAAATATTGAAAAAAAACTGGATAAATCGTTTGATAGAAGGAGAAACCAAAAAAGCAGAAGTAGTTGTTTCTCTTTCTGTGCAGGAAGTAATGAAAAAGTTATGTTTATGGGGAAAATGCGATGGAGCAACAACAGATGTATGTAGTATTTCATTGGAAAATGAGCAAGAAGTCATTACAGCAGTACTTTCAAAATATGATGTGACACTTTTAATTGTAGTAGAGCAGTCGGAAGAAGGTGCAAAAGTATATCTTTCAGCAAGTATGAAGGAAGGAAATATTCGTAATAAGGTAGAGGAATATTTAGACCAAGCAATAGATGTTTTGTTACACTATATAGTAAAAATAGAAAAACAATAATAATAACATTTATACTATTATAAGAATGTTGAATATGTTAGAATGATATGATTAAAAATAATTTCGAAAGGAATATCAATATATGTATGATGATATTTATATTACACTTTCTCCAGAAGAAGGAGCAGAACTATTACGGCAATGGGTGGAGGAAAAAGGAAATTTTATTCGAAAAATAGGCAAAAATATAATTGATAGTTATGTTGTTCATTTTGGGGAAAACCAAAAAGCAATTATTGTTGTAATAGAATATTTTACATGGCGTAATAATAATCAAATGACAGCAACAGTTGTATTGGATAATACAAAAAAATATACAAAAGTACATATTGTAGTGGGTGGTAGTAGCCAAGGAATTATTTTTACATTCGATTATGGAGCAGGAGAATCTTTAGAAACAAATTTAAAATCTATATTTAAACCATATGAAGTAAAAGAAATGAGATGAAAAAATGGCAGAAAAAAATTGGGAAACACTAGAAGGTGCTTGCTATTATTGTAAAAAGTGTAGATTATGGGAAACCAGAAATCATGTAGTAATTGGAAAAGGTAACAAAAATGCGGATATTATATTTATTGGAGAGGGTCCAGGACAACAGGAGGATTTAACAGGAATACCATTTGTAGGACCAGCAGGACAATTATTAGATAAAATGTTGCAGTCAATTAATTTAAGTGTAGAAGATGTGTATATTGCAAATATTGTAAAATGTAGACCTCCTGGAAATAGAGACCCACATGAAGATGAACAGGAGGCATGTTTAAATTATTTACGATATCAATTAAAACTTGTAAATCCTAAAATTATTGTTTGTTTGGGAAGAATTGCAGGAACAGCAATTATTTCGCCTACATTTAAAATTACAAAACAAAGAGGACAATGGATAGAAAGAAAAGGATATTGGATTACTGCAACATTTCATCCTTCTGCATTATTGAGGGATGAAAGTAAAAAACGTCCTGCATGGGAGGACTTTAAAAGTATACAAAGTAAATTGATAGAATTAAATAAGAATGAAGTAGAAAATTAAGGAGGAATTATTTTGCAAAAAAAATTTCAGTCAGGGTTTGTTTCATTGGTGGGCAGACCTAATGTAGGAAAATCTACATTGATGAATCATTTGATTGGGGAAAAAATAGCAATTATTTCTAATAAACCTCAAACAACAAGAAATAAAATTACGAGTATATTAACAAGACAGAATTTTCAATGTATATTTATTGATACACCTGGTATTCATAAACCTAAGCATAAATTGGGAGAATATATGGTAAAGTCAGCAGAAAATGCATTGAACGAAATAGATATTGTATTGATGTTGATTGAACCTACTGAAAAAGTACTGGAAAAAGATAAATACGTGATAGAATATTTAAAAAATGTAAAAACACCTGTGATATTAGTAATTAATAAAATTGATACAATAGAAAAACAAAAATTGCTTCAGGTCATTGACAATTATAGAGATTTATATCATTTTGCAGAAGTAGTGCCTATATCAGCAATAAAAGGGCAAAATACAGAAGAACTTTTGAATGTGATACAAAAATATTTACCAGAAGGACCTCAATATTTTCCAGAAGATATGATAACAGACCAACCAGAAAGACAAATTGTTTCTGAAATTATTAGAGAAAAAACATTGCATTTACTTCAGGACGAAATACCTCATGGTATTGCGGTGGAAATTATGTCTATGAAAAAAAGAACAGACAAAAATTTAGTAGATGTACAAGCTACAATATATTGTGAAAAAGAATCACATAAAGGCATTGTGATAGGAAAACAAGGAAGTATGTTAAAAAAAATAGGCTCTCGCTCCAGGATTGATGTAGAAAGATTATTAGGCTCACCTATTTATTTACAATTATGGGTGAAGGTAAAAAAAGATTGGAGAGATAGTGACTTTCTGTTGAAAAACTTTGGATATGATAGCAGAAATATATAAATATATTTGATTTTGATGTCGTTTTTTGCCAGTATAGAGAATATAAAATAGGAAAAAGCTAATGTTATAAATGACACAGCACAGAAAAGAGGTCTATGCAAATATGAAACAAATTTTTTATTGGAAGAAGTTTGCAGAAAGCGGAAATGTGTTTGACTATTTGGAATATAAACAGGCAGAAAAACGAAAAAGACAAATACAACATGATAATCATATTAATTATCATACTAAAAAAAATATAGATTGATTAAGTATTTTGGAAATGTAGGTGTCGCTTTGGGAACAGAAGTAATAAGGGGTATTGTTTTAAAAGAAATGCCTAAAGGAGAAACAAGCAAACAGATTATTGTGTTAGCAAAAGGATTAGGAAAAGTATGGATAACGGCAAAAGGAGCAAGAAAACAAAAAAGTAAATTGCTTGCAGGTACACAATTATTTTGCTATTGCGATTTTCAAGTATATGAAAGTAAAAAATATTATTATGTTGACCAAATTGATATGATAGAAAGTTTTTTTGATTTACGTTTAGATATAGATAAGTTATCTCAAGCATTCTATATTGTGGATTTGGTAGAAAAAACGGCTTTTATGGGTATAGAACAAGATAATATATTATTATTACTTTTGAAAACGATGCAAATATTATCAAAGGGAAAATGTCCCCCAACGCTAGTTAGTAGAATATTTGAAATGAAATTTTTGCAGACAGCAGGTGTTATGCCAGATTTAACAGAAAAATGCTGTATTTGTGGAAAAGAAGCAAAACAGTATTTTCATGTGGCTGCTGGAGGCATGGTGTGTAATGAGCATATAGCTGGAAGTAGAAAATTATCAACAGGGGCAAAAAATGCTATGGAGTTTGTATTTTCTCATGATATAAAAAGTGCTTTTCAATTTTCTGCTTCGGAGGAAGTAATGAAAGAATTATATAAAGTATTGGAAGAATATATTGCAATACATATCAATATACAGCTACAAACAAGGGATTTTAATAGAAAAATAGACATTTAACAAAAATCCTCCATAGAAATGATGGAGGATTTTATCATTTTTTTAATATATTATTCTAATTTTCTGCCACATTCAGGACAGTATTTAGGTAAGTTATCTCTGGTAGAAAACTGATATCCACAGAAAGGGCAACAGCAAAATAACATTTCTTGTAAAATATTTATAATAATACTGATAATGCCTATTGCTACTAATATGTTTCTGAGTATATGATTTTCATTTATTAGAGATGCAATAAAGAGAATAAGTAAACTAATAAATATTCCATAGCGTGATAGATGATAGCTTTTTTTATAGTCCATATTGTTTTCATCTCCTTTTAGCAGATATCATATAGTAGTTATTCCAGTGAACCTTCTCCACCCATAAGAGCAGTTAATTCTGTAATTCGTTCTAATGGAAATGGTGGTTGTGCTAATGGTTTCATAGCAATAGACATGAGTTTCATAGGATTGTCATCAGCAGCAGTTCTATTGGAACAAATTTTACCACAACGACGACATCTGTGAATGACTGCCCATTCTCCGCTTTTGCGTACCCATACGCCAATGGGTTCCATAATACCCCCACAATCTGATTTACGGTCGCCAGGCTGTTCGTCAACATGAATACTACTAAGACAATTCGGACAATGATTTCGATGATTGCTTCCTGCACCTGCTGAAACAACAAGCCGTCCACATACTTTACATGTAAAACTATCATTACAAGCATGATTTTTGTAGTAACCTTTTTGATAACGTATTCTTTTATTTTCTCTATTCATAGTAATTTCCTCCAAAAAGTATATAAAATATAAAATCCTTTTGGGAGGTTGGGCTGTTTTTAGCAAACCTCCCAGTTTACTACAATAGCCACGTCCTTCTTATTTTTCATATAAATCCTCTCTTTCTATAAGTACCATAAATTTACAGAATATCATTTCTGTATATTGATTATAGCATAATACAATTTATTTTTCTAATAAAATATCATAGAGAAATCAGCTTTTAAAAAATTTTAATATCTCATAGTATTTTTTTGTTTCAAATGACTATTGGATGTTGCTCAGTCTACGCTTCACCACTAAAAAGCTTGACAAAAAACTTTGAATCGCCTTTAGCAAACAAAAATTGATTTCCATAAAAATATCAAAAAAAGGTTGACTTTACAAAGAATGCATGATAGAGTATATAAAAATTAAAAAAATATTTTGTTTTTGATAATTTTAAATTAAAAATATAAAATATTATAATAACTGTTATGAAAAAGAGGAGTATTTATGTGGAATTTTGCAGAGAACATTGTGAAATGGTGAAAACAATGTAATGGAGCATAAAGAATGGCGCTTTGGAGCAGATACTTTGAAAGAGGACTAAAAATCTTATTTAGTCAAAAAGGGTGGAACCGCGGAAGATTACTTTCGTCCCTTACAGTATTGTAAGGGACGGGAGTTTTTTTTATTTTAGAAAGGAGTTTTTATATTATGGCAGAGATTACTATGGAGAAAATTGTAGCATTGGCGAAAAACAGAGGATTTGTATATCCTGGTTCTGAAATTTATGGTGGTTTAGCAAATACATGGGATTATGGTCCAATTGGTGTAGAATTGAAAAATAATGTAAAAAAAGCATGGTGGCGCAAATTTATACAAGAAAGCCCTTATAATGTTGGTGTAGATTGTGCGATACTGATGAATCCTCAAACATGGGTAGCTTCTGGACACGTAGGAGGATTTAGTGACCCTCTTATGGATTGTAAAGAATGTAAAGAAAGATTTAGAGCAGATAAAATTATTGAAGAATATAGAAAAGAAAAAGGTATGGAAGAAGTCAGCATTGATGCTTGGAGCAATGAACAAATGAAAAAATTTATAGAAGATGAAAAAATCACTTGCCCAAGTTGTGGAGCACATAATTTTACAGATATCAGACAGTTTAATTTGATGTTTAAAACATTTCAAGGTGTTACAGAAGATGCAAAAAATACAGTATATTTAAGACCAGAAACAGCACAGGGAATATTTGTTAATTTTAAAAATGTGCAGAGAACAACAAGAAAAAAATTACCTTTTGGTATTGGACAGATAGGTAAATCATTTAGAAATGAAATTACACCAGGCAATTTTACATTTAGAACAAGAGAATTTGAACAAATGGAATTAGAGTTTTTCTGTAAACCAGGTACAGACTTAGAATGGTTTGAATATTGGAGAAAATATTGTAAAGAATGGTTGTTACATTTGAATATCAAAGAGGAAAATATTCGCTTGCGTGACCATGAAAAAGAAGAACTTTCTCATTACAGTAATGCTACAACAGATATTGAATTTTTGTTCCCATTTGGCTGGGGTGAACTTTGGGGCATTGCAGACAGAACAGATTTTGACTTGACTTGTCATCAAAATGTGTCTGGACAGGATATGACATATTTTGACCAAGAAGAAGATAAAAAATATATACCATATTGTATTGAACCATCATTGGGTGCAGACAGAATGACATTAGCATTTTTATGTAATGCTTATGATGAGGAAACATTAGAAGATGGAGATACTAGAACGGTATTGCATTTTCACCCAGCAATTGCACCAATTAAAGCAGCCGTTTTGCCTCTTTCTAAAAAATTATCAGAACAGGCAGAAGAAGTTTATGCAATGTTATTAAAAGAATTTCACTGTGATTATGATGATGCAGGTAGTATTGGTAAGCGCTACAGAAGACAGGACGAAATTGGTACACCTTTCTGTATTACATTTGATTTTGATTCATTAGAAGATAATGCAGTAACAATAAGAGATAGAGATACCATGCAACAAGAAAGAGTAAAAATTGACCAGTTAGTAGAATATTTAAAACAAAAAATGGAATTTTAATCAATATACAGTGCAAAATGTATAAAAAAATTTGTTTTGATTATTTGTATTGTCGCATAATGAAATAGAAAAAAATAAGAAATATTTTGTTGAAAAATAGAATATAAAAAATTAAAAGAATTTGTTGTACTTTTTGCTAAAAAGTGGTATATTAATTAAGACAGTGTGAATGGACAATGGTTTATTACAATAAAACAATATAATTTGTTTTAAACTCTATTCTAACTCACTTATGATGAATTTATTGTTAGGAGGTATTTTTAACATGGGCAAAAAGTATGTGTATATGTTTAGCGAAGGAAACGCTTCCATGAGAAACCTGTTAGGTGGTAAAGGTGCAAACTTAGCCGAAATGACAAATTTGGGACTGCCAGTTCCTCAAGGTTTTACAATTACAACAGAAGCTTGTACAGAATATAATGAAGGTGGAAAAAAATTTACACCTGAAATGATTGAACAAATTGAAGAAGCTCTTAAAAAATTAGAAGAAATCGCTGGAAAAAAATTAGGCGACCCTGAAGACCCATTGTTAGTATCTGTACGTTCTGGAGCTAGAGCTTCTATGCCTGGTATGATGGACACTGTTTTAAACTTAGGCTTGAATGACGTTTCTGTAAAAGCTCTTGCAAAGAAAACAAACAATGAAAGATTTGCATATGATTCTTACAGAAGATTTATTATGATGTTTGCTGACGTTGTTATTGGTGTATCTAAATCAAAATTTGAAAGATTATTAGACGAATACAAAGAAAAAGTTGGCGCAAAATATGACACTGATTTATCAGCAGACCATTTGAAAGAAATCGCAGAAAAATTTAAAGAACTTTATAAAGAAGACCAAGGAAAAGATTTCCCACAAGACCCTAAAGAACAAATGCTTGAAGCTGCAAAAGCTGTATTCCGTTCTTGGGATAACCCTAGAGCATTTGTATATAGAAGAATGAATGACATTCCTTATAGCTGGGGTACTGCTGTAAATGTACAAATGATGGTATTTGGTAACAAAGGTGATACATCTGGTACAGGTGTTGCATTTACAAGAAATGCAGCAACTGGTGAAAAAGCAATGCTTGGTGAATATCTTGTAAATGCACAAGGTGAAGACGTTGTTGCTGGTGTTCGTACACCAAAACCAATTGCACAATTGGAACAGGATATGCCTGAAGTATATAATCAGTTTATGGAACTTGCAAATAAATTGGAAAACCATTACAAAGATATGCAGGATATGGAATTTACAGTTGAAGAAGGTAAATTATATTTCTTGCAAACAAGAAACGGCAAAAGAACTGCAAATGCAGCATTGAAAATTGCTGTTGACTTAGTAAATGAAGGACTTATTACAACAGATGAAGCATTAATGAAAGTTGAACCAAAACAACTTGACCAAATTTTGCACCCTGCTTTTGACCAAAAAGCATTAAAAGCTGCAAAAGCAATCGGTAAAGGTTTGCCAGCTTCTCCTGGTGCTGCTGCTGGTAAAGTTTACTTTACAGCAGAAGATGCAAAAATACATGCTGAAACAGGCGAAAGAGTAATACTTGTTCGTTTGGAAACATCTCCAGAAGATATTGAAGGCATGGTTGCAGCACAAGGTATATTGACAGTTCGTGGTGGTATGACATCTCATGCAGCTGTTGTAGCTCGTGGTATGGGTACTTGTTGTGTATCTGGCTGTGAAGAAATCCGTATGAATGAAGCAGAAAAAACATTCACATTGGGTGGTGCAACAATTAAAGAAGGCGACTATATTTCATTAGATGGTTCCACAGGTAATATTTATAACGAAGATATTCCAACAGTAGACCCTGAAATCTCTGGCGACTTTGCTACATTTATGAAATGGGCAGATGAAAAGAGAAGTTTGAAGGTAAGAACAAATGCTGATACACCAAAAGATGCAAAAGTTGCTATTGATTTTGGTGCAGAAGGTATTGGTTTGACAAGAACAGAGCATATGTTCTTTGAAGGTGAAAGAATTATGAAATTTAGAAAAATGATTCTTTCCGATAGTGTAGAAGAAAGAGTAAAAGCACTTTCTGGTATTGAACCATTCCAGAAAGATGACTTTAAAGGCATTTATGAAGCTATGGGAGAAAGACCAGTTACTATTCGTCTTTTGGACCCACCTTTGCATGAATTTATGCCAAATACAGATGAAGAATTTGAAGTATTAGCAAAAGAAACAGGTAAAACTGTAGAAGAATTAAAAATTAAAGCAAAAGGTCTTCATGAATTGAATCCTATGATGGGACATCGTGGATGCCGTTTAGCAGTAAGTTATCCTGAAATTGCAGAAATGCAAACAAGAGCAATTATTGAAGCTGCTATTGAAGTTTCTAAAGAAAAGGGTATTGAAATTGTACCTGAAATTATGATTCCTTTGATTGGTGAAATCAAAGAGTTGAAATATGTAAAAGAAGTTGTTGTAAAAACAGCAAATAAAGTTATGGAAGAAAAAGGAAAAACACTCAAATACCTTGTTGGTACAATGATTGAAATTCCTCGTGCAGCTTTGACAGCTGACCAAATTGCATCTGAAGCAGAATTCTTCTCATTTGGTACAAATGACTTGACACAGATGACATATGGTTTATCTCGTGATGATGCTGGTAAAATTTTGGCTGATTATATTGATAAAAACATTTATGAATGTGACCCAACTGCAAGATTAGACAGAACAGGCGTTGGCTTGTTAATGCAAATGGCAGTAGAAAAAGCAAAACCTGTACGCCCTGACATTCATTTGGGTATTTGTGGCGAACATGGTGGAGACCCATCTTCTGTTGAATTCTGCCATATGATTGGCTTGGATTATGTTTCTTGCTCACCATTCCGTGTACCTATCGCTAGATTGGCAGCGGCACAAGCAGAAATTAGTTTTCCAAGAAAAAAATAATTGGAAATAGTTGTCATTATGACAATTATTTTATAAAATCTTTCATTCATTCTTAGGCTTAGAAGTCTAGCGAAAAAATCTCTTGTGATTTGTAAAAATCATGGGGGATTTTTTTGTATTAGACCATATAAGAATAATATGGTATACTGTTTTTAAGGAGGGATTTTATGAAAAAATATTATATTTCGTTTATTTTAACAGTAATATTATCTTTATTTATGCTGGTGTCGGTGTTTGCACATACTGATGATAATGTAATAAATAATAATCAACGTGATGATTCAATGGAATCTTTTGGAGCATTTTTGCCAGAAATTCCCCAAAAATATTATGGGGGATATTATTATGATATTGAAAGTGGTGGTATTTTACATATAAAAATTGTAGATACAACACAAGAAGGAAAAGATTTGCTATTGTCATTGCAGGAATTTAATACAAAGGCATCTAGTGTAAGTGCATTGAATGCTGAAATAGTATTTGAAGGAGGAGCAGTTTATACATATAAGGAATTGGAACAAGCAACATATCGTATAGGAGATTTAGAGTTAGATAAGAATGGACATTATATATGGAAAGAGATTGAATTTGACGAAAAACCAGAATTAATTCATTGGAAAGTTGATATTCGTCAAAATAGCCTTATAATAATAGCAAGAGAATGGAATGAAGCATCAGTAAAAAAGATGTCAGAACTTTTAAATATTGAGATAGATCATATTATATTTGAAACTGCAAATTATACAATAGAAGAATTAGAAGAGGCATTAAATAAAGTTGTTGATGCTAAATTGCATAAGGGATTAAATGTACTTGAAGTAGGTTTAAGAACAGGAAAAAATAGTATTTATGTGGTAGCTACAAAGTGGGATAATGAATTGAAAAAAGAAGTAATGAAAATTTCAGGATTAAAAAAAGAAAATATTATATTTGTAATTTATGGAGGCGAAATTGATAACTCTGATTTTGATGAAGATATAACAGAAAACGGTTTGATAAATCAAGTAAAAAAAGCGTTTAAAATATAATAACCTTTTTAATATAGTAAGGCAACATAATTTTTATATTGTCTTTATTATATAATATTAAAAAAAATGAAAAAAAGTGTTGACAAGCTATAAAAAAAGAGTATAATATATATTCGTAGTCAGAAAAAATAAGTACTTGAAAAAATAAATTTTAAAAAAGATAAAAAAAGTGCTTGACAAATAAAAAGAGTGATGATAAAATGCATCATGGTTGACTTTGAAAGAAGTCGAAAAAAGTAAAAAGAAATTGATCCTTGAAAACTG
>CAJUNT010000002.1 GCA_910587735.1 uncultured Clostridia bacterium
ATTGTACTTCTAACAAGGGGCTGTTGTCTATATCATTTTAATGTAACAGAACCAATCAAAATACAAGGAGGTTTTTTTATGAAAGGAAAGGGCAGTGTTATGCTCTGCACTATGCTCATACTGGTGAGTGTTTTAGCATTCCTTTGTTATCAGGGCATAGGTGAAAAAAAACAAGGCAGTGTTTGGAATATCAAACAAGGTTTAGATTTAAGTGGCGGTGTACAAATATTGTATGAAGCTGATAAAGAAAATGTAACAGAGGAAGAAATGGCAGCAGCAGTATCATTGATACAAGGAAGGTTGGACTGGAACAACTGGACAGAAGCAGAAGTTGCAAAAGAAGGCGAAAAACGCTTAAGAGTAGATATTCCTGGTGTGGAAAATGCAGAACAAGCAATTAAAGAAATTGGACAAACAGCGCAATTATCATTTATTGATGAAACAGGAAAAGTACTTTTAACAGGAGATATGGTAGCAGATGCCAGAAAACAGGTGGGACAAGTATCACAGCAAGGTGTTTCAGAGCCTTATGTTTCATTAGAATTTACAGCAGAAGGCAAACAGCTTTTTGCAGAAGCAACGAAAAATAATATTGGAAAACCACTTGCTATTGTATTAGATGATGAAATTGTAAGCGCACCTATTGTAAATGCAGAAATTACAGATGGCAATGCTATGATTACAGGACATTTTACACCAGAAGAAGCAGAAAGAACAGCATCTTTAATACGTGCTGGTTCATTGCCTTTTAATTTGAATATATTAAAAATGGAAAATGTGGGTGCAAGATTGGGCGCAGACGCACTTTCCACAGGTTTAAAAGCAGGTATAATAGGTATTTCTCTTGTATTGATATTTATGTTGGTAATCTATAAAGCATTAGGTTTTGCAGCAGATTGGGCGTTGATGATTTATGTTGGACTGGAATTAGCAGCATTAAGTTTACTGCATATTACATTAACATTACCAGGTATTGCTGGTATCGTGCTTTCGGTAGGTATGGCTGTTGATGCAAATGTTGTTATATTTGAAAGAATGAAAGAAGAATTGATTGCAGGACATTCTTTAAGGGTAGCAGTACACAATGGCTTTTCAAGAGCATTACCTGCGATTATTGATGGTAATATGACAACATTGATTGCGGCGGCTGTGTTGTTCTGGCTTGGTACAGGAACAGTAAAAGGTTTTGCACAAACATTGATGATAGGTATTATACTTTCTATGTTTACAGCGGTATTTATTACAAGAATGATATTACAGGGTATGATATATGTAGGCATTAACAATCCTAAATATTATGGATTACGTATAAAATAAGGGAGGCGAAAATAATGAAAATCGTAGAAAACAGATTGAAATTTTTTGCGGTGTCGATAGTAATTATTTTAGCCGGCATCGTTACAATGATAGTAAATGGAACAACTGGAAAGGGTATTTTTAATTTTGGCATTGAATTTACTGGTGGCACTTCTATGAGTGTGGTAATAGGAGAAGAATTTTCAAATGATGATATTATAAAAATAGTAGAAGAAACTACAGGGCAAAAAAGTCCTCAAGTACAGAAAATTATAGGAACAGATAGTGTTTCTATTAAAATGCAGTCTATTAATGGTGATACTAGAATTAAATTATCAGAAAATATAAAACAAAAATATAAAAATGCAGTAATTGATTCTATTGCAGATGTTTCTGCAACAGTAAGCCATGAAATGCAAATGACAGCAATAAGAGCAGTTATGATTGCTTGTGTTTGTATGTTGATATATATTTCAATCAGATTTAAAGACATTCGTGCAGGAGGCAGTGCAATTATTGCATTGATACATGACGTTTGTATTGTTATGACTTGTTATGCAATATTTAGAATACCTGTCGATAATGCATTTATTGCAGTGCTTTTAACAATATTAGGTTATTCTATAAACTCTACTATTGTTATATTTGACAGAATTAGAGAAAATACACCAAAATACAGAAAAAATCAAACAGCAGAAAAAATTAATAAAAGTGTTAGTCAAACATTAGGTCGTTCTATCAATACCACATTAACAACATTATTTACTATTGGAGCAATATATATATTGGGAGTACAATCTATAAAAGATTTTTCATTGCCTATGATAGTTGGTATTATTGCAGGAGCTTATTCTTCTATATTTATATCTGGTTCTGTTTGGTATATGCTTTTACCTAAAAATGAAAAATCATGAAAAATAAAAATGTGTTGAAAAGTTAATATTTTTTGTGAAAATAGAATTTCCATTTAAAAGTTTTTTGACAACATAAACAGACGTTAACACGTCTGTTTTTTGCCTAATTTAAGGAGGAAATCTTTTGGAAAATAGATGGGTATTAAAAAGAACAAAGGCTGATATACAAAAAATGTCTGAAGTACTGGGAATTAGACAAGCAACAGCTTGTGTAGTGGCAAATAGAGGCATTACTACAAAAAAACAAGCCATTGCTTTTTTACAAGCAGAACGTGCAGAATTATATGATGTTTGTGCGAAACAAGTAATGAAAGATGCAGAAAAAGCAATGATGTTGCTGGAATGTGCTTTAAAACAAAATAAAAAAATTGCTATATATGGTGACTATGATGTGGATGGTGTAACTAGTACAGCAATATGGTACAAAGTGCTGAAGTATTGTGGAGGAGATGTCATATATTATATTCCTCACAGACAAAAAGAAGGTTATGGATTGAATTTAGAGGCGATAGAAGAATTACATAACAATGGTATAGAATTGCTTTTAACTTGTGATAATGGTATTTCTGCAATAGAAGAAGTCAAAAAAGCAAAGCAATTTGATATGACAGTGGTTGTAATAGACCATCATGAGCCGGCTTTTGATGAAAATGGAAATGATATATTACCTGAAGCGGATGCCATAGTTGACCCAAAACAAAAAAGTTGTCTATATCCTTTTAAAATGCTTTGTGCTGGAGGAATTTGTTATAAACTTGCTTTGCTTTTTTTAAAAAGACAGAATATTCAAAATGATGTACTGGAACAAGAATGTTTACATATGGCAACATTAGCAACTGTTTGCGATATTGTAGATTTAATGGAAGAAAATAGAATCATTGTAAAAAAAGGCTTAAATACTATGGCACAAACAACAAATGTTGGATTAAAAGCACTTCTAGCACAAACAAATTTATGTGGAAAACAATTAACAGAATATCATATTGGATTTATAATAGGTCCTTGTGTAAATGCGGCAGGTAGACTGGAAACAGCAAAAACAGCAGTAGCGTTATTTTGCGAAACAGATGAAAAAAAAGCACAGGAATATGCTACATATTTAGCAGAACAAAATAACAGCAGAAAAGATATGACAAAAAAAGCAACAGAACAAATTATAAAAGAAATAGAACAAAAAAATAATTTGAATGAAAAAGTATTTGTTTTATATCAGCAAAATGTGCATGAAAGTATTGCAGGTATTGTAGCAGGACGTATTAAAGAAAAATTTTATAGACCAACTATTATTATTACAAAATCAGAAAATATGGCAAAGGGTTCAGGAAGAAGTATTGAAGGATATAATATGTTTGAGGAATTGTATGCTTGTAAAGAACTATTTTCAAAATTTGGAGGGCATACTATGGCGGCAGGGCTTTCACTGCCCTATGAAAATATAGATATATTGCGTGAAAAATTAAATAATGCTTGCAAACTGACACAACAGCAGTTGACACCTGTATTGAAAATTGAAAAACAGCTTTGTTTTGATGAAATTGATATGGCATTAGCAAAGGAATTAAGAAATTTAGCACCTTTCGGAAAGGGAAATCATATTCCTTTATTTGGCTCTAAAAATATCAGCATACAAAAATTTTATTTGATAGGGAAAGAAAAAGACATATTGAAAATGGTGTTAAAAGAAAGGCAAACAGGAATTTGTTTGCATGCCATTTCATTTGATGGCTGGGAAAGGCTTTCAGATATGATAAAACGATTGTATGGAAACGAAAATTATGATAAAATGTTATATGATGGATGTTATGATGGAAATATGGATTTTGTATATAGTATTGATATTAATACATTTCGGGGAGAAAGTTCTATACAATTACAAATAAAAGATTTCAGAATAAGTCAATGATGATATGAGGAGGCTTTTCACATGACAGATTTAAAGGATAAAATACGTTCTATACCAGATTTCCCTCAAAAGGGCGTGATATTCAGAGATATTACAACATTACTCAAAGATGTAGAAGGCTTGCAACAGGCAATTAAACAAATGCACCAAAAAATAATAGATTTGGATTATGATGTGATAGTAGGGGCAGAATCCAGAGGTTTTTTGTTTGGTATGCCTATTGCATATAATGCTGAAAAGGGATTTGTTCCAGTAAGAAAAAAAGGAAAATTACCAGCAGAAACAATCAGCAAAGAATATGAATTAGAATATGGTACAGCAACAATAGAAATTCATAAAGATGCTTTGAAAAAAGGACAAAAAGTAGTGATTGTAGATGATTTACTTGCCACAGGTGGTACTGCAAAGGCGATTGTAGAAATGGTGGAAGAAGTGGGAGCAGAAGTAGTAGCACTTGATTTTTTGATAGAATTGGAAGGATTAAAAGGCAGAGAAGTATTAAAAAATTATCGTATAGAATCTGTTTTACAGTATTAAAAAATAATATGTATGGGACAATACTAATCTGATTTTATATCAGACTAGCATTGTCCTTTATTTAAAAGTCAAAGTAATTTGCAGGAGTGACGAAACAAGCATTTAAAATTCTCATTCGCTTTCCCCTAAAAGCGAGGAAAAAACTTTTATGAAAAACAGAAATAAAAATTATTTTTAAAACTACTCTTTTAAAACACTCCCTAATTTGCTTTGACTATGATATGCTTTGGCAAAGTACAATTACTTTTTCTGGGGTAGTTTGTGCTGGTATACTTCTTGTAGAATTTGTATAAATAACAATGAGATAATGGTTTCCTAAATTTCCTGTAAATGTTTGACCATTTTCTAATATTACCTCTGTATTTTCATCAATATTTAATTGCAATGCTTTGTCTTGACTGAGCAAATTGGAATCAAAATAATCCACTTTTACATTTTTGTTTAAATTGTTTGAAGCAACAACAACAGCTTGCAAACGTGGAGGATAAATTAATACAGCAGGAGCATCAGCATCATAAAATACAGTGATAGACATACCCCTTGTAATATTTGCTTGATTGATAAAATAGGTGGAGGGAGTGATTACGAAATTTGTAATGCGTCCGTTTTGGTCACGAACTTCAAAAAGTTTTGTACAGCCATCATCATTTAAATTAGAAATGTTTGTAACAATGCCTTGCAATCCTAAATAACGAGAATTAGGCATTGTTGGTGTAGTATTATTGTCTACATTGCCACAAGTGCAGCCTGTTGTACCTGTGATAATATTATTTTGTGTTTCATTGGCAGAAATTTTATTTGATTTATGATTGTAATACATATTGAAAAACTCCTATCCATATTGTTTAGTTATATGTATATGCAAATGAGCTTGTATAAGATACACCTTTTCGTATGGAATATAAAAATAAAGAAAGTAAGGTGAAAGTTTTGGATATAGAAAAAAAGATAGCAAGAAGAACATTTCATTTTTTAGCGATTGCTATAATGATATATGAAGCGATATTTCAATTTGTAGTGTTTGGAATAGATTTTATAGAGATGACTTTACTACTTTTTTTATTTGAAAATATGCAATGGGAGCAGGCATCAGAATATGTTTATAATAGCGGTATTGCTTTAAGCTTAGCCTCTATTGTCGGTGTCATAGTAGTAGGGCTGATATTGATGCAGACACCAAGTTTTCAAAAAAAACAAAAAATAACATTAAAAACAATGATTATTTTTTATATACTTATGCAAGGACTGCAATTATTAGGTAATTATATATTGATTCCTATGAATATTGCAGCAGGACTAATGGGATATGGCTTTGATGAGGCAATTAGTTTAGCTAGTGATAGCTCTATATTGCTATCTGCATTTGTATATAGTGTAATTGTTGCACCCATAGCGGAAGAAATACTTTGCAGAGGTATTATTATGACTTATTTAGAAAAATATGGAAAAACGTTTGCAGTATTGATTACAGCTATGCTTTTTGGATTACTCCATCAAAATATTGTACAATTTCCAATTACAATGATGATAGGGGTATTGTTTGGTTATTTGGCACAAAGATATTCTTTGGCATCTGCAATGATACTTCATGTACTGAATAATCTTTCTGTAGAAATAACAGGTATGCTGGGAGAAAAATATGATATTGTGTGGCAATTAGATGCGATATTTTTGCATTTTTGTGTTTTGGCAAGTATTGTAATAATATGGAAACATAGAAATACCATTTCTGATTTTTTAAAACAAAAAACAGAAGATATACCAGTCGTACGTTATTTTTTTACAACACCATTAATGTTGATTGTCATTGCATATTTTTTATTTTTTACCATAAAAAGTGTAACACCATTTTAAATATTGTGTGCTGAAATGCTTGATATATCAAGCAAAAATATGATTTTTAAAAAAATAAAAAAAATTTGTAAAAAAGTGTTGACATTATATAAAAACTTTGTTATTATAGATGAGCAGTCAGTTGATTGCAAAGGAAATAGTAAATAAGCCCGAGTGGCGGAACTGGCAGACGCACAGGACTTAAAATCCTGCGGGGTAACACCCGTACCGGTTCGATTCCGGTCTCGGGCAGTTTATTACTATTTCTTGCCCAGATAGCTCAGTTGGTAGAGCAGAGGACTGAAAATCCTCGTGTCACTGGTTCGATTCCGGTTCTGGGCACTTTGCGCGAATGGCTCAGTGGTAGAGCATCGCCTTGCCAAGGCGAGGGCCGCGAGTTCGAATCTCGTTTCGCGCTTTAAAAAACCATGTGTTTCATGCACATGGTTTTTTTGCATATTAAAAAATAATGAAATAAGTTTTATTTTTATAATATAACAAATGTCTACTAACTATATACTGGAAATTTTGAATTAAATTTTGAATTTTTCATTAAGAATTTACAAAAAAATTGATTTTATTTTTGAAAAAAGGTACAATAAATAGCAAAGAGATTTGTAAAACAATTTTATTATCCATTAGATACTTTATAAAACAATACATTGTTTTATAAAATGATGGTAACATTAAAATGGGTGGAAATAATCTATTTTTCGAGGAGGAAAAAATAGTGAAAATTAAAAATAAATGTATTACTTTTGTTGTTGCGTTTGCTTATACAATTTCAAATTTTGTATCAGTAGGAGCAGCAGTAACTGCAAAACCGACTACTTCTAAAATATATGTAAATGGAGAACAAAAATCTTGTGCAGCTTATTATATTAATGGCAATAATTATTTTAAGTTAAGGGATTTAGCTTATTCTCTAAATGGTACTACACAGCAGTTTGATGTAGAGTGGGATGCAGAAAGACATATTGTTATGCTAACATCAGGAAAAAGATATCAGCCTGTTGGCGGAGAAATGGAAGCAGTAAAAGGTGATGTGCGTTCTGCAAATATAGCGTCCTCTAATATTATTGTAGATGGACAAACCGTTCATGTGCAGGGATATAATATTGAAAATAGTACTTATTTTAAATTGAGAGATATTACAAATATATTTGGCATTTCTGTAACATGGAATGACAAAAGTAATACCATTAATATCGAAACGGGACAGGCAGAACATACAGGAAGAAATTTAACAGCAAAAGAAATTTATAATCGATGTAATGATGCTATATTCTATATTAGAACATATGATATTGATGGAGATGCTTTAAGCAGTGGCAGTGGATTCTTTTTAGAAAAAGATGGTAAAGCAGTGACCAATTTTCATGTATTAGAAAATGCTTATTCTGCTGTTATTACAATGGCAGATGGAACAGATTATAATGTAAAAGGAATATTAGGGTATGATATGAAAGGGGATTTGGCAATACTGCAAGTAGATGGAAATGGTTTTCCTTTTTTATCATCAGGAGATTCTGACGAAATGACAAGTGGTGAAAAAATATATGCAATAGGTAGCCCTATGGGATTATCAAATACGATATCAGAGGGTATTGTATCTGGAATCAATAGAACAATAGAAAATATTCCTTATATACAAATTACAGCAGCAATATCACATGGTAGTAGTGGAGGTGCTTTGCTGAATGAAAAAGGACAAGTTGTAGGAATTACTTCAGCAGGGCTTGCCACAGGGCAAAATCTCAATTTTGCAATTCCTATCAATGCCATTTCTACATTAGATACCAGTTCATTTTATACTTTTGAAGAATTGGTAAAAGAATATACATTACAACAATATCATGAAAGAAGTAAACCTTTTGAAAAAGTTGTACTGGAAGAAGAACCTAATGATTTATTAGAAATGTCACAGCTTATTGAAAATGGAGATAGTGTGATAGGAAAATTAAGTGCAAGCGATTTAGATAATTATTATGTATTTTGTGGTTCTTCTGGTGTTTTGGAAGTGTATTGCTATTCTGATGCAGAACATTTTGATAAAGTAGCACTTTTGGCAGAAGATATGTATGGAAAAATAGAAATGTTGGGAGAATTTGCAGAAATGGAAGATGGAGAAACAGGTATTTATTTGCTGATGCCTGTATTAGAACCTGGCTACTATCATTTTATGTTGGGAGCAGAACCAGACAAAGATATACCTAAAGATACAGATATGAATTATGTATTTTATTATCAATTTACACCAGAAGGTACGGAGTGGTAAAAAGATTTTATTGTAAAAGAAAGAAAAAACTGTAAATTCTATGCAAATTATAGTAGATTTTATATTATTGGTATGTTATAATAATCGTTAATTGTGCAGACAATATTTTTGCATAGAAATATATGGAATGCTTGAAAAGTTAAACTGTTAACTTATCATGACATATTTGAAAATTTTAAGGAGGAAAGAGCAACATGAACGCAACATTTGTGGAAAAGGCAAATAATGTAGTGAAATTTACAGTAGAGGTAGATGGTGCAACATTTGAAAAAGGTCTTACTTATGCTTATAATCAAAACAAAAATAAAATTACTTTACCTGGATTTAGAAAAGGAAAAGCACCAAGAAAATTGATAGAAGCGCAATATGGCGCAAATTTCTTCTATGAAGAAGCAATTAACCACATTTTCCCAGAAGTATATGAAGAAGCAATAACAGAATTAGATTTAGATGTAGTAAGCCAGCCTACAATAGATGTAGAAAAAATTGATAAAGAAACAGGCGTAAAATTTATTGTAGATGTTACTGTAAAACCAGATGTAACATTAGGACAATACAAAGGTCTTGAAGTAGAAAAAGAAAAAGTTGAAGTAACAGAAGAAGAAATTGAATCAGAATTAAAATCTATACAACAAAAAAATGCTAGATTGGTAGAAGTAACAGATAGACCAGCAGAAGATGGTGACGTTGCAAAAATTAGTTATTTGGGCACAGTAGATGGCGTTGCTTTTGAAGGTGGACAATCCGACAGCCATGATTTGACATTAGGTTCTCATGCTTTTATTGAAGGTTTTGAAGAACAAATTGTGGGACATAATGTAGGAGATAAATTTGATGTCAATGTAACATTCCCAGATGCATACCATGCACCAGAACTTTCTGGTAAAGATGCTGTGTTTGCAGTAGAGTTAAAAGGATTAAGTAAAAGAGAATTACCAGAATTAAATGATGAATTTGCAGAAGATGTTTCAGAATTTTCCACATTAGATGAATATAAGACAAGCATTCAGGATAAACTGACAAAGGAGAAAGAAGAAAAAGCAAAACAAATTCAAAGTGATAAACTTCTTGATGCAGCAATCGCAAATTGTACTATGGACGTACCACAAGTAATGTATGATAATAAAATTAATCAAATGATGAGAGAATTTGAGGAAAATGTAAGCAGACAAGGCTTGACATTAGATATTTACTGCAAATACATGGGTACAACAAAAGAAGATTTGAAAGAAAACTTTAGAGAAACATCTGAAAAGAGTGTTAGAGCAAGATTGATGTTGGAAAAAGTTGCAAAAGAAGAAGGCTTAACAATTTCTGAAGAAGATTTGAAACAAGAAATCGGAAAATTCGGAGAAAGTTATGGTATTGATGCAGAAAAGATGATTGAAATGTTTCAAGAAGGAGATAAAAAAGCATTAGAAGAAGATATGCTTGTAAGAGCAGCTTTAAAATTGATTGAAGATAATGCAAATGAAATAGAAAAAGCATAATGATATAAAAATAATTGAGGGTGTGGGGTGAGGATTTAGCACTCCATACCTTTGATATTTTCATATAAAATTTGATTTTTGGAGGTCTTGAAATGAGTTTAGTTCCAGTGGTAGTAGAACAGTCCAGCAGAGGAGAGCGTTCCTATGATATTTACTCAAGACTGTTAAAAGACAGAATCATATTTTTGGGAGAAGAAGTAAACGATACAACAGCGAGTCTTGTTGTTGCACAGCTTTTATTTTTAGACGCAGAGGACCCAGATAAAGATATTAATCTTTACATAAACAGTCCCGGCGGAGTGATTACAGCAGGTATGGCTATTTATGATACAATGCAGTATATTCATGCAGATGTTTCTACAATTTGTATTGGTATGGCAGCAAGTATGGGAGCTTTTCTTCTTGCAGGGGGAGCAAAAGGCAAGCGTTTTGCATTACCTAATGCAGAGGTAATGATACATCAGCCTTCTGGCGGAGCAAGGGGACAGGCAACAGAAATCCGTATCCATGCAGAAAATATATTAAAAACAAAAAGAAAATTAAATGAAATATTGGCAGCAAATACAGGAAAAAGTATAGAAGAAATTGAAAGGGATACAGAGCGTGACAATTTTATGTCTGCTGAAGAAGCAAAGGCTTATGGTCTGATTGATGAAATCATCACAAAACCTCAGAAATAAAGGAGATGAAACAATGTCAGAAGAAAGAAAACAACTGAAATGCTCCTTCTGTGGAAAATCACAAGAACAAGTGCGTAAACTGATTGCAGGACCAAATGTATATATTTGTGATGAATGTGTAGGTTTATGTACAGATATTGTAGCAGAAGAATATGATGTTCTTGCAAATTATGCGGAACGTGTGGAAATGCCTAAACCAAAAGAGATTAAAGAAATATTAGACCAATATGTGATAGGACAGGAAGAAGCAAAAAAAGTTCTTTCTGTTGCAGTATATAATCATTATAAAAGAATATTGGTAGATGATAAAGCTGATGATGTAGAACTGCAAAAAAGTAATGTGCTTATGGTAGGTCCTACTGGTACAGGTAAAACACTACTTGCACAGACATTAGCAAGATTGCTGAATGTACCTTTTGCCATTGCAGATGCAACTTCTTTAACAGAGGCAGGCTATGTAGGCGAAGATGTGGAAAATATACTTTTGAAATTGATACAAGCAGCAGATTATGATATAGAAAGAGCAGAGAGAGGCATTATCTATATTGATGAAATTGATAAAATTACAAGAAAATCTGAAAATCCTTCTATTACTAGAGATGTCAGTGGAGAAGGTGTGCAACAAGCACTTTTGAAAATATTGGAAGGTACAGTAGCAAGTGTCCCTCCTCAGGGTGGAAGAAAACACCCTCATCAGGAATTTATACAAATTGATACCACAAATATATTGTTTATATGTGGTGGTGCTTTTGGGGGAATTGAAAAAATATTGCAAACAAGATTAAATGAAAAAACCATTGGTTTTGGAGCAAGTATACAAAGTAAAACAGATAATAAAACAGGGGAACTTTTAAAACATTTAATGCCTCAGGATTTGCTGAAATATGGATTAATACCAGAGTTTATAGGAAGACTACCTGTTGTAGTAACATTGGATAATTTAGATGAACAGGCATTAATTAGAATATTAACAGAGCCTAAAAATGCATTAACAAAACAATATGAATACCTTTTTGAATTAGATAATGTTTATCTGGAATTTAAGGAAGAAGCATTGAAGGCAGTAGCAAAGCAGGCGGTGGAAAGAGAAACAGGCGCAAGAGGATTGCGTTCTATTATGGAGGAATTTATTAATACAATTATGTATGAAATTCCAACAGAAAAAAATATTGAAAAGTGTATTATAACAGAAGATGTTGTGTTATATCATAAACAACCAGAGTATATATATAATTATAACAGACAGCCTATACAAAGAATACGAAAAAGAAAACAAAAGGGAGAAATTGTTTCATAAAATGAAAATAAAACCTTTGCCTAAATTAGGCAGAGGTTTTATTTTGATTATAGAAAAAATGTAATTAATTTGAAAATATAGTAAATTATTTATATTTTTTATGCTTATCAATAAAAATAATATAGCAAAAAAATAAATTTAATGAAAAAGCGTCTGTTATTGTAAATAAAAGGTAAGCAAATTGACACAATGAAAAATTTAAATACTATAAAATTTAGGAATTTTTAATAAATATATTGACATATAAATGACAATGGTGTAAAGTATGAGTGTAAGAAAAAACAATACATGTATAAAAAATAATACAAATTCTGTATTGTTTTTTACTATAATATTTCGCATACAAAGTATTTTGCATTTTTATGAAATAGTCATGAAATACAATGCAATATTATTTTTATGGAAATGAATAATTTTTTTTTGTGAAAACAGATGAAAAATTTTATATTTTTCGAAAAGATTTTGTTAACACAAGCAGATTAAAACAGAAAAAAGGGGATTTTGTTGCACAAAATGCAAATAAAGTTTGTTTCTGATTGGTATTGGCAATATGTCGGTATATTAACAGAAAAATGTAGCTTTTTATAGAATATTTTACCATAAATATGTTGACAAAATTTAAACAAACATGGTATCATTTTGATAAGGACGCTGTATTTCTTTTTTGCATGAAAAACGGTTGTCAAGACCTCTTTTTTCAAAAGTAATTGGGTCGGTTTTAGTTAAATAGCTGATGGACAGTAAATCAGTTGTTTAAAATTTATTAAACATATAGGAGGAATATTAAATGGATTTCAAATTAACAAAAGCACAATTGTTACAGCAAGAATTATTCAGAAACTTCGCTGAAACAGAAATTAAACCAATCGCAAAAGATATGGACGAAGCTGAGGAATATTCTCAAGAATTGATTGCTAAGCTTCAGAAAATCGGTGCTTTCGGTATTCCTTACTCCAGAGAGTATGGCGGACAGGGTGCTGATGTATTAACATATACATTAGCTATGGAAGAAATGTCTAAAGTAGATGCTTCTACAGGTATTACACTTTCTGTACACACATCTCTTTGCTGTGCATGTATCAATGAATTTGGTACTGAGGAACAAAAACAAGAATTCTTGAGACCATTGGTAGATGGCACAAAAACTGGCTGCTATGGTTTAACAGAGCCTAATGCTGGTACAGACGCTGCTGGCGTACAAACAACAGCAGATAAAGATGGCGATGACTATATCATAAACGGTTCTAAAATGTTTACAACAAACTCTGGTTTTGCTGATACATTTGTAGTATTTGCATTAACAGATAAATCTAAAGGTCCTAGAGGAATGTCTGCATTTGTACTTGATAGAACAATGCCTGGTATTTCTGTAAGTGATAACATAGAACGTATGGGTATTAGAGCAGCTTCTAACTGTGCTGTTACATATGAAAACGTGAGAGTACCTGCAAGCAGAATGCTTGGTAAAGAAGGACAAGGCTACAAAATTGCTATGACAGCATTAGGTGGCGGACGTATTGGTATCGGTGCACAATCCGTAGGTATTGCACAGGGTGCGATTGATGAAGCTATGAAATATGTAAAAGAAAGAAAACAAGGCGGAAGAACAATCAATAAATATCAGAATACACAATTCAAATTAGCTGAATGCCAAACAAAAGTAGATGCAGCTAGATTGATGGTTTGGAGAGCTGCTACAGCAAAAGATAACCATGAAAACTATGCACCATTAGCAGCTATGTGTAAATTGTTTGCTTCTGATGTAGCAAATGAAGTAACAAGAGTTTGCGTACAACTTCTTGGTGGTTATGGCTATTGCCGTGAATATCCAGTTGAAAGAGCAATGAGAGATGCGAAAATTACAGAAATCTATGAAGGTACTTCTGAAGCTATGAAGATGATCATCTCCGGTTCTATGAAGGTTTGATAAACAATTACAGAAAACTAAATATGAAAATTTCGGAAGGAGAACTATAATGAAAATCGTTGTATGTATTAAACAAGTACCAGACACAGTTGAAGTTAAAATTGACCCAAAAACAGGCACTCTGATAAGAGATGGCGTTCCTAGTATTATCAATCCAGATGATAAAACAGGTATTGAAGCTGCATTACAGTTAAAAGAAAAAATGGCTGGAAGCACAGTTACAGTAGTATCCATGGGACCTCCTCAGGCAGACGTTGCTTTGAGAGAAGCATTAGCTATGGGTTGTGATGAAGCAATACTCGTTTCTGGTAGAGAATTTGGTGGTTCTGATACATATGCTACATCTGGTATTTTGGCAGCTGCATTAAAAACATTAGATTATGATGTAATTATTACAGGTCGTCAAGCTATCGATGGTGACACAGCACAGGTTGGACCACAGATTGGTGAAAAACTTTCTTTACCACAGGTATCTTATGTGGAAGAAATCCAAGAAGTTGCAGCTGACCACCTTGTTGTAAGAAGACAATTTGAAGATGGATACCACATCATCAAAATTAAAACACCTTGCCTTTTGACAGCAATTGCTGAATTAGCACAACCAAGATATATGAGTGTTAGAGGCGTTGTAGAAGCATATGAAAAAGATATTAAAGTACTTGGATTTGAAGATTTAAAAGATAACCTTGAGCTTGATATGATTGGCTTGAAGGGTTCACCAACAAACGTATATCAGTCCTTCACAAAAGAAGTAAAAGGCGCTGGTACAATCCTCAAAGATTTGTCTGCTGAACAAGCTGTTAAAGCTATTGTTGACAAATTGGAAGAAAAATTCATTATCTAATTAACAAACAAATCGTTAGAATTATTAAAGGAGGAGAACCCTACAATGAGTAAAGGTATATATGTAGTAGTTGAACAGAGAAGCGGAAAAGTACAAAACGTTGGACTTGAGCTGATTGGCGAGGCTACAAGATTAAAAGAAGATTTGAAAGACGACGTAGTTGCTGTATTACTTGGTGATGGTGTAGAAGGCGAAGTTGATAAATTATTCCACTATGGTGCAGATAAAGTTGTATTGATTCAACACCCATATTTGAAAGAATATGTTACAGAGCCATATACAAAAGCATTGGCACAGGTTGTAAAAGAATATGACCCAGAAATTATGCTTTTTGGCGCATCCTCTATCGGTCGTGACGTTGCTCCTAGATTAGCAAGCCGTGTTAGAACAGGACTTGTTGCTGACTGTACAGGTTTAAGAATGGCTAAAACCGAAGAAGAAATTGCTAAAGAAGAATCTATGGGCTGTACAGATGGTACAAGAGCATTGCTCATGACACGTCCTGCATTTGGTGGTAACCTGATGGCTACATTAATGTGCCCAAGAACAAAACCACAAATGGCTACTGTACGTCCTGGTGTTATGAAAAGAATAGCAAAAGACGAAAGTAGAAAAGGCGAAGTAATTAAATTAGATGTTGCATTTACAGATGCTGACATGAATGTTGAAATCATGGAAGTTGTAAAAGCAGAAAAGAAATCTATCGACTTAACAGAAGCAAAATTGATTGTTTCTGGTGGTCGTGGTATTGGTGGTCCAGAAGGCTTCGATTTAGTAAGAGATGTAGCTGATGCACTTGGTGCAGAAGTTGGTTCTTCTAGAGCTTGTGTTGACGCTGGTTGGATTGAAAAAGACCGTCAGGTTGGTCAAACAGGTAAAACAGTTAGACCTGATTTGTATCTTGCTTGCGGTATCTCTGGCGCTATTCAGCACGTTGCTGGTATGGAAGGTTCTGAGCTTGTTATTTCTATCAATAAAAATGACACAGCAGCAATATTCGATGTTTCCGATTTAGGTATTGTTGGTGACGTAAAAGTTATCCTTCCTAAATTAGCAGAAGCTATCAGAAAAGCAAAAGCTGAAAAAGCTGCTCAGTAATCTGATACTGTTAATCAATATAAAATATAGAAATTGTGTCCACGCGGTGTAACAAATATACCCCCTTGCAATATTGCAAGGGGGGTTTATGTTTTTACTATGAAATGAAATGTTAAAATTTAATTTTTATTTAATGAAACAAAGTATTTTATCATTTCAACGGTGTTGTCTATACCTAATTTACTGCTATCAAGTGTAATATCATAATGGTCTACAGCGCCCCATTTTTTGTCAGAATAAAAATTATAATAACTGGCGCGTTGCTTATCAATTTTGTGTATTGTTTCCTCTGCTTTTTCAGGTGCAATACCATATTCTTCTATGACACGTTTTACTCTGTATTGTAAATCAGCATGAATAAATACATTAATACAATTTACATTATAATCAGCTAAGGCATAATCTGCACAACGACCAATCATAACACAAGAGCCTTTATCTGCGATATTACGTATGGCATCAAACTGTGCTAAAAAAAGCTTGTGATTGAGTGGTAAATGACTGCCAGAATAATTTGGACTGTAAGTTCCAGCAACAATAGAATATAAAAAGCTGCCTGTTGGTTTTTCGTCCATTGTTTCTAATATTTCCTCAGAAAAACCACTTTCTTTTGCTGCAATAGTTAATAATTCTTTATCATAACAAGGTATGTTTAAGTCCTTTGCTAATTTTTGCCCTATCATTCTTCCACCACTGCCATATTGTCTTCCTATTGTAATTATAAATTTTTCATTCATAATAGTTTCTCCTTTTTGATTATAAATTTTTAAAAGCAACAATTTATATTTAGTACATATAGTATAACATATTTTTTGTGTTTTGTTAATATTTTTTTGAATTTTATTAGCAAGTTTATTATGCTTGTGGTATGATAAAGTGTAATGATAATGAAAGGAGTTAATGATAATGAAAATAGGCAGAAATGACCCTTGCTGGTGTGGAAGTCATAAAAAATATAAATCATGTCATTTAGCATTTGATGAAAAGCTGGAAAACATGAAAAATGAAGGAATATTAGTGCCTCCTCATGAAATTATTAAAACACCAGAGCAAGTAGAGGGTATTCGGGAAGCTGGAAAGTTAAATACAGCAGTATTAGACTTGGTAGCAGAACATATAATAGAAGGAATGAATACAGAAGAAATTAATGTATTAGTGCATGATTATACTATAAAACATGGGGGAATACCTGCACCATTGCATTATAAAGGATTTCCTAAAAGCGTTTGCACGTCTATTAATGATGAGGTGTGTCATGGTATTCCAGATAAAAATAGAGTATTAAAAAATGGGGATATTGTTAATGTGGATGTGACAACAATATTAAATGGATATTATGCAGATGCTTCTCGTATGTTTTGTATTGGGGAAGTATCATCAGAGGCTAAAAAATTAGTAGATGTTACAAAAGAATGTTTGGACGCAGGATTAGCCGCAGTGAAAGCATGGGGATATTTGGGAGATGTAGGCTATGCAGTGAATACATTAGCTCAAAAAAATGGATATTCTGTTGTGGAAGAAATAGGCGGACATGGAGTAGGATTAAAATTTCATGAAGAGCCATATGTTTGTCATATAGGTAAAAAAAATACAGGTATGCTTTTAGTGCCAGGAATGGTATTTACCATAGAACCTATGATAAATGCAGGAAAAAGAGAAGTATATCAAGATGCTCAAAATGGCTGGACAATCTATACACAAGATGGTACACTATCAGCACAGTGGGAATATACAGTCGCGATTACAGAAAATGGTATTGAAGTATTAACAAAATAAAACTTGATTTTTAAATAATATAACTACTAAAAAGGCAAAATTTTTATATTGATTTTGTCTTTTTACATTTTTGAAGATTTATTAACAAAGATATTGCGAACAGTGTATTTATTTGTAAAAAATGCTATTTTTTATCATAAATAAAAATTTAAAGTATAATAAAAAAATAAACTACATATTGGCTAAAAAAGTAAATTATTTTTTTTTATAAAAATACAATATGAACAAATAAAAAAGTAAATACTATAAAAAAAAATAATATAAAACAGTCATATTTTTTTAACCATAAACTGTAAAAAAACAATTTATAGTGAAATAATAGGATTTCATTTGAAAAAAATTATAAAATTAAAATAAATTTTTAACAATATTAGTTGCAATCAATAAATAAAGATGGTATAATGAACGAAAGTGATAAAGAAAACACAAAACAATACTTTATCATTGGTAATTTTAATGTGCTTATATTGAAAAATATAAGTATTTTCTATTGTATTTTATTAAAAATGACAAATTTTTCGTACAAAAGCCAAAAAGATATTTTATAAAAACTGAATGATAAATACAGTTTTTAAGGAGGTTATTTCATGTATACAATGGGAGTTGATGTTGGTTCTGCATCTTCTAAAGTTGTAATATTAGAAGATGGAGAGCGCATCGTTGCCGCAGAAGTCGTTCAAGTTGGAACAGGTTCTTCTGGTCCACAAAGGGCTTTAGAGCAAGCTTATGAAAAAAGTGGCTTGAAGAGAGAAGACATTACAAAATTAGTAGCAACAGGCTATGGACGTTTTGCATTTGAAGATGCTGATAAACAAATTAGTGAAATCAGTTGTCATGCAAAAGGTATATTTCATTTGGTACCTACTGCACGTACCATCATTGACATTGGCGGACAAGATGCAAAAGCAATCCGTCTTGACAATAGAGGAAACGTAAAGCAGTTTTTTATGAATGATAAATGTGCAGCAGGCACAGGTAGATTTCTTGACGTTATGGCAAGAGTTCTGGAAACAACAATAGACGATATGGCTGAATGTGATGCAAAAGCAGAACAGGCGGCTTCTATCAGCAGTACTTGTACCGTATTCGCTGAATCTGAGGTGATTTCTCAGTTATCAAAAGGCGTTGACAAAAACAGCATTATAAAGGGTGTGCATCAATCCGTTGCAAGTAAGGCGTGCGGTCTTGCTTACAGAGGCGGTTTGGAGGATGATGTTGTTATGACAGGCGGCGTTGCAAAAAATGCCGGTGTGGTACGAGCAATTGCGAGAGAATTAAAAAAAGAAGTTATTGTGGCACCAAACCCACAAACAACAGGTGCTCTCGGTGCGGCATTGTTCGCATACGAAGAAGCAAAAAAGCAAAAAATTTAAAGAAAGAGGGATTAGAATGAGTATAACAACAGAAGGCATGAAAGCAAAAGAATTGTTGGCATACTATCAGGCAAAAGCTGATCAGGATGCAAGAGATGCAAAAGCAAGAGGCGACTTAGTTTGTTGGTCTGCTTCTGTAGCTCCACCAGAATTTTGCGTAACAATGGGTATTGCTATGATTTACCCAGAAACACACGCAGCTGGTATCGGCGCAAAAAAAGGCGCATTGGATATGTTGGAAGTTGCAGATAGAAAAGGTTACTCCATTGACTGCTGTTCTTATGGTCGTGTAAATATGGGCTATATGGAATTGTTAAAAGAGCAGGCTATAACAGGTAAAACACCTGAAGTACTCGCTAACTCTCCAGCAGCAAAAGTGCCACTGCCTGACTTAGTAATTACATGTAACAATATTTGTAATACATTGTTAAAATGGTATGAAAACCTTGCAGTAGAATTAGATATTCCTTGTATCGTAATTGACGTACCATTTAACCACACAATGCCTATTCCTGAATATGCAAAAGCATATATTGCTGACCAGTTCAGAAATGCAATTTCTCAGTTGGAAGTAATTTGTGGCAGACCTTTTGACTACAAAAAATTCCAAGAAGTAAAAGACCAGACACAACGTTCTGTATATCAATGGAACAGAATTGCAAAAATGTCTTCTTATAAACCATCTCCATTGAACTGCTTTGATTTATTCAACTACATGGCATTAATCGTTGCTTGTAGAAGTTTGGATTACGCTGAAATCACATTCAAGAAATTTGCTGATGAGTTGGAAGCAAATCTTGAAGCTGGTATTTATGCATTTAAAGGTGCAGAAAAAACTCGTGTAACATGGGAAGGTATTGCTGTATGGCCATACTTAGGACACACATTTAAATCATTGAAATCACTTGGCAGCATTATGACAGGTTCTGCATATCCAGGACTTTGGGATTTACATTATGATGCACATGATGATTCTCTTCATTCTATGGCAGAAGCATATACAAGAATTTATATCAATACTTGCCTTGAAAACAAAGTTAATGTTCTGTTGAACATTGTAAATGGTGGAAAATGCGATGGTATCGTTTACCACTTGAACAGAAGCTGTAAATTAATGAGCTTCTTGAATGTAGAAACAGCAGAAATTATTAAAGAAAAAACAGGCCTGCCATATGTAAGCTTTGACGGCGACCAGACAGACCCTCGTAACTTTGCACCAGCACAGTTCGATACACGTGTTCAAGCTCTGGCTGAAATGATGGAAGCTAATTTAGCAGCAGCAGAATAAGGGGGAGAAGAATAATGAGTAGAGTTGAAGATATTTTAAAACAATTAGCAGACGTTGCAGCAAATCCAAAAAAAGCAATGGATGATTATAAAGCTGAAACAGGAAAAGGCGCTATTGGTATCATGCCTTTGTATGCACCAGAAGAATTAGTTCACGCAACAGGATACCTCCCTATGGGTATTTGGGGCGGACAAAAACAAATTGCAAAAGCACGTACATATTTGCCTCCATTTGCTTGTTCTATTATGCAGCAAATTATGGAATTACAATGTGAAGGCGCTTATGATGATTTAGCAGCAGTATTGATTTCTGTACCTTGTGACACATTGAAATGCTTAAGCCAGAAATGGAAAGGCACATCACCTACAATCGTGTTTACACACCCACAAAACAGACCTCTTGAAGCTGCAAATAAATTCTTAGTAGAAGAATATAAATTAGTAAAAACAAAATTAGAAAAAGTTGTTGGCGCTACAATTACTAACTCTGCAATTGAAGAATCTATTAAAGTTTACAATGAAAACAGAGCAGTTATGAGAGAATTTGTAAAAGTAGCAGCAGACTATCCACAAGTAATTGACCCAGTTGCTCGTCATGCTGTATTCAAATCCAGAATGTTTATGGAAAAATCCAAACACACAGCATTAGTTAGAGAATTGATTGATGGAATTAAAGCATCTCCAGTACAACCTTGGGACGGCAAGAAAGTGATACTTACAGGTATTATGGCAGAACCAAACGAATTACTTGACATATTCAAAGAATTTGGTGTTGCAATCGTTGCTGACGACTTGGCACAAGAATCCAGACAAATTCGTACAGATGTTATTGACGGAGAAGAAGGACCTCTTTACAGATTGGCAAAACAATGGCAACAATTCTATGGCTGTGCTGTGGCAACAGATACAAAGAAAATCCGTGGCAAAATGCTTATGGATATGGTTGCTCAAACAGACGCAGATGCAGTTATCGTTTGTATGATGAAATTCTGTGACCCAGAAGAATGGGATTACCCAGTATATTACAGACAATTTGAAGAAAAAGGCATTAAGAGCCTCATGATTGAAGTTGACCAAGAAGCGACTGCATTTGAACAAGTTAGAACAAGAGTACAGAGCTTTGTAGAAAATATGTAATATTTTTATAGGGGACAGCTCTTGGAGTTGTCCCTTCATTATTAAAAAATATAGGAGGCTTTTTGTTTATGAGAAAAGTGAAAATTATCACAGCAGCAGAAGCAGCAAACTTAGTTGAAGATGGCGATACATTAACCACTAGCGGTTTTGTTGGCAGTTCTATACCAGAAGCATTAAATAAAGCAGTTGAAAAAAGATTTCTTGAAACAGGACACCCAAGCAATATTACATATATTTATGCTGGTTCTCAAGGAAACAGAGACGGCAGAGGTGGCGAACATTACGCTCACAAAGGTCTTTTGAAAAGATTTATCGCTGGACACTGGGCAACAGTTCCTGCACTTGGAAAAATGGCTTTAAATAATGAAATGGAAGCATACAATGTTTCTCAAGGTGCTTTAGTTCAATTATTTAGAGAAATTGCTGGACATAGACCTGGTATATTAACTAAAATTGGTATGGGAACATTTATCGACCCAAGAAATGGTGGCGGTAAAGTAAACGATGTAACAAAAGAAGATATTGTAAAATTGGTTAATTTTGAAGGAGAAGATTATCTTTTCTATCCTTCTTTCCCTATCAATGTTGCATTTATTAGAGGTACATATGCTGATGAAAGTGGTAACATTACATTAGAAAAAGAAGTTGCTCCATTGGAAGCTACTTCTGTTGCACAAGCTACAAAAAATTCTGACGGAAAAGGTATTGTAGTTGTTCAGGTAGAAAGAATTGTAAAAAATGGTACATTAGATCCTCGTAATGTTAGAATACCTGGTATTTATGTTGACTATGTTGTTGTAGCAGACCCTGCTGACCATCAACAATCACTTGACTGGGATTATGACCCAACTCTTTCTGGTGAAAAGAGAGCTCCAGATGTTGCTCCTGCTCCATTGCCATTGAGTGCAAAGAAAATTATTGGTAGACGTGGTGTATTGGAATTAGAAAAAGATGTTGTTGTAAACTTGGGCGTTGGTGCTCCTGAATATGTTGCATCTGTAGCAAGCGAAGAAGGCATTGGCGATTACATGACATTGACAGCAGAAAGTGGTGCAATTGGTGGCGTTCCTCAGGGCGGTGCACAATTTGGCTCTACAAGAAATGCTGATGCATTGATTGAACACGCTTATCAATTTGACTTCTATGATGGTGGCGGACTTGACTTTGCATATCTTGGACTTGCTGAATGTGATGAAAAAGGTAACATTAACGTTTCCAGATTTGGTCCTAAAATTGCAGGCTGTGGCGGTTTCATCAATATTACTCAAAATTCACCAAAAGTATTCTTCTGCGGAACATTTACAGCTGGTGGATTAAAAGTAAAAGTTGTAGACGGCAAAGTTGTAATTGAACAAGAAGGAAAACAGAAAAAATTCATTAAACAAGTTGGACAGGTAACATTTAATGGTGATATTGCTTTACAAAATAAACAACAAGTAATGTATATCACAGAAAGATGTGTATTTGAATTAAAAGCTGATGGTTTGCATTTGACAGAAATTGCACCTGGCATTGACCTTCAAAAAGATATACTTGACCAAATGGAATTTAAACCAGTTATTGAGGGCGAACCAAAATTAATGGATGCACGTTTGTTTGCAGATGCCCTTATGGGATTAAAAGAAGACTAATCAATACAAAAGGAGCAGTTATGGCACTGCTCCTTTTATAATGTCAATAAATAATTTCATTGCAGGGCTTAACCATTTATTTTTATGACAAGCATATACAGCAGTTATATTTGAATGAGTAGTATTTGTATCAATTTTTACTAATTCTCCACTTTATTAATTCAGATTGCACAGTGAATCTTGGTAAATAGGAAATTCCAATATTATTTTTTACTAAATTTTTAATCGTAGGAATACTCCATAATTCTATGGTATGACCTAATGTAATTGATTTTTGCTGTAAATATCTTTCAAATATTTGCTTAAAAATGCAATTCGTTTCATTGATGATAAATACTAAAAGTATATAAAGTAATTTTATAACAACCAATATTATGAGATATGATATTAGAGTTTAAACCTCCTACATCTTCATAAAAAATTCCTAAGTCAAGTATACCATTTAATATGCTATCGCATATATCATAACAATTCATAAAACGAAGAAATAATTTTGTTTTTTGTGCAATATTATGAAATTCTTTTATTATATTAGGAATTTTATAATATAGTAATGTTTCACCTACACCGATATATAATACTCCTTGATATTCTGATAGCAGATACAGATAATGAAAAGAGAGTGTCCAAAAAAAGTAATTTTAAAAATAATTTTTATTTCTGTTTGTCATCAGGAGAACGAAGTTTTCCACAAAAGTTTTGCCTCGCTTTGGGGAAAGAGGGTAAGGTTTGGAGTAACGCTCCAAGATTTTAACAGAAGAATATTGTTTTATTTGCAGATACTGTCTGTACCTGTAAACTTTATTGAAAGAAAGTTTGACAGAGAACTTTATCTTTTGCTAACACAATGATGTCACTATTTAGAAAGCAACATCCTCATGGTTTTAAATGTATGTTTAGCCATTCTCAATAAAAATAAAATTATACAACATATATTTCAAAAAAATAGTTTTCTGTATTGTAGAACAGTATGGTTTGTAGATAGTGATAAAATTGCTTTTGAAAAAATATTAAATAATAAATAGAATGCATTATATTTATTTTACTGAAATATTGCAATGTACTTTTCGTCGTGGTATACTAAAAAAGATAGAAAAACTATAAAATATTGTGCAATATATATAAGAAAGGAAGCGGCGAATATGGAATTTGTAAAAAGAACATGGGCAGAAATTGATTTAGATGCATTAGAGTATAACATCAAAAATATAAAGGCTTCTTTAAAAGGAGAACACCTGTTAATGGGCATTGTAAAGGCAGATGCTTATGGACATGGTGATGGTATCATTGCTAAAAAATTAGCAGAAAATGGATTTGACTGGTTCGGCGTTTCTAATATAGAGGAAGGTATTAGCTTGCGTCGTCAAGGTATTACACAGCCTATACTGATATTAGGTTATACACCTGTGGAATGTGCTAAAATGCTTTCTGATGAAAAAATAACACAAGCAATTATATCATTAGATTATGCAAAGGCACTCCATGCAGAGGCAGAAAAAGCAGGCGTTGTAGTAGATGGACACATTAAATTGGATACAGGTATGACAAGAGTAGGTTTCCAATGTAATGATGATAATTTTGAACATTCTGCTGATGAAATCAAAGAAGTATTTTCAATGAAAAATATCCATATTACAGGTACATTTACACATCATGCGGTAGCAGATACATATAGTGGAGATTGCCCTCAATTTACAGAAATGCAGTTTGACCGTTTTCAAAAAATGATAAAAGTATGTCAGCAAAAAGGTTTGGATATGGGTATTTGTCATTGTGCAAACAGTGCTACAACAATTAGCTATCCAGAAAAACAACTTGATATGGTACGTTCAGGCATTATTACATATGGTATGCTCCCTTCTGATGAATGTGAAGGCAGAATTGATTTAAAACCACTTATGACATTAAAAACATCTATTGCTCTTGTGAAAAAAGTAGAAGCTGGTGCACAAATTAGCTATGGCAGAACATACACAGCAGATAAAGAAAGATTGATAGCTACTGTACCGATTGGCTATGCAGACGGATATAACAGAAATCTTTCTAATAGAGCTTGTATGTTAGTAAATGGAAAAAGAGCGCCTATTGTGGGACGTGTTTGTATGGACCAAACAATGATAGATGTTACAAATATTCCAGATGTAAAAATGGGTGATGAAGTTGTTGTATTTGGTAAACAAGGCGATGCTGTACTGCCTGTGGAAGAATTAGCGAATATGCTTTCTACTATTAACTATGAATTGCCTTGTGTTATTACGAAAAGAGTACCAAGAGTATATTATAAGGGTAATAAATTAGTAGGTGTGGTAAATCATGTTATGCATAGATATGAATAAAAATGAGAGTGGTAAATAAGCATTTAAAGCATTGAGAGTTTTGCTTTGTAAATAACGACATAATTGTATTCGCAAAAAATAAAGTTTTTTGTCAAACTTTTTTGAAAAAAAGTTTGCAGGTGTGGACGGAATCCACAAAAAAGACTTTATTGACAGACTGAAATCCGCTTACTATGATAAAGTAAGCGGATTTTTTATATTTTAATTATTTTTGCAAAAACATAGTATAAAATAATTGTTTACCAGATTTTGTTTGAAATATTTTATTGTAAACAGACTGCATTGCTTCTAATGTTTCATTGTGTTCATAACAATTTACAATAAAATCAGATTCTACTAATATTTGATAAGGAAGTGTATCAATATTATCATAAGTGTGATGATGAGCAATAATATAACATACTTGTTCTATTACATCATTTTCAAATCCTAATTCAGTAAGCATTTTTTCGGCAACAGCACTGCCTTCTTTTTCCTGTAATTTTCCATTAGAGTAACCATATTTTTGTTCTGCAACTTTAATGCCTATATCATGAACATAACCAGATATTTCTGCAATCAACTGTGTTTGCTCATCTACTTGTTCCATTTCACAAATTATTTTACAAAAAGACTGTACTTTTATAAAATGTTGTATTCTTTTAGGGTCACCAGAATAATATTGTATCATATTTTGACAAAGATTTAATAATTTTGACAATAGTATCACTCCTGTTCTGATAAAGCATTTTCTACAATTGTGATATAGTTTTCAAGGGATTGTATACCCTGTATTTGTTCTCCTACCATTTGTGCTTGATTATTTACTAATATGGTAGTAGGTAATCCTTCTAAATTTTGAAGTATCCAATTTCCTAATGTTTCATCAGGCATAATACTAATAAAATCTGCATTTGCTTCTTGTTTTGCCTGTTTTGCAATTTTTTCCGCATCTGGCTGAGGAGTATCAATAACAACTTGTATAAATTGCACATTATCATAATGTTGTTCTAATTCTGTTTTTAATTGCTGTAATGTTGCCGTTTCGTTAATATTAGGGTAACAGTAAGATGCCCAAAAATTTACAACAGTTAAATCAGCATTACCAAATAATGAACTGTCTATTGCCTCTCCTTCTAATGTTGTAGAAACAAATGAAATTGTTCTTCGTATTTGGTCTATCGCCTCCGCTACGATTGTTTCATCAAATGGATATACAGAAATGGTTTGCTTTAATGTTTCCATACTGTCAGAAAGTGTTTGATATGCTTTTAAATCTTGTTGTTGTAATGATGAAATATCTCCTTGATATTCTGTCAGCATATAATAAACATAATCTTTTTGAGAAGCAATTTGCTGTTTGTTATGATAAAATGAAAATTCTTGCTGTATACTTTCGCTTTCTAATTTATTTTGTTTAAAAACAAGTATTTCTCCAAAAGGATATAAAAGTTCACCCACAGCAGTATCGCTATCAAACGTTGCTAATTGTTCCATACCTTCATTTGTTACATAGTTATATTGTATTTGTGCATAAATATCTCCTTCAGTAGTTGTATTTGTGATAGGAATGATATTTGTTTGCTCATAGGGTATCCACTCCTCTGGTACTTCATATTGTAAACCACATTTGTCTAATTGCACCGTACGGTCTGAATTTTCGGCTTGTGAAATCGTTTGTTGTTTTGGTTTTTCTGTATTGCAAGCAGATATGGAAAATAATAAACCAAATGTTATAGCAATAGAAAAGGGTAATAATAATTGTTTTTTCATAAAATACCTCCTGTGATTAAAAAGGATATTGATGCTAAAAATGGTATAAAACAAAATATCTTTATGTAATTTTAATGCTTTTTTAATTAGGTGTCAATTTCCTTTTAATTGGTATTTTTTATACTATATTCAATATAAACAGAAAATACAAGTACAATGGAGGGAGTACATATGAGAGGTAATGGGATATGGAAACAAAAATTTAAAAATATAGCCACAATTACTACAAATAAAAAGGTAATTACATTAAGTGTAATATTGCTTTTAATAGCAGGAGTAAGTGGTGTTTATGCAAAAGGCTTTTTTAGTTCATCAAATAAAACACAAACAATATTACCAAGTACTTCTATGGCAGAAAAAGGGGATTTATCTAAAAGAGTAACGGCATCAGGTACAACAGTAGCAGCAGACCCTGTTTCAATATTTATAGAGCTTTCTCAAGAAGTAGATAAAGTATTTGCAGAAGTAGGGGATAAAGTAAATGAAGGAGATTTACTTGTAACATATGATATAGAGGATACACAAAGAGAATTAAATGATAAATTAGCAGAGGCAAATGCAACAGTAGAAAATGCTAAAATTTCATTAAGTGAACTCTCTGCACCAGCAGAAGGTGCGGAACTTTTGGAGTTACAAAGCCAAGTAGTAAATGCAGAAAAAAGTATTGAAGATATTAAAAGTCAAATTGACAGCTATGATATTAAAATTTCACAAGCGCAAACAGATGCCGACAATACTAAAAAAACAATGGATAATTATGCAGAATTACTTATTGTGGGAGGAATAAGCCAACAAGAGTATGATAATGCAGAACAATCATATCAAAAAGCTTTAGATACATTAACACAAACAGAAAATGATAAAGCAACAACAGAATTATCATTGCAAACAGCAGAATTATCATTACAGAAAGCAAAATTGAATTTGGAAAACGGACAAAATAAGACAAATGATGTTACAACAGCAAATTCTATAAAAAAACAACAAAATACATTAGAAACAGCACAAAGAAATGTATCTAGTATACAATATAATATTAGTAAATTAACATCTGCAACATATAGCCCTATTAGTGGTACAGTAATAGAGTCTAATGCCGTAGAAGGGCAGATGCTTACAGATAGCACTGTTATGATGAAAATTGCAGATTTAAGCAATTTAGATGTAGAGGCATATGTTTCTGAATATGATATTGCACAAATTAAAATTGGGCAAAAAGTAGAAATGACAAGTGATGGTATTGAAAATAAAATTTATACAGGAACAGTAACAAAAATTGAACCCACGGCGTCCACACAATCTACTATGAGCGGTAGTGAAACAGTGGTACCTATTGTAGTACATATGGATAATCCAGATGAATTGATGAAACCTGGTTTTTCATTAGATTTAGAAATTATTGTTGAAGATTTGTCAGATGTTGTTTTTGTGCCTCTTTCAGCAGTAGGAAAACAAAAAGATGGTAACTATTACGTATATAAAGTGAATGAAAATGGTATATTGCAAAAAACAGATGTGACATTAGGTAGCACAAATGATACAAATGCAGTAATAGAAAGTGGTATTAATATAGGGGAAAAAGTAATTACAAGTCCAACAGAAAATATGACAGATGGTGCAAATTTGAATGACTTTGCAACAACAGTAGAACAAAAGAAAACAGAGCAAAATGATTCCATATTAAATAATATGGGAGGCGGTATGCCAAGTGGTGGTATGCCAAATGGTGGTGGTATGCCTCCTAGTGGTGGTATGCCAGGAGGAAGTGGCAATCGTGGCGGAAAAGGTTCAAGATAAATTTATATAATATATAAAATTTTAGTTGTATTGTTGATATTTATCATATCAATTAGAATGTATAAAAGGAGGATAGTATGGAACTGTTGAAGCTAGAACATTTAACAAAACAATATAGTCAAAATGAATTATCTGTAACCGCTTTAAATGATATTAATTTAAGTGTAAAAGACGGAGAATTTTTATCAATTATGGGAACAAGTGGTTCTGGTAAATCGACTATGTTAAATATATTAGGCTGTTTAGATAGTCCTACAAGTGGAAGTTATTATTTAGATGGAGAAGATGTAGCAAAATTTAAAGATGAAAAGTTAGCAGAAATTAGAAACAAAAAAATTGGTTTTGTGTTTCAATCATTTAATTTGTTGCCAAAACTTTCTTCATTAGAAAATGTAGAATTACCTATGGTATATGCTAATGTTCCTAAAAAATTAAGACAACAAAAAGCTATTGCTGCATTAGAAAAAGTAGGACTGGGAAAACGTGTAAAACATAAGCCAAATGAACTTTCAGGAGGACAAAGACAAAGAGTTGCCATTGCGAGAGCATTGGTTAATGAGCCAGCAATACTTTTTGCAGATGAACCCACAGGTAATTTAGATAGTCGTTCTACAATAGAAATTATGGAAATTTTTCAAGGATTGAATGATGATGGTACAACAATCGTTATGGTAACACATGAGCCAGATGTTGCACAATATACAAAAAGAATTGCTCTTTTTAAAGATGGATATATCATAAAAGATGAATTAGTAAAAAACAGAATATTGGCAGGAGGTGGCATTTCATGAATTTAGGGGAATGTACAAAATCTGCTTTTCGTAATGTTTTTTCAAATAAAATGAGAACATTATTGACAATGCTGGGTATTATTATAGGTATTAGTTCTGTTATTGCAATTGTTTCTATTGGTAACGGCAGTCAGGCTGCAATAGAGGAAGAATTTGAATCATTTGGTACAGGAAGTTTAACAATCAGTTTAAGCGGTTCTAATGATATTGAAACAAGAGATTTGCTTACTATGGATGATTATGATATGCTGAAAGAAGTAGAAGGTGTCAGTTATGTCAATACAACGTATAGTGGAAGAAATACATATATTAAATTGCTTGACCCACAAGAAACAAAGTCAGCATCTGTATCAGGTGTCACAGCAGATGCACAATATATTGACAATCCCACTATGATTTATGGGAGGTATATTTCTCAAAACGATGTAGATATGAGAACAAATGCTACAGTAATCAATGACACGACCGCATTAAAAGTATTTGGGTATTGTGATGAAAATGTAATTGGAGAAAAAATTAAATTAAAAACATGGAAGGGAACAGAAAAATATACTGTAATAGGTATTATGGAAAATACAAATGCCTCTACAGAAACAGCTTACAGTGATGAATTTCCAGAAACTGTAATATTACCTATTTCCACAGCAATGCGTTTGTATAATAATAAAAATCTAAATGGTTTTTCGGTGTTGATAGAAGACTTAAATCAAACAGAAATGATGAAGCAACGTATTATCATGGCATTAGAAGAATTTCACAATAATGAAGATAAATATTATATACAAGATTCTTCTGAAATGGTAGACTCTATTAATTCTATATTATCTTATGTTACATTGTTTATTAGTTTTGTGGCTGGTATCTCTCTTTTAGTAGGTGGTATTGGTGTGATGAATATTATGATGGTAACAGTTACAGAAAGAACAAGAGAAATTGGTATTAGAAAGTCAATTGGTGCAAAAAATAAGGATATTAAAATACAATTTTTAACGGAAGCAGTGATATTAACTGGTATGGGAGGCATTGCTGGGCTTGTGTTAGGTGTTGCATTTGCTGTAATAATAGGGCATTTTGCAGGTATTACACCAGTATTATCTGTAAGTGCAGTAGCACTTGCTGTAGGTATATCAATGGGTATAGGTATATTATTTGGTGTAGCACCAGCAAATAAAGCAGCAAAATTAGACCCTATTGAGGCATTACGTTTTGAATAATAAATATAAAAAAAGGGGTGCTTGTTATGGAAGGGAAAAAAATATTATTAATAGAAGATGAAGTGAAATTAGCAAGATTTGTAGAATTAGAATTAAAATATGAAGGATATCAAGTGACTGTAATACATGATGGCAGAGAAGGATTGGAAACATTTTCAAATGAAAAATTTGATATGATATTATTAGATTTAATGCTTCCAGGATTAAGTGGTATTGAAATTTGCAGAAGAATCAGAAAAGTATCTGATGTCCCCATTATTATGCTGACTGCAAAAGATGAAGTAATGGATAAAGTAGCTGGACTAGATAGCGGTGCAGATGATTATTTGACAAAACCATTTGCTATTGAGGAGCTTTTGGCAAGAATGAGAGTAGCATTTAAACATTGTAGTAATCAGCAAAATGATTCCAAAAAGAAACTTCTACAAGTGAATCATCTTTGTATTGATATAGAAAAACGTATGGTAACAGTAAATGATATAGAAGTGGAATTAACCAAAAAAGAATTTGAATTACTTTTATATTTGGTACAAAATAAAAATATTGTATTAACAAGAGAACAAATATTAAATCAAGTTTGGGGATATAGCTATATTGGAGAAACAAATGTAGTAGATGTTTATATCAGATATTTGCGTTCTAAAATAGATGAAACATTTGACGAAAAATTTATACACACGATAAGAGGAGTGGGGTATTATGTCAAAGAAGAGTAAAAGTTTTTTTTCGCACTTCACCATTGCCCACAAAATTACAATGATGTATGGAGGTATTTTTTCATTATCATTGTTAATTATTAGTTTTTTTGTGTTAGTCAATGTTACTGTAATTGAACAAAACAATATTAAAGCGGAAATGAAAAAAACAGTAGAAAATATTGACGATTATATAAAAAATGGTGGTGAATTATCTCAGGAAACATTAGAAGCCCTTTTGGAAAATAAATATATAGAGGTTAATGTTGTTGATGTAAAAAATCATAAAGTGTATAAAAACTCTGTGGGGAAATTACCTTCATTTGTAAGACAAATACAATCACAACCACCACATGGATTTTTAGATGAAGAAAGAAATAATCGTTCTGAGGAATTGGAAAAAAAGGGATTTAAGGTGGATATTGCAAAAGAATTTAATATGGATGACAAAGCATATTTTATTTCTAGCAGAGATGGTAAAGAATTTGTATTATTGGAAAAAGAAATCAATTTTGAAGAAAGCTGCTATTTAGTGCAGGCGTTTAAAATGTTGCAAAAAAATGATTATTATTTTCGTTCATTTGGATTAAGATTATTTTTAATTGATATTTTAGGTATATTTTTATCTTTTTTAATAGGGCGATATATCAGCAGAAAAATGTTAAAGCCAGTGGAAGAAATACAGCAAACAGCGGAACGTATTAGCATAGAAGATTTAAGCCAAAGGATTGACACAAGTGGTCCAGATGATGAAATGAAGGAATTAGCGGAAACATTTAACTCTATGATTTCTCGCTTGGAAAATTCTTTTCAAAAACAAAATCAATTTATATCAGATGCTTCTCATGAGTTAAGAACACCTATTTCTGTAATACAAGGATATGCCAATTTAATTAATCGCTGGGGAAAAAGTGACCCCACTGTTTTAGAGGAGTCCATACAATCTATATTAGCAGAAACGGAACATATGAGTCAATTAATTAAAAAATTACTTTTTTTGGCAAAAAGCGACCAAAATAGAATACCTGTGCAAAAAGAACAATTTTGTTTAAATGAGCTGGTGAAAGAAGTTGTAAAAGAAATGGAAATTACAACAGAAACAAAAAGAAATATTATTATAAAAGAACAAAAAACAGTAGAAATATATGCTGACAGCAGTATGATAAAACAACTTTTATGGATACATTGTGAAAATGCTTTAAAATATACAAAACAAAATGATTCCATTACATTCCATATATATGAGCAATGTGAATATGGTTGTGTAGATGTGCAAGATAATGGTGCTGGTATGAACGAAGAAGATGTAACAAGAATATTTGACCGCTTTTACAGAGCAGATAAGTCTCGAAATAAAGAAATTCCTGGTACAGGTTTAGGGCTTTCTATTGCAAAATGGATAGCAGAAAGCAATGATGGCAAAATTTCAGTAGAAAGTGAATTAGAAAAGGGTACAATATTTCATAATGCATTTCCTTTGAAAAAAAAGAAAAATCAAAAATATTCCTAAAAAGGAAAGGAGCAACACAAATATGAATAAAAAATATATTGCAATAGTATTATTGTTTGCTATGATACTCAATTATAATACTGTATTTGCAGAACAAAAGGAATACTATCATTCTTATCCCTTTTTAACAGTACTGCAAATACCAGAAAAAGAAAATGCTGTTGTATTAACATTGGAAGAAGCAACACAAAGAGCATTGGCACGCAGTACGACATTAAAAAACAGCAATATGGATTTAAATATCAGTGAGCAAAAACTTGAAAATGAACAAAAAAATATAGAAAATGGACATACATTTCAACAACTTTTAGAATACATTAAACAAAATGCTAACTATACAACATCATTATTGAGTAGGCAAGTAGCAGAAGAAGGTGTAAAATTTTCTTTAAAACAGATTTATATTGAAATCATCAACCAAGAAAGAGAAATCGCATTAGCAAGGCAAAATATTAAAAATACAGAAAAAGAATTAGTAATTGCTAGAACAAAATCAAAATTGGGATTGCTCTCTGAACAAGAATTAAATAGTCAAGAATTAAGTTATCAAAAGGCTTTGACAAATGTACAACAACAGGAAATCAATGTAAAAAATGCATATCAGTCATTAGCAAAATTAATTGATATAGATATTGATGAAAATTATCAGTTAGTATTGGAAGCAGTATATGAACCTTTAGATATGGAATTGTCTTTAGACACTTATATAAAAAACAAAATCAATACAGACCCTACTATTGAACAGAAACAAATCAATTTGGATACAGCGACATCAGAGGCGAAATTGACACATGCTACTGTAACAGATTCTACAACAGCAGATGAAGAAGCAGATAACAGTGTAGCAAAAGCATCATTATCATTATCTGATGAAAAATTAAATTTAAAAGAAAAAATTCAAAATTGTTATAATAATATTATAAAATTAGAAACAAATTATCAAAATAATTTATTAGAATTAGAAACATTGAAACAGCAATATTCTATTGCACAAAAAAAATATGAATTAGAACAATGCACAGAATTAGATGTATTAAAAGCAAAACAGAGTGTAGCAGAAAAAGAAAGCGAAATAATAGGGCAAATGTATGAGCATATGCTTTTAATGGAGCAATTTGAAAATTCTTATTTATTATAATTATAAAACTTTTTATAGATTTTCATAATACATATCAATTTTTTAGTTAAATACAATAAATACTATTTAGAGTGTCGATAAAATCGGCACTTTTTTTTGTTCTATTTTTTTATTTTATTCATATATTATTTTTAAGAAAGGGGGACAACTATGGATGAAGAAAGATTACGTATACGTAGAGAATTAGTACAGCAAGCAAGACAAAGAAGAACAACAAATATGAGAAAAACGACAGTAGGAAAACAATTTTTTTTATTTCGTATTTATGTCACAATGATGCTTGTAGGAGCAGCATTTGTGCTTTCTCTTTTTCATACAGATACAACAAATACAATTACAGAAAGTTTAAAAGAAGCCATTGCATATGAAATGCCTGTTGCTACAATAGAGCAATGGAAACAAAAAGCAATTTCTGTATTTCAAATGAATGTAGAAAAAAAACAACAAAAAACGGAACAGCAAAAAACAGAACAACAAGAAATACAACAACAAAATACAACACAACAAAATGTATCACAACAAGATACATTACAAAATACAACAGTAAATACTTTCCAGCCAGATTTAAGTGAAAATAGTGGAAAAATTCCCTAGAGAAGTACTTACAGATAAACAAATTACAAAACAAAAAAAACAGGAGGAATGGCTACAACCTGTAAATGGTATCATTACATCATCTTGCGGAGAAAGAGAAAATCCTATATTAAATAAAATGGAGTATCATAACGGATTAGATATTGCAGTGGCAGAAGATACCAATGCGATTGCTGTAAGAAGTGGTATTGTCACAGAAGTAAGAAATTCTGAAACATTAGGAAATGTATTGAAATATGAAACAGAGGACGGTTATTGCATTATGTATGCCCATTTAAACAGCATTTTAGTAAAAAAGGGAGAAAATATCAAACAAGGTCAAATTGTGGCGAAAACAGGAAATACAGGCTTGTCAACAGGGCCACATATACATTACAGCATTTGGAGGGGAGATATGCTTATTAATCCTATGCAGTTTGTAAATTTGAATTATACAGAAGATGTAAAAGCAGAATATTTGGCAAGGGGTGTAGCATTGCCATGAAAAAATTATTAAAAATAAAAATACACCCCTTGCTTTTACCTCTTTTTTTATATTATGTATTTCAAAAAAATGTTTTTTTATTTTTAGGAATGATTTTTTTTGTAACAATACATGAAATGGGACATTGTATTACTGCAATTTGTTTTGGAGCAAAAATAAAACAAATTTGGTTTACCCCTGTAGGAGAAAGAGCGGTAATAAAAGGGCTAGAAGGAATTTCTTTTTTGAAAAGACAAATTGTTTTTTGTTCGGGACCTCTGGTTAGTTTAAGTATTGCCATTATTTGTATAATACAAGGAAGTTATATATTTACTGTTTTTAATATTATGTTAGCAGTATTTAATTTACTACCATTTTTACCTTTAGACGGCGGAAATATTACACTTCATATTGCAGGAAAAAAATATGGTATATTACGTACAGCAAGTATATTAGTAAAAGTAAGCAAAGGATTTGGATATTTTTTAATAGTAATAGGAATATTACAGGCAATATTATATCCATTTAATATTTCACTTGTTGTAATAGGCTGTTATATTGTTTACAGCAATCAAAAAGAATATTTACAAATTACATATCAAACATATCAAGCATTGCTTGCCGAAAATGCTGTTATAAAACAAGTAGAACAGGTTTATACAAAAAGAGATGTAAAATTAGGGGAATTGGTATCAAGAATGCACTTTGATAAATATTTTTTTTATTGTTCTATATCACAAGGAAAAGTAGAATGGAAAAGTCAAAAAGAAATTATGGAATTACTTTTAAAAAGGGGTGCAGAGGGAAGTGTATGGCAATAAATAATCATATAAATATAAGCTAAGCCCATTCAAAAATGAGCCTAGCTTGTATTCTTTTTTTGAACAATGTATCATATTGATTTAAATAAATAGAATGTATTACGCTTTGTTTAAGTCGTCTTCTAAGTATTTTTTTAATTCGTTATATGATTTTTCGTCCAAACGTGCTCCGCCTGTAAAAGAGCAAAGGAAATTACTTAAAGAGCCATCAAATGTTTTGTTAATAAAATTTTGTGTCCAGTATTTGATATGTTCTGTTTTTGTTTGTGATTGAGCGGTTGGATAATAGTATTTTTTATTTTTTACCATATCATATTGCAACGAACCTTTTTCAATCAATTTTACTAAAAAAGTATTTAATGTTTGTTTTTTCCAATTTTTAGATTTGTTGTCATTAAAATACTTTAATATTTCTGAAGCACTCAATTTTTTGTTTGTGTCCCAAAGAAATTCCATAATTTCCATTTCTGTTGCTGATAAATTATATTTGCTTTTACTTACCATGTAGCATCACCTCTATTTTATTGTAAGATACTTTTGTAATTTAATCAAGAATTTTAGTAAAGAATTTTCGTAATTAATTTTTGTAAACACATACTATTATAATAGAATGTTAAATAATGGATTAATATAGCATATTTTTATTGATTTTTAATGAATTTTATAGTATAATAAAATATTTTTAATCATATTTTGTGAAAAAATAAAAAATAAGTACGAATAAAAAAGCAGTAAGTAAAAATAGACTTACTACTTTTTTCATTAATCCATAACATCTTTCATAGTATAGAAACCAGCTTTTTGTCCAGCTAAAAATTTTGCAGCTTTTACAGCACCTACAGCAAAAATATCTTTTGACATTGCTTTATGATTGAATTCTATTACCTCATCACGTCCAGCAAATATAACATCATGTTCTCCTACGATTGTGCCACCTCTTACAGCGTGAATTCCGATTTCTGTTTTTTCTCTTTTTTCTCTTTTTTGAGAACGGTCAAAAACATAATGGTGTTCTTCTGAAAGTGATGCTTTGATAGCGTCTGCAATAGCAAGTGCTGTACCGCTTGGAGCATCAATTTTTTGATTATGGTGTTTTTCTAATATTTCAATATCAAAACCAGATTCAGATAATGTTTGAGCTACCTTTTCCACAACGCTAATTAAAAGATTAACACCAACGGACATATTTGCTGATTTTAATATTGCTACAGATTGACTTGTTTCGTTAATTTGATTCAAAACTTGCTCAGAGATACCAGTTGTGCATATAACAACAGGTATTTGTTTTTGTTTCGCATATTCTAAAAGTTCTGGAATAGCAGAGGCAGTGGAAAAATCAATAATAACATCTGCTGAAACATCACAGTCAGCAATATTTTTAAATGTTTTAAAATCAGCTTGTGTTTCTCTTGGGTCTATACCAGCAACAATTTGACAATGAGGGTCTTTTTCCACAACAGATGCAACAACATGACCCATATGACCTCCACAACCATGCATAATAATATTTATCATAAATAAAAACTCCTTTCGTTTTACAAAAAAGTGCAGGAAAAACCTGCACTTTAGACTATTAATAATATTAAAATATGGGTATTTGTCTAAATTAAATTACTCTATTTAATAAGAAGGGACGTAGTGACAAAATACCTAATATTATTATAGTTTTAAAAATTTAAAAAATTTATTAAATTAAACCATAGTTTTTCATAGCTTTTTTCAATACTTCTAAATGTTCTGGTTCCATTTCGCAAAGAGGTGCTTTGCAAACACCTACATTAAATCCCATAAGAGATAATGCAGTTTTTACTGGAATAGGATTTACTTCACAGAATAAAGCATTGATTAACTCTATCGATTTTAATTGTAATTCTGATGCACCTTTTGTGTCACCAGCATGGAATTTTGCAACCATATCATGTGCGTCTTTTGGTGCAACATTAGCAAGTACAGAAATAATACCTTTTCCGCCCAATGAAAGAATAGGAACATTTTGGTCATCGTTTCCAGAATATAAATCAAAGTCTGGACCACAAAGAGCAGCAATTTGTGCAATATTTGAGAAGTTACCACTTGCCTCTTTAATACCAACAATATTTTTTACTTTAGAAAGTTCATAGCAAGTTTGTGGTGAAATGCTTAAACCAGTACGTCCAGGAACATTGTAAAGTATTACAGGAATATTGATACTGTTTGCAATAGCTGTATAATGTTTAATTAAGCCTTTTTGTGTTGTTTTGTTATAATAAGGTGTAACAAGCAGAACACCATCAACACCAACATTTTCACAGCCTTTTGCTAATTCAATAGCGTGTGCTGTGTCATTGCTACCTGCACCTGCAATAACAGGAACACGTTTTGCAACTGTTTCAACAGCAAAACGAACAGTTTCAATTTGTTCTTCGTCTGTCATAGTAGATGCTTCTCCTGTTGTACCACAAATAATAATAGCATCTGTACCATTTTCTAATTGGAATTCCAACAATTCTTTTAATACTGGAAAGTTTACACTACCATCTGCCTGCATAGGTGTAATAATTGCAACACCAGAACCTGTAAATAAAGACATATAAAACACCTCCAAAAATTTTTATTGCATATTTTCAATAATAACTTGTGCAATTTGAACTGCGTTTGTAGCTGCACCTTTTCTGATATTGTCAGCAACAACCCAAATGTTAATACCATTCTCAACACTTTCATCACGGCGAATTCTGCCGATATAAACTTCGTCATGTCCAGCCGCATTAATAGCAAGAGGATAAACATTGTTTTGTGGGTCGTCTTCTAATATAATACCAGGTGCATTTTTTAATGTTTCAAATACTTCTTTTATATCAAAAGCATTTTCAAATTCAATATTAATAGATTCACTATGACTATCAAATACAGGTACACGTACTGTTGTAGCTGTAACTTTTAAGTCAGGGTGATGTAATATTTTTCTTGTTTCATTAATCATTTTTTCTTCTTCTTTGGTATATCCGTTTTCTAAAAATACATCAATATGAGGTAAACAGTTGTTTGCAATAGGGTGAGGGAATTTTTTAGGTGCTTCTCCCTTTAAACCATCCTCTAAATCCTTCCAACCAGCAACACCTGCGCCAGATACTGCTTGATATGTAGAATATACAACACGTTTAATTTTAAATTTATCATCTAAAGGCTTTAATGCAACCATTGCTTGTATAGTAGAACAATTTGGATTTGCGATAATATTTTTGTGCCAGCTAATATCTTCTGGATTTACTTCTGGAACGATTAAAGGTACATTTGGGTCCATTCTCCATTGAGAACTGTTATCTATAACAATACAGCCATGTTCTGCTGCAATAGGTGCATATTTTGCACTTGTACTGCCTCCAGCAGAAAATAAAGCAATGTCAATTGGTTTATCAAAAGAATGTTCGTTTAATTCTTCTACAATATAATTTTTACCATTAAATGTTAGTGTAGAGCCAGCAGAACGACTAGAAGCCATAACATAAAAATTTTCAATAGGAAGCTGTCTTTCTTCCAAAACTTTTAAAAATGTTCTACCTACCATACCTGTTGCACCTACTACTGCTAAATTTACTTTTTTCATTTGCCATTCACTCCTGATTTAAAAAATTGCTATTATATTTATTTATAAAAAAAATCCGACTTGCGCCGGAAAAAATCAGCAATACATTTTGTAAAACTGATTATTTGTAGCGCTCCATCTTTTTCAAGATGACAGTCATACAGTTATTCACTGCACAACCAGAAAAAAATTGATAAGGCAAAATTTTTCTTCGGCAAATTTCCCTTTTCACAAACATCTTTTGCCCCTTATAGCATTTGTCTGCGTACTATTGAAATATGCACCTCTACTTTATATGTGTAATTATTTAATAGTCTAGCATGAAAATGATAGTGTGTCAAAGGTTTTTGATAAAAAAGTATAAATTTTAATGCATAGTAATCACAAAATCAGAAAACAATAATAACTGAAAAATACAGTTTTTACTGAAAAATAATGAGGAGTGTAATCATGAGCAAAAAAGAACTGACACCAGAACAAAAAAAGGCAATGGAAATGAAATATGAAATTGCAAAAGAATTAGGTCTTTTAGAAAAAGTGAAAAAAATGGGATGGAAGGGATTAACGAGCAGAGAAAGCGGAAAAATAGGAGGACTAATGGGAAAGAAAAATAGAGAAAATAAAAAAACTGATAATCAAAAAGAGTCTTAAATTGTTTATAGATATTCGTCATGTATTGCTATCATAAAATAAGCATGCTGACGAATATCATTTTTGATTTTATAAATATATTTGACGAAAATGACACTATTGTACTATAATATATGGATATTTTATAATATAAAGGAGGAGCAGTGTGGAGGCATATGAGGCATTTGCATCAATATATGATGCATTTATGGAAGAAATAGATTATGATATGTGGGTAGCATATCTCCACAAAATTTGGGAAAAAGAATGTTTTCAACCAAAGTTGATTGTAGATTTGGGTTGTGGAACAGGAAATGTAACACAAATTTTAGCAAAACAAGGATATCATATGATAGGTATTGATTTTTCGGAAGATATGCTTGCTGAAGCAAAAAAAAAGGCAGAAACGGAAAACTTAAATATATTATATATTTTGCAGGACATGAGAGAATTTGAATTGTATGGTACTGTAAATTGTATCATTAGTTTATGTGATAGTTTGAACTATATTACAGAAGAAGAGGAACTTTTACAAGTATTCTGTTTAGTAAATAATTATCTTCATCCCAAGGGATTATTTATATTTGATTTGAATACAGAATATAAATTTAAAGAAATATTGGCTCAAAATTCTTTTTCAGAAACAAAAGAGGATTCTGCATACATATGGGAAAATTATTATGATGAACAAGAAAATATAAACGAATATTATGTAAATTTTTTTATAAAGCAAAAAGATGGAAAATATGAAAGAAAAGAAGAATATCATTACCAAAAAGCATATGATATCTCAATAATAAAAAGACTTTTGGAGCAAAGTGGTTTACAGTTATCTGCAATATATGATGCTTATACATTTGAGCCTCCAAGGAAAGATAGTCAAAGAATTTATTTTGTAGCAAGAGAAGTGCAGAAAACAGGTAATTGTGATGTATTACAGGAGGAAATGGAACATGAAAGATGAATTGATTAGAGCAATTGGTGCTGATGGTGCTGTCAGAGCATTTGTTACTTATACAAAGGATATGGTACAACAGGCAAGAACACTTCATCATACAGCACCCGTTGCTACAGCAGCATTGGGAAGATTATTAACAGCAGGCTGTATGATGGGTTCTACACTAAAAGGGGAAAAAGATTTAATAACATTGCAAATAAGAGGAGATGGACCTTTGCAGGGTATTGTTGTAACGGCAGACAGCAAGGGCAGAACGAAAGGCTATGTATTTCAGCCTAATGTAGAAATTCCTAATAAATGTAAAGGAAAGTTGGACGTAAGTGGTGCAATAGGTAATGGCGTTTTGAGAATCATAAAGGATATTGGTATGAAAGAACCTTATTCTGGTGAAATTGAATTAGTAACAGGTGAAATTGCAGAAGATTTAACATATTATTTTGCACAGTCTGAACAAACTCCTTCTGCTGTGGGATTAGGTGTACTGGTGGATAGAGATACTTCTGTAAAACAAGCAGGAGGATTTATTGTACAGCTTATGCCAGATACAGAAGAAGAAATTGTTGCACAGTTAGAAAAAAATATTTCTGAAATACCTTATATTACAGACTTATATGATATGGGAAAAACACCAGAAGATATATTAGCAATGCTTTTAAAAGGTTTAGAGCCTAAAATAACAGATAGAACAGACATTTGTTTTTATTGTAATTGTACAAGGGAAAGAGTAGAAAAAGCATTAATTAGTATAGGAAAACAAGAATTAGAAAAAATAATAGAAGAAGATAAACAGGCAACATTACATTGTCATTTTTGTGCAAAAGAATATCATTTTGAACAAAATGAGCTAATTTCACTTTTGGAAAGTGCAAAATAAAAAGTTATTTTCAAAAGATTATAAAAGCAGATAATTTTTTAATTGTCTGCTTTTTCATTATAATGAAAAAGAAACTTTTTTGCTAAAAAATACTATATAGATATAACCAGTATTGATACAATAATTTAATGTAATAAAAATAAAGTTTTATTATACAATATACCTAGTCTATTTTATGAAATATAGTCTGTACTAAAATATAGAATCATTGTATAAATATAATATAAAAATAGCATAAATGTAATTTAAAATGCAGTTTATAGCATAATTTGATTGATATTTAACAATAAATTAAAATAGTATATAATGAGCTTTCTTAAAATAAGTATATATTGACAAATGTTTTGGAGTATTTTATTATATTGTTATATGTAAAATGTTGAGAATTATTATTCAAGTATGATGAATTTATATCAAATGTATTTAAAATACAAAATGAGATATGATAGAAAATAGTAATGTTTTTGTGCAAAATGAGTATTTTATGTTTTCATAAATATTGCTATATGCAAATCATTTGAATCAAAAATATTCTGAACATTTTTATTGTTTAGTTATTATAAAAAATTATGAATATTAAGGGGGGAAAACGTGTGGCATTTGAAATTATGAAAGAAATATTGGAAGCAGAACAGCGTGCAGAAGAAATACTGAAGCAAGCATCTGTGGAAAAAGAAACAATGAAAGCAGAAGCAGCAGAAAAAAGCAGCAATATGATTGCAGACGCTCAAAAAATGGCAAAGCAAACAAGCAAAGAAAAAATTGAAGAAGCGATTGCGGGAAGCCAGTCAAAAAAAGATGAAATTTTAGCAGAAGCAAAAAAATGCTGCGAAGAAATCAAAGAAACTGCACAAACACGTCTGGAACAGGCAGCAGATGCAGTAATCAGAAAGGTAGTGGGGTAAGATATGGCAATCGTAGAAATGAGTAAGCTCTCTATTGTTGGCTTAAATGCAGACAAACGTGCTATACTGAGCTTGCTGATAGAGCATGGACTGGTGCAGATTGATGATAGTTCTTACCTGCTGGAAGAAAATGAGTATGGCAATGTGTTACAAAGAGATAGTGCAGAATCTGAAGTAATACAGCTTGACCAAAAAATTTCTCTTTTAGGACAATGTTTAGAAAGTATTAAAAATTATGTAACTGTTAAAAAAGCAATGTTTGCTCCCAAAAGAGAATACCAAGCCATACAAAGTGAGGCAGAGGAAGACAAAATATTTGAAACAGCAGTTAAAATTAATATGTTTCATAGAGATTTGGAATCTGCAAAAAATGAAGAAAATATGGCAATGATGAAAAAAGAGATGTTGTTGCCTTGGGCTTCATTAGATGTACCATTACATCAGTTAGAAACAAAGTATAGTAAAATGATATTGGGAACATTTCCAACTACTATGAAATTGGTGCAAGTTCGTCCAAAATTAGAAGAAGTGGCATTGGAAAGTATTGTCAATGTGGTAAAATCTGATAAACAGTTTGACTATTGCTATGTAATTTCTCATAAAGATTCCTATGAGCAAACAATGGAATTATTAAAAGAATTTGGATTTGTACCAGCAGCACTGCCAAAAGTGGAAGGAACACCACAACAAGGGATTAAAGAATTTGAAAGGCAAATGGAACAGCGTAAAAAAGAACAAGAACAGCTTGCAGAAGATATTAAAGCATATGCTGACGTCATTCCACAACTGGAAAATCTTTATGACTATTATATGATACAAAGAGAACAAAGAAAAGTACATGAAAAATTAGTAACAACAGAAAATACATTTTGTTTAAGTGGCTGGATACCTTCTGCAAAAGCACAAAGTTTACAACAGCAATTAGAAAGTAGTTTTAATTGTTTTGTTGAAACAGAAAAAGGAAATACAGAAGAAGGCTATCCAATATTATTAGAAAATAATAGCATTGTGACACCTTTTGAAAGCGTTACAAATATGTATAGCTGTCCTAGCACAAAAGATATAGACCCTAATAGTATTATGTCTATATTTTATATTATATTCTTTGGTATGATGCTAAGTGATGCAGGCTATGGTGTAATTATTGCACTTGCTTGTTTCTTTATTGTCAAAAAAGGAAAAATGGGAAAAGGCGAAGGCAATTTATTTAAACTGTTAGGCTGGTGCGGTGTTTCCACTGTTGTTTGGGGATTGATATTTGGTGGCGTATTTGGAGATTTGATTAAAATACCTGCATTGATTAGTCCTCTTGATGACGTTATGATATTGATGGGAATGTCTTTAGCATTTGGTATTGTGCATATTTATGTAGGACTTGGTATAAAAGGTTATATGCTGATTAGAGATGGTAAGGCATTAGATGCTCTTTTTGATGTAGGGCTTTGGTATTTGTTCATAACAGGCATTTGTTTACTTGTTATTCCTGTTGTTGCAGGACCAATAGGTATATTTGGGGAGATAGGAAAATATCTTGCAATTATTGGTGCAATAGGATTGATATTAACACAAGGTAGAACATTCCAGGGAATTTTTATGAAAGGATTTAAAGGTGTATCTAGTTTGTATGGTATTACAAGCTATTTTGCTGACATACTGTCTTATTCCCGTTTGATGGCACTTTGTTTATCAACTGGAGTTATTGGTCAGGTTATCAATTTATTAGGAGATATTGCAGGACCAATTCCAGCAATATTTATTGGAGTCATTGGACATACAGCAAACTTATTAATCAATGCTTTAGGTGCATATGTGCATACAAGCAGATTGCAGTATGTTGAATTTTTCGGCAAATTCTTTGAAGGAGGCGGAACTCCTTTTACACCATTTAAAAGAAAAACAAAATATACAGCAATTCATACAGAACAGAACTAATGAATGATACAAAGAGGTCTGTAAAACAGATAAATATGTTTCTATAATAATAACAATAGTAACATATTGAGAGGGGATATCGTTTGCTTTCAATGAGGAGCGATTATTTATATCATATTTTTTTAAAGTAAATTTTAAAGTAAAGGAACAAAAAAGAAAAAGGAGATGTAATTTATGGAATTTTTAAGCGCTATTTCTGATGGACAATTTTTAGCAATCGCAGGTGCAGCCATTGCAGCATTATTTGCAGGTATGGGTTCTGCAAAAGGAACATCTATTGCAGGTCAAGCAGCAGCAGGCGTTGTTACAGAAGACCCTGGAAAATTTGGTCAATTATTGGTATTGCAGTTGCTTCCTGGTACACAAGGTTTGTATGGATTTATTATTGCGTTCTTGATACTTTCTAAAGCAGGTATTATTGGTGGAGCAGCCATTCCAACAGCAGCACAAGGATTCCAGCTTTTAGCAGCAGGTTTGCCTATTGGTTTAGTTGGTTATGTTTCTGGTATTTATCAAGGAAAAGCAGCAGCAGCAGGTGTTGGTATTGTTGCAAAAAAACCAGAAGAACTTGGTAAAGCAATCACATTTGCAGCTATCGTTGAAACATATGCTCTTTTAGGCTTGCTGGTATCTTTCTTGGCATATAATGGTATTCAAATTGGCTAATGAGAGAAAATAAAAATTGTAGAAGGAGGAAGCACTCCTATGAGTAGTGAAAAGAAGATTATAGATAAAATTGTAGCAGATGCTGTGGAAGAAAAAGCCAAAATATTGGAAAAAGCAAAAAAAGAGGCTGAAACTGTAATAAATAAAGCAAAAGAGCAGTCTGCAAAAATTATGGAAAATGAAAGTATTCTCTCTAATGCAGAAGCAGAAAAAGCAAGAGGAAAAGAAATTTCTGGTGCTGAAATGGAAGCGAAAAAAATGATATTAGCAACAAAGCAAAGTTGCATAAAAATGGCATTGGATAGAGTAAAACAAAAACTTTCCGAACTTTCAGACAAAGAATATGTTGATATGATTGTTACTATGATGAACGCAGCAGAAAAGGGAGAAGAAGTGATATTTTCTCAAAAAGATAAACAAAATGAAATGTTAATGGCAAAAATGGCTGAAAATCAAGTAACAGTATCCAATGAAACAAGACCTTTAGATGGCGGTTTTATTGTGAAAAAGGGTGAAATTGAATATAATTATTCTTTTGAAGCAATATTGACAGTAGAAAAAGAGAATATTGAACAAATTGCAGCAGAAATATTATTTGCGTAAGGAGGCGTTGAAATGGCAGAAGAAAAAATTTATCCTTATGCTGTGGCACGTATTCGTGTGCTGGAAAAAAACCTTCTAAGCAAACAAACATTAAATCAAATGGCAGATGAAAAAGAAATTGAAAGCTGTTTAAGAACACTGTCAGAACATGGCTATGACAGTGTTCCAGAAGGCAATGCAAGAGATTTTGAAAAAGTGCTTTCTGCTGAATTAAGTAAAACATATGCGGTAATACGAGAATTAGTACCAGAGGAAAAATTTATAAATATTTTTCTGTATAAAAATGATTATCAAAATTTAAAAGTACTTTTGAAACAGGAAGTTTCTGGCGTAGACGGTAAACAATATATTGTGCAAGGTGGTACGCAACCTGTTGAAAAACTCAAAAAGTCTATACTAGATAGAAATTATGCGGATTTGCCCCCAATTATGGGGGAAGCAATAGAAGAAGCATTGGAGCTTTATAGTAAAACACAAAGCGGACAAATGATAGATATTGCTTTAGACAGAGGTACTTTTCGTCAGATGACACAAGCAGCAAAAGAATCAGAAAATGAATTTGTAAAAGGCTATACAGCAAGAGTATGCGATTTAACAAATTTAAAAAGTTTTTTGAGAATGCGTCATATGAATAAAGACTTTGGTGCATTTATGAATGTCTTTGTAGAAGGCGGAAATATTTCATCATCTGTATTTTTTAGCGCATATGGTACAGATAATCCTGTTGACCAATTTAAAGGTTCAAGATATGGTGAATTATTGGAAATTGGTATAGAAAAGGGATTTACAGAATTTGAAAAAACGTGTGATGATTTTATAATGGATTATGTAAAATCAGCAAAATATATTGCATTGACATTAGAGCCATTGATTGCTTATTTGTATGCAAAAGAATCGGAAATTAAAACAGTACGTATTATATTAACAAGTAAATTAAATCAAATCAGCAGTGAAATTATCAAAGAAAGGGTGCGAGAGGCATATGTATAAAGTTGGTATCATAGGCGATAAAGACAGTGTTATGGGATTTCTTGCACTTGGCATTGATATTTTTCCAGCTTATGAAGCAGATGAAATTAAAAAAACAATAAGAGATTTGGTAGAAAAAGAATATGCTATTATATACATCACAGAGCAGGCAAGTCTTTTAGTACAAGAATATATTGCACGATATAAAGATAACAGATTGCCAGCAATCATTATTATTCCTGGTATTGGAGGCAGTATGGGAATAGGTATGAATGAAGTAAGGGAATCTGCAAAACGTGCGATTGGTGCAGATATATTATTCAGTGAATAAAAAAATACTGCACATAGCAAAGCAACAAAGGCTGAATGATGAAAAGCCACGAGTATAAGAACAATAGAATGTGGGTGAATATAGATATGAAAACAGGCACAGTCATTAAAGTGTCAGGTCCTCTTGTTGTAGCAGAGGGCATGAGAGAAGCCAATATGTTTGACGTTGTTCGTGTTTCTGAAAAGCGTTTGATTGGTGAGATTATCGAAATGCATGGAGATAATGCCTCCATACAGGTATATGAAGAAACATCAGGACTTGGTCCTGGAGAAGAAGTAGTATCTTTGGGTATGCCTATGAGTGTTGAACTTGGTCCTGGATTGATTTCTACAATTTATGATGGTATTCAAAGACCATTAGCAAAACTTTATGAAGTATCTGGAACAAATATTCAAAGAGGCGTTGAAGTAGATTCCTTAGATAGACAAAAAAAATGGAAATTTGAACCAGTAAAAAACAATGGTGATGAAGTTGTTGCTGGTGATGTAATTGGTACAGTACAAGAAACAGCAGTTGTAACTTGTAAAATTATGGTTCCTTATGGTATTTCTGGCAAAATCAAAGAAATATATATGGGAGATTTTACCATAGAGGAAACTGTTTGTATTATAACAAATGAAAAAGGGGAAGATGTTCCTCTTACTATGATGCAAAAATGGCCTGTTCGTAAAGAAAGACCTTACAAAGAAAAACAATCTCCTGATTCCCTTTTGGTAACAGGACAAAGAGTTGTTGATACATTTTTCCCTATTACAAAGGGTGGTGTTGCTGCGATTCCTGGTCCTTTCGGAAGTGGTAAAACAGTAACACAGCATCAGCTTGCAAAATGGGCAGATGCAGACATCGTTGTATATATAGGCTGTGGAGAACGTGGAAACGAAATGACAGACGTTTTGAATGAGTTCCCAGAATTAAAAGACCCTCGTACTGGAGAATCATTAATGCAGAGAACTGTATTAATTGCAAATACATCAGATATGCCTGTTGCGGCACGTGAGGCATCTATTTATACAGGCATTACCATTGCAGAGTTCTTTAGAGATATGGGTTATAGCGTTGCGCTTATGGCGGATTCTACTTCTCGTTGGGCAGAGGCATTGCGTGAAATGTCTGGACGTTTGGAAGAAATGCCTGGTGAAGAAGGTTATCCTGCTTATTTAGGTAGCCGTTTAGCACAATTCTATGAAAGAGCCGGCAGAGTTGTTTGTTTAGGAAATGAGGGTAGAATGGGAACATTAACAGCGATTGGTGCAGTTTCTCCTCCAGGTGGTGACACATCTGAACCAGTTTCACAGGCAACACTGAGAATTGTAAAAGTATTCTGGGGATTAGATGCATCACTGGCTTATAAACGTCATTTCCCTGCAATTAACTGGTTGACAAGTTACTCATTGTATCAAGATAAAGTTGATGTTTGGACAGATAAAAATGTAGATGAACATTTTGCAAAACAAAGACAAGAAGCAATGAAATTACTTCAAACGGAAGCAGAATTACAAGAAATTGTGCAGTTGGTTGGTGTAGATTCACTTTCACACAGTGATAGATTGATATTGGAGACTTCTCGTTCTATTCGTGAAGACTTCTTGCATCAAAATTCATTCCATGAAGTAGACACATATACATCTTTGCATAAACAATACAGAATGTTAAGACTGATATTGGAATTTTATAGAATTGCTGGAGAGGCGATTGCGCAAGGTGTTTCTATTACAAAAATTACAAAAATGTCTGTTATTGAAAGAATTGGACGTGCAAAATATGTAGAAGAAGAAAATGTTGATAAAGCATATGATGAAATTGAAAAAGATATACAGACAGAAGTAAACGACTTAATTAAGAAAGGGGCTGAGGAATTATGATAAAAGAATATAAAAGTATTCAAGAAGTAGCAGGCCCTCTTATGGTAGTTACTGGCGTTGAAAATGTAAAATATGATGAGCTTGGTGAAATTGAGCTTGCAAATGGTGAAATCAGAAGATGTAAGGTATTGGAAGTAAATGGAGATAATGCTCTGGTACAGCTTTTCGAGGCTTCAACAGGTATCAATCTTTCTGAAAGTAAAGTACGTTTTTTGGGTAAAAGCCTTGACTTTGGTGTTTCTCCTGACATATTAGGACGTGTATTTAGTGGTATGGGAAAACCTATTGATGGTGGTCCTGAAATTATACCAGAAAAACGCCTTGACGTAAATGGCGCACCTATTAACCCCGCAGCAAGAGAATACCCTGCGGAATTTATACAAACAGGCGTATCTGCTATTGATGGCTTGAATACATTGGTTAGAGGACAAAAATTACCTATATTCTCTGCGGCTGGTTTGCCTCATGCAAATTTAGCTGTACAGATAGCAAGACAAGCAAAAGTTAGAGGTACAGATTCTAAATTCGCCGTTGTATTTGCCGCTGTTGGTATTACATTTGAAGATGCGGAATTCTTTATAAATGACTTTAAAGCAACAGGTGCGATTGACCGTTCTGTTGTGTTTGTAAATCTTGCAAATGACCCTGCTGTTGAACGTATTTCTACACCAAAAATGGCATTGACAGCAGCTGAATATTTAGCTTTTGAACAAGGTATGCACGTATTAGTTATTATTACAGATATTACAAACTATGCAGAGGCATTGCGTGAAATTTCTGCGGCTAAAAAAGAAGTTCCTGGACGTAGAGGTTATCCTGGATATTTGTATACAGACTTAGCAACAATGTATGAAAGAGCTGGAAGAATGAAAGGCAAAGAAGGCTCTATTACAATGATTCCTATTTTAACAATGCCTGAAGAAGATAAAACACACCCTATACCTGACTTGACAGGATATATTACAGAAGGTCAGATAATATTAACAAGAGATTTGTATAAAAAAGGTGTAGAGCCTCCTGTTGACGTTATGCCATCACTTTCCCGTTTGAAAGATAAAGGTATTGGCAAAGGCAAAACAAGAGAAGACCATGCGGATACTATGAACCAGCTATTTGCGGCATATTCCAGAGGAAAAGATGCTAAAGAATTGATGGCGATACTTGGTGAATCTGCTCTTTCTGATGTTGACTTAGTATATGCAAAATTCGCAACAGAATTTGAAAATGAATATGTTTCTCAAGGATTTAAAACAGATAGAACAATAGAGCAGACATTGGAAGTTGGCTGGAAATTGCTTAGAATGCTTCCTAAGAGTGAATTAAAACGTATTCGTGACGAGTATTTGGAGAAATATTTGCCAGAGGGAGAGTGATAAACTGTGGCAAAATTAAATGTAAATCCAACCCGTATGGAAATGACACGATTGAAAAGACAGTTGAAAACAGCTATCAGAGGACATAAATTGCTGAAAGATAAATTGGACGAACTCATGAAACAGTTTTTGGATATTGTAAAAGAAAATAAGCGATTGAGAGAACAAGCAGAAAAAGCACTTGATGGTGCTTATAAAAATTTTATTATTGCAAGAGCTGTATTAAGTCAAGAGTTTTTAGGTGAGGCGTTGATGATGCCAAAGCAATCCGTAGCAGTAGATGTTTCTGTAAAAAATATCATGAGTGTTAATGTGCCTGTGTTTGATTTTAAAACAGAAGACAATCAATCTGACATATATCCTTATGGACTTGCTTTTACTTCTGGTGAATTGGATAGTGCTATGGAATCTTTCTCTGATGCTATGCAACCATTACTTAGATTGGCAGAAAGTGAAAAAACAGCACAGCTTTTAGCACAAGAAATTGAAAAGACAAGAAGAAGGGTAAATGCACTTGAAAATGTCATGATACCAAATTATGAAGAAACAATAAAATATATTTCTATGAAATTGGAAGAGAATGACAGAGCAAGCACGACAAGATTGATGAAAGTAAAAGATATGATTGCCAAAAAAGCTATCGAAGAAAGAAGAAGGAAAGACAAGGCTTTACAGCAGGCATAAGAATATAAAATTATAAAAAAAGAAGGTATTTATTATAATACCTTCTTTTTTATATGTTACTTATACTGTAATGTTTTTTAACATTTCCGCTTGCTGTGATAATTTATGTGATGTATTTTTATTTTCTTCTATCATATTTGTTGTATTTTGTATAACATTTGAAATACGATTGATATCAGATGTTGCATTTTGTACCATGCTTGCTTGTTCTTTAAAAATATTAATTAATTCTAATATTGTTTGCTGAGATTTTGTAGTGTCAGAAATTACTTTTTTAAATTCCTCATTTGCTTTTTGTGCAAATTTTTCACCAGATTCTATTGCATTTAATGTTGCAATAATTAAATCGCTTGTTGTTTTAGAGGCTGCTGTACTTTCTCCAGCAAGAGAGCCAATTTGTGTTGCAACAACTGCAAATCCTTTTCCAGCTTGTCCTGCTCTTGCTGCCTCAATAGACGCATTTAATGAAAGCATATTTGTAGATTGTGCAATAGAATCAATGTTGCCAATGATATTTTTAATTTTTTCAGCAGTTTCAGAAATACTTTGTATAGAGTTCATCATTTGATTCATATCTTCACTTGTTTGATTCATATTTTGAATCATATCATTTGCATTATTAACAAATTCATTAGAAATATCTTCACTTTTTTTAGATTTTGAAAGAAGATTATCCATATCAGAAAGTAATGTAGACATATATTGTTTTTGCGTTACAGTGTCTTCTGCAATACTTTCAGAAACGTGTAGTGTTTGTTTTGATGTATCAGATAATGCTACTGCAACTTGTTTTACTCTTTGTACAACCCCATTTTGTTCCTGTACTAAATTTTTGCTTTGTTCTATACTTTGTTTTATACTAGCAACCATTTGATTAATGTTGGTACTTAAATCATGAAATTCTTGATTTGTATAAATATCTACTTCTACATCTAAATCACCAGATGTAATTTTTTGAAGTTTTTGTATAATTTGCTGTATACCATATAAAACTTGCTTTTTTAAAAGAGAATTAATAATAGTAACTAAGGCAATAAATATAGTAAGGCAAATAATTAAAAATGAAAATACTTGTAAATTACGTGATTGATATAATTCTTTTGTAGGAAGTGCTAAACCAATAAAATAATTATCATGCTGTTCTGTTGCGATATATACTCTTTTACCATTTATAGTAGTTAAACCTAAATAACTTCCTTTTGAAATAAGCTTATCAGAAACACCAAAATCTTTATATGACATTTCTTGATTACCTGTTGCCATAAGCCCCGTATCGGTATCTACTGCAAATACATATCCAGTTGTACCATATTCAATGTTTTCTAATGCTTTATCTATGGTATTGTTCGCTAAAGCAGTATTTAATTTTTCGGGCTCTACACCAACCTGGACAATACCTGCTTGGTCTTGTCTGGATACACCAATGTATTGAAACATTTTTCCGATTGCGCCATTTGGCTGTGGCTCTTGTGCCAACTCAAATGAGGGATTGGTTAATATTGTAGTAAAAGGTTTTGTTTGTTCACTGCTATGGAAATCCATACCATAATATATTGGCATATTTCCCCATAATAACACACCGTTTTCATCTGTAACATGTACCTCATTAACATGAAGTAAATCTGCCATACTCTGCATTTCATCAAGAGAATTCAACATTTCAGAATTTTGCGCTATGACATAAGAAAACATTCTTGCTTTGATAAGTGCCTCTTTTGCGAAATCACTTTTTATTTTTTCAATTTCTTCATCATTTTGGTGTAATGTTTCATGAATGGTGTTTAATTTGTCTAATGCTATTTTTTTTTGATTAGATTGTGCTAGTATTGTTTGAAGTGCAAATATAATACTCATAATGACAATAAATGCAATTAACATATAAAGACTTAAGTATTTTGTAAATTTCTTTTGCATGATGTCTTTTCCCCCTCATAAGTGTAATATTGTCTTATTATATACCAATTAATAAAGTATTGTCAATTATTATATAATTTTGTGGAAAATTATTTCGTATTATATTGCAATACTAATAAAAATATAATGTAAATAAAATAAAATTTTATATAAATATACTATAAAATAGTATTTTTTTGAATTGTCACGCATTGTCAGTACAATTTCTAATTTTATATAAATAGTGGTGATTTTCTGTATACAATTGAAAATAGATACTATAGTATAAAAAATATGATGATATATTATAAAATATCATTGTATTTATATCGTTATTTTTATAGTTTGTGTTATAATAAATTTGTTTTAGAAAGGCGGTGTATTTTTAATGAGAATAGTCGTAGTAGGAGAAGGAAAAGTTGGTAGTACTATTGTAAAACAGTTATCTATGGAGGGTCATGATGTTGTAATTATTGATAATGACCCTGTGATATTAAAAAATGCAAGTAATACAATGGATGTTTTTTGTATAGAGGGAAATGGAGCAAGCTATGCTGTACAACAAAGGGCAGAGGTGGGACGAGCTGATTTGCTAATTGCAGCAACTTCAGCTGATGAGGTGAATATGCTTTGTTGTTTAATAGGTAAAAAACATGGTGTAAAGCATACCATTGCTCGTGTTAGAAATCCAGAATATTTTTTTCAAATGGACGTTATAAAAGAAGAATTGGGATTAAGTATGACAGTAAATCCAGAATTGCTTGCCGCAGATGAAATTGCTCGTCTTTTGAAATTTCCTTCTGCGCTAAAAATAGAAACATTTGCAAAGGGACGTGTAGAATTAATTGAATATAAAATAGGAGAGAACAGTCCTCTTGTAGGTATGCCACTTTTTGCATTATATAAAGAATATCAAGTAAAAGTATTGATTTGTGCTGTACAAAGAAAAGATGAGGTATATATTCCATCTGGTGATTTTGTTTTACAATCTGGTGACAAAATCAATTTGACAGCATCAAGAGATGAGATTGTACGTTTTTTTAGAGCAATTGGTGTATTTAGTAATAAAATTAAAAGGGTACTTATGATAGGTGGAGGACGTATTGCATATTATTTAGCGAATCATTTAATTACAAGCGCTCATATGAAAATAAAAATTATTGAAAAAGATTTAAAAAGATGTGAGTATCTTTGTGAGCAACTTCCTGAGGCAGTAATTATACATGGAGATGGTACAGACAGAGAACTTTTAAGAGAAGAAGGACTGGAAAAAACAGATGCGATTGTTATGCTAACAGGTATGGACGAAGAAAATATTATTGTATCTATGCTGGCAAAAGCGTGCAAAGTACCAAAAGCAATCGCAAAAGTAAATAGAATTTCTTTTCCAGAAATATTAAATGCATTGGATGTAGATAGTTTTATCGCACCTAAAAGCATTGCTGCGAATAGTATTGTACGCTATGTCAGAGCAATGCAGAATTCTATGGGAAGTAATGTGGAAACACTTCATATGCTTATCAATGACCAAGTAGAGGCACTAGAATTCAGGGTCAGAAAAGGTGGAGAATTTATAGGAATTCCTCTGAAAGATTTAAAAACAAAAAAAGGAATATTAATTGCAACCATTGTAAGAAATGGAAAAATTATTATACCTGGAGGAAATGATATCATTGAAGTGGGTGATGGTGTGATTGTTGTTACAACAAATCAACATTTGTCTGATTTAAGAGATATATTACAGCATACGAGGTAAATACTATGAATTATAATATGATTATATATATGTTAGGAAATCTTATGAAAGTTGAGGGCTGTCTTATGATTGTGCCAGCATTGATTGCTGTTGTAAAGTCAGAAACAGCATCTACAAAAGCATTTTTGACAACAATTATAATGCTTTGGGGGCTTGGTACAATATTAACAAGCATAAAATTTAAAAATAAAGATATATATGCAAGAGAGGGTTTTGTCATTACAGCACTTTCTTGGATAGTTTTATCATTTTTTGGAGCAATGCCTTTTTATTTTTCAGAAACAATCCCTTTTTTTGTGGATAGTTTTTTTGAGACAGTATCAGGATTTACTACTACAGGAGCAAGCATATTAAATGAAATTGAAGGCTTGCCATTATCCATATTGTTCTGGAGAAGTTTTACCCATTGGATTGGGGGTATGGGTGTACTTGTATTTTTGCTTGCTATTATACCTATGGGTGGTGACCGCTCTATGTATATTATGAAGGCAGAAGCACCTGGTCCATTGGTGGGGAAATTAGTACCTAAAGTGAAATCTACTGCAAAATTATTATATTTAATTTATGTTTTTTTGACGATTGCAGAAATGATATTTTTAATTGCTGGGGGTATGCCTCTTTTTGACAGTATAGTGACAGCATTTTCTACCGCAGGCACAGGAGGATATAGCATTAAAAATACAAGTATTGCAGCATATAATAGTGCTTATATAGAATATATTATTGCGATATTTATGACAATATTTGGTATTAATTTTAATTTATTTTATTTATTACTTATGAAAGACTTTGCAAATATATTTAAAAATGAAGAACTACGTTATTATTTAGGCATTATAGGCATTGCAACACTACTAATTACAGCAAATATTGCAACAATGTATGATAGCATAGAACAAGCATTTCGTAATGCCTTTTTTCAGGTAACTGCATTGATTACCACAACAGGATTTGTTACAGCAAATTTTGAACTATGGCCAGAATTTTCAAAAACAATATTAATTGTTATTGTTATGATTGGTGCTTGTGGAGGCTCAACAGGAGGAGGTTTAAAAGTATCTCGTTTGGTGATTGTATTAAAAATGATTACACAGGAATTGAAAAGAATGGTACACCCTCGCTCGGTCAATATTATAAAATTAGATGGTATGAAAATAGAGCAGGAAACAGTAGACAGTGTGACAAGTTTTTTTGTAATATATGTTTTTTTAATATTTGGCAGTTTTATCATCATTTCTGTAGATAATTTTGATTTTACAACGTCTCTTACTGCTGTTATGACTTGTGTAGGAAATGTTGGTCCAGGATTGGGAGGTGTTGGACCAGTAGAAAACTTTTCCATATTTTCACCTTTTGTAAAGTTAGTTTTATGTATGGATATGCTTTTAGGCAGATTAGAAATATTTCCTCTTGTTATGCTTTTTTCGCCTGCTGTTTGGAAAAAAGGTTTTATGTAATTGTATGAAATATTTTGATAAAATGTAAGATTTTTATAGTAAAAAAATTAATATTTTTATTGTATACTAAAAAAACAATAAAAATATATCTCTTTTTGAAGTTGTTTAGGGGAATGTATCGTATTAATAAAAACAAAATAAGCATTGAGAAAGGCGAGGATAAAAGCTATGAAGGAAAAATTGTTGGCTCACAAAAAAGGGATAGTAATTGCAGTAGTGATTGCTTTAATAGCAGGTACTGTATATTATAAAAAATCAAATGCACCAAATACAGATATTGGAAGTATGGTGTCAACAACACCCATTATAAAGGGTGATATACAAGATAGTATTTCTTTGCGTGCGCCTTTGGAGGGTACAGAGAGTGCAGAAATTGTTTCAAGACTGCATTATGAAGTATTGCAGTTAAATGTAAAAGAAGGCGACAGAGTAAAAAAGGGACAAGTGCTTGCAGTGCTGGATTCTGATACATTAAAAAAAGATATTAAAAGAGCAGAAGACCAATTAGCATTAGCAAAAGTGGAAAGCAATGAGGCAAGCTCAAGAAGTGCGCAGAATGTGGAACTGGCAAAAGCACAATTAGAAGATAAATTGAAAGACCAGCAAACAGCATATGAAAAAGCAGTATTGGATAGAGATGAAGCAAAAAGAAAATATGACAATTTAAAAACATTGGTAGATGCAGGTGTAGAAACAGAGGAATCTTTAAAGGAAATCAAAAATACATATGAATCAGCACAGCAAATTGTAGATAGTTATACAGTAGAAAATGGTAAAGTAGTAGCAACAGAGGCAGATTTAAAAAGTATAGAAAATTCTGGGGATAATTCCGCAGGTTCTCGTGCGAAAAGTATTGCTATGTTACAAACAGAATTGAATAATAAAAGACAGGATTTGGAAGAATGTCAAATTACAAGCCCTATTGATGGTACAATTACAAGGGTAAATATAAAATTAGGAAGATTTGCAGATGATACAGATGATGATAAACCTATGTTTGTAGTGGAAAATATTGACCAGTTAGAAATGGAGATATTAATTAGTGAATATGATATTGGTAAAATAGAAATTGGTCAAACAGCTACTATTACAGCGGATATATTAAAAGATGAGTTTGTAGAAGGTATTGTTGACAGAATTTCTCCTACTGGTGAAGAAAAAGCGGGCTCTACTGAAAGAGTCATACCAACAACAGTACGTATTACAGGAGATACAAAGGGATTGATTGCAGGTATTAATGCCAAGGCAGAAATATTGATTGCAGAAAGTAAAGACACATTAATATTACCTCTGGAGTGTTTACAACAAAATCCAGATGGAACAATTTCTGTATTACGTGTAAATAGTGAAAATAAAATTGAAGTGATACCAGTTACAACAGGTATAGAAAATGATTTGAATGTAGAAATATTTAGTGATATGTTGCAAGAAGGAGATAATATTGTTGTGTCCCCAACACCTGATTTAACAGAAGGAACTGCTGTAACAACACCAGAAATGATGCAACAAATGAATCAAAATGATAATGAAGAAGATAATACAGAAAAAGATGAAGATATAGAAGGAAATACAGAAAACAATACTGACGAAAATACAGAAAATAACACAAATGACAATACAGATAATGCCGAAACAGATAGTGTAGAATAGGCAGGTGTATGACATGAGTGAAATTATTAAAATACAGGATTTGAATAAAATATATGATACAGGTGCGATACAAGTACACGCACTAAAAAAAATCAATTTGTCTATTGAACAGGGCGAGTATGTTGCAATTATGGGACAATCTGGCTCTGGAAAGTCAACACTTATGAATATATTAGGCTGTTTGGATAGACCAACAGACGGACATTATTATCTGGATGGCATTGAAGTGGGGAAACTTTCTGAAAATAAATTGTCACTTGTCAGAAACAAAAAAATAGGCTTTGTATTTCAATCTTTCCATTTGATACCTAGAACTTCTGCTATGAAAAATGTAGAATTACCTATGATATATGGCAAAGTAGCAACAAGAAAAAGACATCAAAGGGCGAAAGAACTTTTATGTAAAGTGGGACTTGAAAAAAGACTCAACCATTTGCCACAAGAGTTATCTGGCGGACAGAGACAAAGAGTAGCAATAGCAAGAGCATTAGCAAACGACCCCCCTATTATACTTGCAGATGAGCCAACAGGAAATTTAGATACTGCTTCTTCTGTGGAAATTATGGAATTGTTTACAGAATTAAATAAAGAGGGTGTTACAGTTATTATTGTTACACATGAAGATGATATTGCCGAATTTACTAATAGAGTAATACGTTTTAAAGACGGACAAATTATGAGCGATGTCAGAAAGGGGGAAAATACATAATGCTTTTGTGGGAAAATATGAAACTTGCACTCACCGCTATTCGAGTGAATAAAATGCGTTCTTTTTTGACAATGCTTGGTATGATTATAGGTATCAGTTCTGTTATTGCGATTGTTTCTATTGGTGATACTATGAGAAGTATGTTCGCTAAAGAATATGAAGAAATTGGATTAAATAGAGTAAGATGTTATGTTATGAAATTTGATGGCTACTATTATTACAGTGAAAATTTTACTGCTGACCAATTTAATGAAATTGCTTCTGTATTTTCAGATAATATTGAGTATATTTCAGTAAATGAAGGTGGAACCGCTACAGGTATCAATGGCAGAAAAAATTATGATATTGTATGCACAGGGGTAAGAGGTGGCTATGAAAAAGTACAGAAAGTAGATATTATAGCAGGAAGAATGATAAATGACAAAGATTATGAAGGCAAAAAAAATAATATTGTATTAGAAGAAGCTACTGCTATAGAATTATTTGGTACTGCTGATGTAGTAGGAAAAAAAATGAAATTAAAATATACAAGAGGCGGTTTTGGTAGTGGTAGTGTTGTAGATGATTTTAATATTGTAGGTGTTTATCGAAACAGTCAATCTGTGCTTATGAAATTGATAGGAGGTACAGACAACACAAGAGGTCTTGCTTATGTACCTGAAAGCGTTATATTTGACATCAATGTTCAAGGTGCTTGGATAATTGATATGTTTGTATCTGAAAATGCTCCCGCTACATTTCAAAACACATTTACAAATTATGTAGCAAGAATGACAAATGCTCAGCCAGAAGATGTCAAATATTCTTCTGCTAGGGAAGCTATGGGAGAAGCAGACTCCATACTAGGAACACTTTCTATTGCGGTAGGAGCGATTGCTGCGATTTCTCTTGTTGTAGGTGGTATTGGCATTATGAATATTATGCTTGTTTCTGTTACAGAAAGAACAAGAGAAATAGGTATCAGAAAAGCATTAGGTGCAAGAACAGGAGATGTTTTGACGCAGTTTTTAATTGAGTCTGCTGTAATATCTTTGGTAGGTGGCATTATTGGTGCGAGTTTAGGTGCTGGTATTGTCATTGCTGGTGGCACTGCACTAGGTGTTGATGTTGTTGTAAAACCTTCTGTTATGCTTATGGCTTTTGCATTTTCTGCATTAGTAGGTATTTTCTTTGGATTATATCCTGCAAGAAAAGCGGCAAAATCTGACCCTATTACAGCATTGCGGTATGAATGATATAAAATAAATAAAGAGTGTTTTGTAACACTCTTTATTTTTGTTTTAATAATATATAAGCCTTAATAATTTCAGCAGCATCTTCAATACTGATTTTTGATGTATTTAATACTAAATCGTAATTATCTGCCTGTCCCCATTTTTGATTACTGAAATAACTATAATAATTTGCACGACGTTTATCTGTTTTTGTAATGATATGCTCAATATGTTTTTCAGATAAGCCATAAGTATCCACTACTCTGCGAATTCTGTCTTTTATATCTGCATGAATGAAAACATTGATACAGTTTTCATTTTCCTTCAATATATAATCAGCACATCTACCTATAATGACACAAGACCCTTTTTCTGCTAAATCCCGAATAACTTGTGATTGAGCAAGAAATATTTTTTCCGTAAGAGGCAAACCATATACTTCGTGAGGGGAATTGTTAGGCAAAAGATTGGAAAGTGAAAAAAGTATATTTCCAACAGAAGCAGATTCTGATTCTTTAAAATAATCCTGTGAAAGTCCCGTTTTTTGTGCAGACAATGTAATTAATTCATTATCGTAAAAAGGAATATCTAATAATTTTGAAAGTGTTTTTCCTATTAGTCTACCACCACTACCATATTCTCTACTGATGGTAATAATTGATTTATCCATAAATCATGTCCCCCTTTATAAAGAAGTATTATTTTTATACTAGTATAACGTATTTTGATAATAAAGTCAAAATATTGAAATACTATAAAAAAAAGAATGTTTTTTGATTTCTGATATTTACATTTTTATAAAAAGTGATTATAGTAAGATGTAGTTTATTATTATAATCATATAAGGAGAAATGAATTTTATGGGAGAATCTATGACAGGCTTAAAAAGAAGCCATATGTGTGCAAATGTAACAGAAACAATGATTGGTGAAAACGTGACAGTAATGGGCTGGGTACAAAGACGCCGAGATTTGGGACAGTTATTATTTATTGCATTGAGAGATAGAACAGGTATTGTGCAAATTGTAGTCGATGGAAATACAGCAGAAAAAACATTGTTTGAAAAAGCGGAAACTGTACGTAGTGAATTTGTTTTAGCTGTAAAAGGTAAAGTAAGTGCAAGAACAGATGGAAATATAAATGAAAATATGAAAACAGGCAAAATTGAAATTATTGCAGAAGAAATCAAAATATTGTCTGAAAGTGATGCATTACCTTTCCAAATTGAGGACAGTATCACAGTAAAAGATGATTTGAGATTAAAACACAGATATCTTGATTTAAGACGTCCAAGTCAATTAAAAAATATTATGTTGCGTCATAAAGTGGTACAAGTAATTCATTCCTTTTTAGATAAAGAAGGATTTTTGGAAATTGAAACACCTATATTGGGAAAAAGTACACCAGAAGGCGCAAGAGATTATTTAGTGCCAAGCCGTGTACACCCTGGTAATTTTTATGGTTTGCCACAATCACCACAGCTTTATAAACAACTTTTAATGGTTTCTGGCATGGATAGATATTATCAGATTGCAAAGTGCTTTAGGGATGAGGACTTAAGAGCAGACAGACAACCAGAATTTACACAAGTTGATATGGAACTTTCATTTGTAGAAGAAAATGATATTATGGATATCAATGAGAGAATGATGCAAAAAGTATTTAAAGAATTACTTGATGTGGAAATAAAACTTCCTTTACAAAGAATGACATATCAAGAAGCAATGGAGCGTTTTGGTTCTGATAAACCAGATATCCGTTTTGGTATGGAGTTGAAAGATATTTCCGATATCGTAAAAGATACAGAGTTTGTTGTGTTTAAAAATGCTTTGGAAAATGGCGGAAGTGTAAGAGCAATTAATGCAAAATGCTGTGGTAATTTCCCAAGAAAACAAATTGATAGCCTTGTAGAATTTGTGAAAACATATCAAGCGAAAGGGCTTGCATGGATTGCTGTAAATCCAGATGGCACATTGAAATCTCAAATTGCAAAATTCTTTACACCTGAAAAATTACAAGAAATTGTAAATGCTATGCAGGCAGAAGCAGGAGATTTGATATTAATTTGTGCAGATAAAAATAAAGTTGTATTTGATTCTTTAGGTGCTTTAAGATTGGAACTTTCCAGAAGATTGGAATTAACAAAATCAAATGATTTTGCATTTTTGTGGATAACAGAATTCCCTATGTTAGAATGGGACGAGGAAGAAAACAGATATGTTGCAGTACACCACCCATTTACAGCTCCTATGGACGAGGATTTAGAACTACTTGATACAGCCCCTGGAAAAGTAAGAGCAAAAGCATATGATATTGTATTAAACGGCTATGAATTAGGTGGAGGCAGTATCAGAATACACAGAAGAGATATACAGCAAAAAATGTTTGAATTGTTAGGATTTACACCAGAAGATTCACAGGAAAGATTTGGGTTTTTGTTAGATGCTTTTAAATATGGTGTACCTCCTCATGGTGGTCTTGCTTTTGGGCTTGATAGAATTATTATGTTGATGTCTGGCGCATCTAGTATCAGAGATGTCATTGCATTCCCTAAAGTGAAAGATGCTTCTTGTCCTATGACAGATGCACCAAATGTTGTTGAACAAAAACAACTACAAGAATTAGGTATTGATATAATCAAAGTAGAAGAATAAAAGAATTTTATTGTCTTTTTATAAAGATAATAGAAGGAAAGGCGGAAATGGAATGACACTGAAAAAATTGACGGTGATTGCTGTTGCCGCAAGCGTTATGATTTGTACGTCTGTTTATGTAGGTATGCATTTGAATACAGACAATGAAATGGAGTTTTCTATTGGAAAAGAAGAATATACTATAAATGGAAGTACAAAAATATTTGATGAGTCAATGAAAAATTTGCCTGTAATTGATGAGCAAACACAAAAATTGCTCATTCCTTTAAGATGGGTAATTGAAGAATTAAACGGCAGTGTAACATGGGACAAACAAAATCATGCAACTATAATACAATATCAAGGAAAAAATATTAGAATAGAAACAGATAAACAAAAAGCGGCTGTGAATGGATATGGTGTAATATTGCAAGACCCTCCTGTTATGAAAAAAGGCTGTACTTATGTTACAGCAGATTTTATGTCAGAAAATTTTGATACAAATATTATATGGAATGGAAAACAAAAGCAAATTACATTGAGAACAGAAGCAATACAACGTCCTATTGTTTATAAAAATAATATGTTTTATGAAAAAGGAAATCGTTATTATAATGTGGAAGTGCCTGTCATTATTGGATTAAATGATGGAAATTATGAAAAAAACTTAAATCATAAATTATCTTCTGATACAACAGAGCAAATACATGATTATATGACGAAACATGAAAAAGATACTACAATATCAAAATTAAGTGCAAAATATACTGTACCTTATAGAAGTAAAGAATTGATTAGCATTGTATTTTTAGAACAAATGGAAAGCGATGGAAAAACAGAGTATCATAAAAAAACAATTAATATTGATTTGCAGACACAAAAATTTTTAAAATTAGGTGATTTGTTTAGAAAAAAAGATTATTATCAAAAACTAGCAAAAGAATTGTCAATACAATTAAAAGAATTGCCAGAACAAACAGAACAACAGTTTTATTTTGACAAAGATAAAGGACTTGTTGTTTTTTGGCAAAATGAACAGGGTACAGAGGAAGAATATATCATTCCTTTTATAGAAATAAAAAAATTGCTAAAAGATAATTATCAATTTTTACTTCAGCAAAATCAACCTTGACAAAAAAAGCAAAAGAATAGTATAATAATTGTATAATGTATACGAAAAAGAGCTACATTTGAAAAAAATGACACAATTCCTATTTTTATACTGTATAAAATGAGAAACCTAGCAATTTTTTACAGCTTTTCCATTGAAAAATAATTAAAAAAAATGTATAATTCAATTATTAGCAGTATAACATTGACAATAAAATATGTTGAAAAAATATGCTGAAATAGAATTGATTTAGTATCATATCAATAAATCGTATATATTAAAAAATATTTTATAAAAACAATACAGTTTTTTAAAATTAGTGATGGCTTATGAAACATATTTTATAAAAATATGAAAATATCATATTGTCTATGGTTATACTACTTTTGCAAAATGAAAAATGGTAAAAGTAAGCTAGTGAAAGTAATTTATTTTTAAGGAGGAAAAATTTATGTCTAAAGTAATGAAAACTATGGACGGAAACGAAGCTGCAGCATTTGCGTCTTATGCATTTACAGAAGTGGCTGGTATTTTCCCTATCACTCCATCTTCCCCAATGGCTGAAAAAACAGATGACTGGGCTGCAAATGGAAAGAAAAATCTTTTTGGTCAAACAGTAAAAGTAGTAGAAATGCAGTCTGAAGCAGGCGCAGCAGGAACAGTGCATGGTTCTCTTGCAGCTGGTGCATTGACAACAACATATACAGCTTCACAAGGGCTGTTATTGATGATTCCTAATATGTATAAAATTGCTGGCGAATTATTGCCAGGTGTATTCCATGTAACAGCTCGCGCATTGGCAGCACAAGCATTATCAATATTTGGTGACCATTCTGACGTTATGGCTTGTCGTCAAACAGGTTTTGCTATGCTTGTTTCAAATAGTGTGCAAGAAGTTATGGATTTAGCATCAGTAGCACATCTTTCTGCAATTAAAGGCAGAGTACCATTTTTACATTTCTTTGATGGTTTTAGAACAAGCCATGAAATTCAGAAAGTAGAATGTATTGATTATGATGAATTAGCAAAAATTCTTGATTGGGACGCTTTGAACACATTTAAGAGAAATGCTTTAAATCCAGAACATCCAGTGATTAGAGGTACAGCACAAAACCCTGATATTTATTTCCAAGCAAGAGAAGCAGCAAATAAATTCTATGATGCATTGCCAGCAGTAGTAGAACAATATATGAAAGAAATCAGCAGAATTACAGGCAGAAATTATGATTTATTCAATTACTATGGTGTAGCAGATGCAGAACGTGTTATTGTTGCTATGGGTTCTGCTTGTGAAGCAATCGAAGAAACAATTGATTATTTGACAGCAAAAGGCGAAAAAGTTGGACTTGTAAAAGTACATTTGTTCAGACCATTTGTAGCTGAAAAATTATTAGCAGCAATTCCTAAAACAGCAAAGAAAATTGCAGTATTGGATAGAACAAAAGAACCTGGCGCATTGGGCGAGCCATTATATCAAGACGTATGTACAGCAATGTATGAAGCAGAACAAGCTCCTGTTGTTGTAGCTGGACGTTATGGTTTAGGTTCTAAAGACGTTACACCTGCTCAATTTATTGCAGTATATGAAAACCTGAAATTAGACAAACCACAAAATCACTTTACAATGGGTATTGTTGATGATGTAACAAATCGTTCTCTTGCTATTGGAGAAGAAGTAGACGTAACAGGCGACGACGGTACAATTAGCTGTAAATTCTGGGGATTGGGTGCTGATGGTACTGTCGGTGCAAATAAAAACTCCATTAAAATTATTGGTGACCATACAGATATGTATGCACAGGCATATTTTAGCTATGATTCTAAAAAATCAGGTGGTATTACACAATCTCACTTACGTTTTGGTAAAAAACCAATTCGCTCCACATATCTGGTAAAAACAGCTAACTTTGTAGCTTGCCATAAACAAGAATATGTTCATTTGTATGATATGGTTTCTGATTTATTGCCAGGTGGTACATTCTTGTTAAATACAGTTTGGACACCAGAAGAATTGGAAAAACAATTACCAGCAAGCATTAAAAGACAATTAGCTGAAAAGAAAATTAATTTCTATACAATCAATGGTACAGATATTGCAAAAGAAATCGGTTTAGGAAACAGAATCAATACTGTATTGCAAGCAGCTTTCTTTAAATTAGCAAATATCATTCCTATTGAACAAGCAGTAGAATATATGAAAGCAGCTATTACAAAATCTTATGGTAAAAAAGGCGACACAATATTAAACATGAACTATGCTGCAGTAGATAAAGGTGTAGATGGCGCTGTTAAAATTGATGTTCCTGCTGAATGGGCAAATGCTGTTGATGAAGAAGCAAAAGCAGAAAGACCAAAAACAGATTTTGTTAAAAATGTTGTTGACCCTATGAATGCACAAGAAGGCGATAAATTGCCAGTTAGTGTATTTAATGGTAGAGAAGATGGTACATTCCCATGCGGTACAGCAGCTTATGAAAAACGTGGTGTTGCTGTAGACGTTCCAGAATGGCAACCAGATAAATGTATACAATGTAATCAATGTTCTTATGTATGTCCTCATGCTTCTATCCGTCCATTCTTGTTGACAGAAGAAGAAGTAGCTGCTGCACCAGAGGCATTTAATGCAGTAGCACCAAAAGGCTTGAAAGGTGCAGACGGTTTGAAGTTTAGAATGCAAGTGTCTGTACTTGACTGTTTGGGTTGCGGAAGCTGTGCAGAAGTTTGTCCAGCACCAGGCAAAGCATTGATTATGAAACCACTTGCAACACAAGAAGCAGAAATTGATAACTGGGATTATGCAGTTGACAAAGTTGCACCTAAAGCAAACCCTGCAAATAAAGGCACTGTAAAAGGAAGTCAGTTTGAACAACCATTACTTGAGTTCTCTGGTGCTTGTGCAGGCTGTGGCGAAACACCATATGCAAAATTGGTAACACAATTATTTGGTGATAGAATGTATGTTGCAAATGCAACAGGCTGTTCTTCTATTTGGGGCGGTTCTGCACCATCTATGCCATATACAGTAAATAAAGATGGTAGAGGTCCAGCTTGGGCAAACTCTCTGTTTGAAGATAATGCAGAATATGGACTTGGTATGCTTTCTGCTGTAAAACAAATGAGAAATGGCTTAAAAGATAAATTGGAAACATTGAAAGGTATTGATGGCTCTGTTTCTGCTGTTGTTGATAAATGGATTGAAACAATGGAAGATGGAGAAAACTCCAGAGCAGCGTCTGATGCATTAATAGAAGCGTTAACAAAATATGCTGGTACAGATGCAGAAGCAAAAAATATTGTTTCTTATGTATTAGAAAATAAAGACCAACTTGTTAAAAAATCACAATGGATATTCGGTGGCGACGGTTGGGCTTATGACATTGGATACGGTGGACTTGACCATGTATTGGCATCTGGCGAAGATGTAAATGTATTGGTATTTGATACAGAAGTTTATTCCAATACAGGTGGACAATCTTCTAAATCTACACCAACAGGTGCAGTTGCACAGTTTGCAGCATCTGGTAAGAGAATTAAGAAAAAAGACCTTGGTATGATGGCAATGAGCTATGGCTATGTATACGTTGCACAGGTTGCTATGGGTGCAGACAAAAATCAGCTTGTAAAAGCATTGGTTGAGGCTGAAAAATATCATGGTCCATCATTGATTATTGCATATGCTCCATGTATTAACCATGGCTTAAAAGGTGGTATGTCTGGTGCGCAAAATGAAATCAAACGTGCTGTAGAAGCTGGTTACTGGCATATGTATAGATTCAATCCAGAATTGAAAGCTGAAGGCAAAAATCCATTTATATTGGATTCTAAAGAGCCAACAGCAAGCTTTAGAGATTTCTTATTAAGTGAAGTACGTTATAGTGCATTGCAAAGAACATTCCCAGAAATTGCAGAAGAATTGTTCCAGAAATCTGAAGAAGATGCAAAAAATAGATTAGAATCTTACAAAAAAATGGCTGAAGCAAAATAATTAAAATAAAATAATAAAAAAAGCACAGATGAAAATCTGTGCTTTTTTGTTACTAAAATGTATTCTCTTTATATATTTTGTTTATATTATTGCTTGCTTTTATAAAAAAGAGCATAAATATTTTGTTAAAATTATTGTAAAGAATATTTTACTTGTATGACAATATAGATATTTTTTGACTTAAAAAATAGTAAAAAATGTAATTTCTGTCTATTTTGCATAAGTAATCATTAAAAAAATAAAAATACCAGTTTATAAACCAAAAAAACCGCATTTTTTGTATATATATTATACTATATTGATAAAAATAATATCATGTATATGATACTAAATATTGTGTTATTTTGTAATATATGTAATAAAAAAAATAAAATTGACAAATATTGTATACGAATTTGACAGACAACAAAAACTATTTTTAAATGTTTTGAAAAAAAAATTAAAAAAATGCAAAATTTCACTATACTAATTTTCGATTTTATAGTAAAATGTGTATAAGGGAAATATGAGAGGAGTTAAATATGACAAGAAAGAAAAATAAAAAAACTGGAAACTGTTTATTAGTGTAATGGGTGAAAGTGAGTGAAAGGAATGTGATTAAAATGAAAAATCAAAAGGCTGATATGTTTGTTATCGGTTTGGCTCTGTTTTCTATGTTCTTTGGAGCAGGTAATATTATTTTCCCTCCATTTTTAGGTATGCAAGCAGGTTCATCTTGGGGACTGGGTTTTGTTAGTTATTATATAGCAGATATTGGTTTGGCTTTGGTTGCTATATTTGCTATGCTTAGAGCAAATACAGATTTTAATGGTATGATGAGTCATATCGGTAAAATACCTGCTACAATATTGGCTTGTGCGACAGTACTTTGTATTGGTCCTTGTATTGCTATTCCAAGAACAGCCGCTACAACATATGAAATGGCTGTTATGCCAATATTTGGTTTGGAAGCAGGAAATGTTGTAGTAACAGCAGTTACAAGTATTGTATTCTTTGCAATTACTATTGTGCTTTCTTTGAATGAATCTTCTGTATTAGATATTATCGGTAAATTTTTAACACCTGTATTATTTATTGGTCTGTTAATTATGATTATAAAAGGCTTTATTTCCCCAATCGCTCCAATATCCGATACAACACAACTTGAATCAGTAGTACAAACAGGTGTACTTTCTGGTTATCAAACATTAGATGTTTTGGCTGCACTTTGTTTTGGTGTCGTTATATTGAAAACAGTAAAAGAAAAAGGTTATACTTCTATTGGTGAAAAGAATTTAGTAACAGGTGGTGCAGCAATTGTTGCAGGTATTGGTCTTTTAATTATTTATGGTGGTTTAACATATTTAGGCGCAACAATGTCTACATTACATACAGGCGACAGCATTACAAGAGCAAACTTAATTACAGAAATCGTGCAATCTCTGTTAGGTCAGGGTGGTGTAATATTCCTTGGTGTAGTTGTTGCGTTTGCTTGTTTAACAACATCAGTAGGTCTTGCTTCATCTTGTGGTGCATTTTTTGAAGAATTGACAAACGGAAAAGTAAATTATAAAACAGTTGTTATTATTACTTGTGTAGTAAGTGCTGTATTAGCAAATGTAGGTTTGGATACTATCGTTTCTATTTCTGGACCTATATTAGACTTAGTTTATCCAGCAGCATTGTCTGTAATCGTATTAGCATTATTTGCAAATAATATTAAAAATGACAATATCTATAAAGCAGCGGCATTAGGCGCATTTATAATGAGTGTATTGACAACTGCTTCTAATTATGGTGTAACAGCTTGTGATTTTGTAAAATCATTACCATTAGCAACATATGGTTTTAACTGGCTTGTTCCAACAATCATTTGTGGTATCATTGGTGCATTTATAAAAGATAAAAATGCAGGTGTAAACGTAACAACTGATGGAAAATAATAAAGAGGAACTTCCCTAATCCTCAAAAAATATATTTCTTTCTTATTTCTCGTTTAGAACGGAATACAAAAAGCGACTTTTTATAAAGTCGCTTTTGTTGTTTATTTTTGTAGTATATCTAAAAAGGCTGTTTTTGACTGATTTACAGCATATTCTGTTGTAGTATTATTTTCAATAGATTTTTGAGCATAAAGAGTATAAAGAGGAAGCCTTTCCTGATACATTTTTTCTAATGCCTCAATACTGCTGGAAAGAGGACGCCCTTCTCCTACTACTAATTTTGATAAATCTCTTTGTATGAATAAAATTGCTCCATTCATATATAAATACATCATGTTTTGTTTTCTTTTAATACAACCGCCTCCTGTTGATATAACAAAATTATTTTTGACTGAATATTCTTTTATGACTTCTTGTTCCATATCTCTAAAAGCACATTCTCCATATTTTTCAAAGTAATCAGAAATAGGCATACCTATTTTTGAAACAATTTCTGCATCAATATCAACAAAATCTTTTTGAAGTAGTTTAGCAAGTTCTATACCTATTGTGGTTTTGCCACAGCTTGGCATACCAATCAACACAACATTTTTTTTCTCAAAAAGCAATTCTTTATAAATATCATCAATACGATGTTCTGATATAGAAGTGTTTAAAAATATTTCAACAGCATATTTTGCTTGTGCAATAAGCATTTCTAAACCGCCTACGGCAATTATATTGCGTTTTTGTGCTTCTAATATCAATTTTGTTTTAATAGGATTATATATAATATCAACAACAGCTTTGCATTTTGTATAATGCTCTAAATCAATGGGGCAGTCGTCTATATTAGGATACATACCAACAGGAGTGGTATTGATAATCACATCTGCATCATTATGCAGTTTTTGACAAATTTCATATGTTATAGTATTAGGACTATCTTTATAATAAACAGTTATAATTTCTTTTGCTTGTAAATAATTTAATACAGCAATAATTGCTTTGGAAGCACCCCCTTTTCCTAATACAAGTACTTTTTTGTTTTTTACATCAATATGATTTTTATTTAAAAGATATAAAAAACCATCAAAATCTGTATTATATCCTAAAAGTTTACCATTTTGATTTACAATGGTATTAACAGAACCTACTGCTTTTGCCTTGTCATCTATATGATACAAATAGGGCATTACATCAATTTTATAAGGTATTGTAACATTAATAGCATGAAACTCCTTTTTTTCAAAAAAATTATTTAATTCAGTTTTTGGCAAAGGGTGCAAATCATAAGTATAATTTGCTAATTTTTCATGTATCATTTTAGAGAAACTATGCCCCAGTTTTTCACCTATTAATCCATATTCCATAAATTTTCACCTCATTTATACTATACAAACTATATTTGTATATCATACAACACAATATTGTATTTTTCAATAATGATAAAGACAGTTTAGCAAAATGATGTTATAATAAAAAAACAGCAGTAATATCAAACATATATAAAAAGAAAGGATTATGAATATGAAAAGTTTAAAAAAATGGCTTACCGTAGCATTAAGTATTTCATTGCTAAGCGCTTGCGCATTAGCACCACAAAAAGCAGAAGCACTAGAACAATCAGATGATATGAGGGCTGTTTGGATTTCTACTGTTTATAGTGCAGATTATCCCTCTGTGCAAAATGATATGGAAAAACAAAAACAAGAATTTATAACAAAGTTAGATGAAATTAAAAATATGGGCTTAAATACTGTTGTAGTACAAGTACGCCCAAAATCAGATGCTTTTTATACATCCCAAATTAATCCTTGGTCAGAAATATTGACAGGAACACAAGGAAAATATCCAGGATATGACCCTATGTTATTTATGATTGAAGAAACACATAAAAGAGGTATGGAATTTCATGCTTGGTTAAATCCTTATAGAATTACAACAAGTGGCACAGATATGAACGTATTAGCAGAAAATCATCCAGCAAAATTACATACAGATTGGGTCATTTCACACAATAACGCTTTGTATTATGACCCAGCAAATGAACAGGTAAAGCAATATATTTGTGATACTGTTGAAGAAATTGTAAAAAATTATGATATAGATGCCATTCATTTTGATGACTATTTTTATCCTAATGGCTATCCTTTGAATGAAGGAGAAACACAAGACGGACAGCAGGCGAATCAAAGAAGGGCAAATGTAAATGATATGATTAGAAGGGTACATGAAACAATACAATCTATTAAACCAGATGTTGCATTTGGTATAAGCCCTATGGGAATATGGAAAAATAAAGGCTCTGATGCAACTGGTTCTGATACAAAAGGCGCAGAGGGATATTATAGTGTTTATGGTGATGTCAGAACATGGATACAAAATAGATATGTAGATTATATTGTGCCTCAAATTTATTGGTCAAGAGGCACAGAAGCAGCAGATTATGAAACATTGATAAAATGGTGGACAGAAGAAGTGAAAGGTACAAATGTAGATTTATACATAGGACAGGGAATTTATAAAGATGATGTTGCATCAGAAATAGGAGAAGAACTTTTATTAAATGAAAGATATGGTATACAAGGTAGTTTTTATTTTAGTTTGAGAGATTTGTTGGATAACAGACAGAATTGTAAAGTTGCAGTTATGAATTATTATGCGCAAAAAGATGGTACAGGACAGCAAATACCAACACCACCAGAACAAAATACATCAACAGAAAATACCATACCAGAACAAAACAAACCAACAGAAACAATACCACCAGAACAAAATGAACAGAAACCAGAACAGAACCTGGAACAAAAACCAGAGCAACCAACACTTTCAGACGCTCCAGTAGTATTTGACCCAGTAGAAACAAATGAGTCACAGGCACTTCCAAAACAAGAATATGCTATTGCAGCACAATCAAATGTGATTATAGATGGAAAGCAAGTTGATTTTGATGCTTATGTTATAAATGATTTTAATTATTTTAAATTGAGAGATATTGCATATGCTATTAATGGAACAGAAAAGCAATTTGACACATTATGGAATGAAAAAGAAAGGGCAATCAATGTGCTTACAAATACACCTTATAGTGTAGCTGGGGGAGAAATGCAAAAAGGTGCAAATAAAAATAAAACAGCATTGCTTTCAGATGGAAAATTGTATTTTGATAATATAGAAAAGGCATTGACTGCTTATAATATAGACGGAAATACTTATTTTAAATTAAGAGATTTAGCAAAAGCACTTGATATTGGTATAGCATGGAATGAATCTTCTCAAACAATAGCAATAGAAACAAACAGCAGTTATACAGAATAACATTTTAATTTTGAGTAACAGGCAATGTGTGGATATGATTGAAAAAAATATCATTATCATTTATTTTGTAAATTTTATCTACACATTTGTTTTTTTAACTATGCGGATTGTAAGGGGTTATTGATTATGGAAGAAAAAAAATTAAAAGAATTGGAACAACGTTCTTTTGAAAATGCAATGTATGTTTCAAAAACACCTTCAGAAGAAGCATCATTAACAATACAAAAAATATATGCCGTTTATAAAAATCAAGGTTTTGATTTTGCTATTATAAATGACAGCAGCATTATGAAATTTAATCATGATAGATTAAAATTTTTAGAATTATTAGCAAATACTGATATTTCAGAGGTAGGAAATAAATTTGAAAAAAGACTTTCTGTACAAGAATATGAGTTTTTAAAAGCATATTTGGAATATGGTAAATACCATTTAGAGCATCAAATACCAGAAAGACAAAAGAAAAAATGTATGGACGTATCACCAAAACAGACCGCAGCATATCATAGGCTTTGTCAAAATGTAATAGGACAGCAGGAAATGAAACATACATTATGTAAATTAGGTGCAGTATATCAATTTGCTAAAAAAAGAGAGGATTATCATTTACCTACACCTCCTATACATAAGGTATTAGCATTTATAGGACCCCCTGGAACGGCAAAAACAACATCAGCAAGATATTTCGCAGAAATGATGATAGAGGAAGAATTACTTTCTGGAGGAAGCCTTGCCTATATTACAGGAACACAACTAAAAGCAAAATATGTTGGACAAACCTCTGATAAAGTACATCAAATATTTGAAACAAATGATATTATTATAATAGACGAGGCATATTCTCTTGTAAATTATAATGAAACAGAAAGGACAGACAATTTTTCACAAGAGGCATTAGCACAGCTTTGTATTGAGGTAGAAGAACATAGCCATGATAAATTGATTATATTTGCAGGATATGGTGGAGATATTAATGAAAAAAACAATAAAATGAAACGGTTTTTAGATGAAAATCCTGGAATTGCCAGCAGAATTACATTTACTGTTCATTTTTCACCTTATACTGCAAAAGAAATGCTTGATATATTTGAAGTATTAGCAAATAATGCAACATTTCGATTAGAAAAAGGCTGGGAAAATGTACTGTTACCATTTTTTGAGCAAAGAGTGAAAGATGAGAATTTCGGAAATGGTAGAGAAGCAAGAAGATTACTAGAGCATACTATGGCAGTTGCAGCAGAAAGATTTATGGAATGGCAAGAAAGTACAATATTTAAATCTCAAATAGTAAAAGAAAAAGAAGAAAGACAAAGACTATCACTATTAACCTGTGAAGATTTACAGACGGCAATACAGGAATTTATAAGAGGATAATATAAAAATAAAAAAGGCACTCATTATAAAAAATAAATTGAGTGCCTTTTTGTTATACATTGTCTGCCATATAAAGAAGTAATTCTTTTGTAGTATCCCAACCTATACAAGCATCTGTAATAGATTTTCCATATACATGACCATCTGTTTTTTGATTTCCTTCTTCAATAAAACTTTCAATCATAACACCTTTTACCATATTATGAAGTTCTTTGTTTAATTTTCTATTGTGCAGAATTTCAGATACAATTCTTGGCTGTTCATAATATATTTTTTTAGAATTTGCATGATTTGCATCTACTATTACACAAGGATTGATTAAACCATGTTTTTGATAAAGTTCATGCACTAATATCATATCCTCATAATGATAATTAGGTATATTTTGTCCATGTTTGTTGACAGAACCACGTAATATTGCGTGTGCATAAGGATTTCCTGTTGTAGAAACTTCATTTTTACGATACATAAATGTATGGCTTGATTGTGCTGCATGAATGGAATTTAACATAACAGTATAATCTCCACTTGTTGGATTTTTCATGCCTACAGGCACATCAATACCGCTAGAAACAAGACGATGTTGTTGATTTTCAACAGAACGTGCGCCAATAGCAATATAGGAAAGCATATCAGATACATAGGGTAAATTTTCTGGATAAAGCATTTCATCAGCCGCTGTTAAATGAGATTCTTCAATCGCTTTGATATGCATTTTTCTGAGTGCCTCAATACCTTTTAGTATATTTGCACCCTTTTCAGGGTCTGGTTGGTGAAGCATACCTTTATAACCTTCTCCAGTTGTTCTTGGTTTGTTGGTATAAATACGAGGAACAATGAATAATTTCTCTTTTACATCATCATTCAACTTTGCCAAACGAGTAACATAATCACAAACAGCATTTTCATCACTTGCCGAGCAAGGACCAACAATAACAATAAATTTATCTTCTTTACCTTCTAATATTAATTTCATTTCTTGGTCACGCTGTTTTTTAATTTCTTGTAATTTTGGTGACATTGATACTTTTTCTAACATTTCCTCTGGACAAGGAATATTTTGCACTACTTTGAAACTCATAATAAGCCAATCCTTTCAATATTTGTTTATACTATTTTTACGATTGAAAAAAGTATATAAAATAATAAATTAAAATAATCAATAATTGCATTTTATATCATAGTAAAATTTATATTATTTTGCAATAGATTTTGCTGTAATGCACCATGCATATTCTATTTAAAATATTTGCAATTATTATTGACAAATATCAAAAAATGATTAAAATAAATGTTAATAGTATAAAAATAAAACGTTGACCAAGAGTAAGTACACAATAAATACTGATTTCAGAAAATTGGTGTTTGATGCAAACCAATACAGTTTTATTGTTGGAATGGACTTGTGAGTAGAAACAGAAATTTTTGAAAAAGTATGTAACTCGGGTTCTCCCGTTATAGAGTATACTGTATATTTGTACAGTAAAAGAGCGTTATTTTAATATAACGAATTGAGGTGGCACCACGTAGTCAATATTACGTCCTCTATATGCTAATATAGTATATAGAGGTTTTTTTATTTTAATATTATTTTGGGAAAAAAGGAGAGAAAATAATTATGGTAGAACAGAAAAAAATTATATTTAGTGGTATGCAGCCATCTGGGCTGATTACATTGGGCAATTATTTAGGAGCATTAAATAACTGGACAAAATTGCAGGACGATTATAATTGTTTGTATTGTATTGTAGATATGCACGCTATTACAATACGTCAAGACCCTGTGAAATTGAGAAAACAGGCAAAAGAATTATTATTGCAATATCTTGCTGTAGGATTAGACCCTGAAAAAAGTATATTATATTATCAATCTCATGTACCACAGCACGCAGAATTAGGTTGGATATTAAATTGCTATACCTATATGGGAGAATTAAATAGAATGACACAATTTAAAGAGAAGTCACTTTCTCATGCAGATAATATTAATGCAGGATTGTTTACTTATCCTGTACTTATGGCAGCAGATATATTATTATATCAAACGGATTTAGTGCCAGTAGGAGAAGACCAAAGACAGCATTTGGAAATTACAAGAGATATTGCAATGCGTTTTAATGGTATTTATGGTGATGTGTTTAAAATGCCAGAGGGATATATTGGAAAAGTTGGCGCAAGAATTATGGCTTTGCAAGAGCCTACTAAAAAAATGTCAAAATCTGATGAAAATAAAAACAATACCATTGCATTATTAGACGAACCAGCAGTCATTATGAATAAAATTAAAAGAGCTATGACAGATTCTGATAATGAAGTGCGCTACAGTGAAGATAAGCCAGGTATTCGGAATTTAATTGATATTTATTGTGCTGTAACATCAAAAAGTATACAAGAAGCAGAAAAGGAATTTGCAAATACAGGTTATGGCACATTTAAAAAAGCAGTAGGAGAAGCTGTTGTGGCAAATTTAGAACCGATACAACAAAAAGTAAAAGAATTGGAAAAAAATCAAGATTATATTAATGATGTAATAAAACAAGGTGCAGAAAAAGCATCTGTATTGGCACAAAGAACATTACAAAAAGTACAGAAAAAAATAGGATTCCCTACAAGAGTATTGTAATATTACTATTAAGTTTTATCAATATTAGCCGATAGTAATAATAACAAAAATAATAAAAATAAATAGTGTGACATCGGGCTTATGAAATAAAGTACAAATGTACTTTTATTTTATGAGCCTTTTTTTGTCAAAAAAAGGAGGTAATATTATGAAAATTATAGGAAAACAAAATGAAGCTATTGTGTATGGAGATAATATAGAAGATTCTGCAATAGAACAAATACAGATATTATGTAACCAAGCATTTGCAAGTGGCAGTAAAATACGTATTATGCCAGATGTGCATACAGGAGCAGGCTGTACAATAGGCATGACAATGACAATAACAGATAAAGTTGTACCCAATATTGTGGGTGTAGATATTGGCTGTGGTATGTATACTGTTTGTTTGGGAAAAATAGATATTGATTTTGAAAAATTAGATACTATTGTGCATGGTATTCCTTCAGGTAAAAATGTATGGGAAGGCAGACAAAAGAAATTTGATTTAACAGTATTAAATTGTTATAGAAATTTAAAAGATACCAAAAGAATTGCAAAAAGTATTGGAACATTAGGAGGAGGCAACCACTTTATAGAAATAGAAAAAACACAGCAAGATGTAAAATATATGATAATACATACAGGTAGCCGTAATTTAGGAAAACAGGTAGCAAATTATTATCAAGATATGGCGATAGACTTACAGAAAGGAAAACAAGAATATTTTCAAAAAAAAGATGAAATGATAGCACAATATAAAGCAGAAGGCAGAAGAAAAGAATTACAACAAGCATTGAAAACGATTGTATGGACACAAAAGAAATTAGAAATACCAGAGGAATTATGCTTTTTATATGGTGAATATATGGAGCAGTATCTGCATGATATTGCAATTTGTCAGCAATTTGCAAAAGAAAACAGAGAACTCATTGCACAAAAAATTATGGGAGCTATGTCATGGGAGCCACAAGAAGTATTTCATACAATACATAATTATATTGATGTAGAAGAAAATATTGTTAGAAAAGGTGCAATTTCTGCAAAAAAAGGCGAAAAAGTTTTAATTCCTATTAACATGAAAGATGGTAGTATATTAGCGATAGGTAAGGGAAATGCAGAATGGAATTATTCTGCTCCTCATGGTGCAGGTAGACTTTACAGCAGAAGCCAAGCAAAAGAACAGTTTACATTACAACAGTATCAAAAAGAAATGGAAGGTGTTTACTCCACTTGTGTAACTGAAAAAACACTTGATGAATCTCCTATGGCTTATAAAAAATTAGAAGATATTGTAAATGCGGTACAGCAGACAGTAGATGTTGTGGAAGTAATGAAACCAATATATAATTTTAAAGCAGAATAATATGCATATTTAATATAGAATAAAAAGTATTGAAAATATATAAAGTATTTATTTACACAAAATATATCATGAAAAAAATAAAAAATGTGTCCAAAAAGAGTAATTTTAAAAGTAATTTTTATTTCTGTTCGTTATCAGGAAAATGAAGTTTTCCATAAAAGTTTTTGCATTGTTTTTTTTAAAAAGCAAGTGGGGTTTGGAGCAAAGCTCCAAGGCTTTAACAGAAAAATATTGTTTTATTTGCGGACATTGCCTCTGCACCCCACAAACTTTATCTTTTGCAAACGCAATTATTTCATTATTTAGAAAGCAACGCTCTCAAAGTTTTAAATATTTGTTTAGCTACCCCAATAAAAAGTATATGTTGCAAAAAAAGTAATAGTATTGTATAATTAAACGATATTTATAATGATAAAAATAAAAGCAAATATTGCTTTTTACATATTATAAATTATTACAATAGAGATGTTCCTTGCATAACCATCTCAAGAATAAAAAACAGGGAGGAAATTTTATTATGAAACAAACAGCAGAATTAAGTAAATTATCTAAGAAAAAAATTACAACAAGAGCAATTGCTTTTACAGGTATTATTGCGGCAACATATGCTGTTACAACACTTGCTATAGCACCCCTAAGCTTTGGAGCGATACAGCTTCGTTTTTCAGAAGTACTCGTATTGCTTGCATTTATTGATGCAGGATTTGCTCCAGGATTAATATTAGGCTGTGTGATTGCGAATGCTTTTAGCCCTATGGGTATGGTAGATGTTGTATTTGGTACAGCTTGTACCACGGTAGCATTAATTGGCATTACAAAATCCAAAAATCTTTTTATAGCAACATTATGGCCAACTATTTGCAATGCATTTATAGGAGTAGAATTATATATTATGTTAGGATTGCCTTTGTTTTTTTCCATGGCAACAGTTGCATTAGGAGAATTTGCTGTAGTGACTTGTATAGGCTATCCTTTATTTAAATACATATTAAATAATCAAAGATTAGTGGAACAATTAAAAATAAAACAGTATTAATGTAAAAAGGGCAGAATATTTTTCTGCTCTTTTTTAGAAATGAGCAAAACTCAAAAGACAAAAGCCTATCTCAAAATATGAAATGAATCAGGTTAAGCAATATGCTTAATAGATTTAATGCTGCAATAAAAGCATTTAGACTTAGTGATGAGGAGTGACAACAATGAAAAAAGATGAAAGTTTAGGACGTTTTATAAGTATGATATTAAGACATAAACCAGAAATAATAGGTATTACACTGGATGAATATGGTTATGCTGATGTGAATGAATTAATTAGTGCAATGAACAAACATAAAAAGTATATTGATAGGATGACATTGGAAAGAATTGTAACAGAAAATGATAAAAAAAGATATTCTTTTAATGAAAATCATACTAAAATTAGAGCGAATCAAGGACATTCTATTACTGTTAATTTGGAGTTAGACAAAAAAGTGCCTCCAGAAATACTATATCATGGAACAGCAATAAGATTTTTAGAAAGTATACAAAAAAGTGGTTTACAAAAAATGTCAAGGCAATATGTACATTTGTCAAAAGATATTAAAACAGCAATTAAAGTGGGAAAAAGACATGGAAATGTTGTTGTATTAAAAGTATATGCAAAAAAAATGTTTGAAAATGGATATGATTTTTATTTATCTAAAAATGGTGTATGGCTTTGTGATAAAGTGCCTTGTGAATATTTAGAGCAATGTAATGAAAAATAAAAGGCATAAAATATGCCTTTTATTTTTATAACATACTTCTTCAACTACTTACTTATTAAAAATAAGCAAAATAATATCAAAATATATTATTTTTTATTTTTTGCTTTTTTTGCAATTTCAATATTCACTTTTTTATTTTTTATTTTTGCATTTTTCATACCATGAATAATATCTTTGGCATATTCGGAAGGAACATCAATAAAAGCATAATCATCGAATAAATCTATTGAGCCAAGTGTTTTACCAGAAACACCAGTTTCACCAGCGATTGCACCTACAATATCTTTTACTCTTACCTTATTTTTTTTACCTGCATTGATAAATAATCGTATCATTTTTTCAGAAGAACCACCATACATTTCTGTACCATCAAAATTGATATCATCAATAGCATCAATACTATCAACACTGATATCTGATAAATTATGTTTTAATAATGCTGCGGCGATGTCAATTGCTGCATAATCCTCAGCAATCAATTTTTCAACAATATTTACATATTTTGTTAAATGTCCCTCATCTATAATGGATTTTGTTTTTTCTACAAATATATTTGTTTTCATTTCTTCTACATCACTTAATGTAGGCAATTTTTGCTGTATAATTTTTGTTTTGGTGTATCTCATGATATCACGAAGTTTATAGATTTCTTTTCCTACACAAAATGTAAATGCTTTTCCTGTTCTGCCAGCACGTCCTGTTCTACCAATACGATGCACATAATATTCTTCATCTTGAGGTACATCATAATTGAATACAACATCAATATCATCAATATCAATACCTCTTGCTGCAACATCTGTTGCAACTAATATTTCTATTGTACCATTTCTAAATTTTTGCATGACTTTATCTCTTTGAGATTGTTTCAAATCTCCATGAAGTCCTTCAGCAAAGTATCCTCTGCCCTGCAAAAGTTCCACCACTTCATCAACACGCTTTTTGGTATTGCAAAAAACAAGTGCTAATTTTGGGTCATATACATCAATAATACGAGAAAGAGCATCTAGTTTTGTTCTTTCTTTTACATCAAAATAAATTTGTTCAATATTTGGTACAGTAAGTTCTTTTCTTACTACTTTGATAAATTCAGGCTCATTTAAGAAGCGTTTGCTTAGAGAAAGTATTTCAGGAGAGAGTGTAGCAGAGAACATAATTGTTTGGTGTTGTTCAGGTACTTTTACTAAAATGGTTTCGATATCTTCACGAAAACCCATATCCAGCATTTCATCGGCTTCGTCCAATATCATCATTTTTACAGTTTCCATTTTTAATGTACGACGACGCATATGGTCCATAACACGCCCTGGTGTACCAATAATAACTTGTGCTCCTTTTTTTAATGCAGCAATTTGTCTGTCAATAGGTTGTCCTCCATAAATAGGCAATACACGAATATTTTCTGTATATTTGAGTAATTTTCTAAATTCTTCGCTTACTTGTATAGCAAGCTCTCGTGTAGGACAAAGTATTACAGCTTGTAATCTTTTGTCTTCGGCATCAATTTGCTCTAAACAAGGTATACCAAAAGCGGCTGTTTTTCCTGTTCCTGTTTGAGATTGTCCTATTACATCTCGACCTTCCATAATAATAGAAATTGCCTGAGATTGTATAGGAGTTGCTTCTTCAAAACCCATATCTAATACAGCTCGGCAAATTTCGGAGGATAGGTTCATGTCTTCAAATTTTAAATTTTCCATACTAGTTGTTTCCTTTCTATATTTCCAAAAGCCAAATAAAAAATGATAGCTTATTTGTAAGCAAAATTTATGAATACATTTGACTGAAAATACATCATATATTGCAATATGACAGTATCTTACAGATGTGACCGATTTATAAATGTCTGACAAAATAATGATATTTTTCTTTATAGCTTTTACAGTAATTACGTCTATTTTGCATTTGTATTACAACAAAAAAGACACCAGTAAATAATATAGCATGAAACAATATAAAAAGCAATGTATATACTAGGCAAAAAAATAAAATTTTATGACATTTATATCAAAAAATGATATACTATAATAAAATATATGATGTTTGACAATATATTATAATACAGTAATATAATTTGGTATATATCTATACATATATAAAAGCAATAAGGGAGGACTAAAAAATGAAAAAAAGATTTTTTTCTATTGTATTGTTGTTATCTGTAGCATTTCAGTGTATTGCTGTACCAGCAGCACAACAAACAACAATTACACAAAATGAACAACAGTATGCTGTTCAAAAATTTGCTTCTGCGCAAAATGATAGTGACAACTGGTATTATTTAAGTACAAAACAAAAATTAGAAGATATGAATTATTTATATCAAACACTGGAGCAAAACTATCCATACATTAATATGTTAAAAAGAATGTATGGAGTAGATTTGAAACAAGAATATCAAAAAGCAATAAAAGAAATAGAAAACAGCAAAACAGATTTTGATTTTTATATGATTGTGAATCGTTTTACAAATAAATCAAATATGGTAGGGCATTTATCTACCATTTCTCCCTTTGATTATGACTGGTTTGTAAGGGGATATGCAGATACAACAGGTGTTCCTGAATTTTATTGGGAACAAATGAAAAAAATAGAAAATATCTATGCAAATAAAAAATCTCAAAAAGCATATACAGCATTAAAAAATAAACTACTGCCAATTTATCAAAAAGTACAACAAAATCAAACGCAAAAGCAAAATACAGTAAAAACTTCTAATGTTGAAACAAAAATTATAGAAAAGGATAAAATTGCTTATATTTATGTAGATAGTTTTGATATGTCTTATTATGAAGAAGATAAAAAAAAGCTGTTTGATTTTTATGAAAAAGTAAAAAATTATGATAATGTTATATTCGATTTTACACAAAATGGTGGTGGAGGTATGTTTTATTTTAATGATTTGATTGTAGCACCTAATATTGATGAAATACTTTATACAGGTGTATATGAATTGATGCAGTCAGGAAAATATAACTTACAGTTTTTTGGTGAAGATAATTTTGAACCAATATCAAAATTACCAAAATTGCCTAATATGAATCAAGAGGATTTAAAAGAATTGGATTTGATGTTAAAAAGTGTTTATTTTGTAGAACCAAGCAAAGAACAAAAAACATTAAAGGGTAAAATATGGATACTGGTAAATGAAAATGTATTTTCTTCTTCTGAATATGCAGCAATGTTTTCAAAAGCAACAGGATTTGCTACATTAGTGGGAGAACGTACAGGAGGGGACGGAATAGGCAGTGACCCATTACCAATTACATTACCGAATAGTGGTATTATAGTAAGATATAGTCCTATTTATGGTATTACGACAGATGGTACAAACAGTCAAGAATTTGGAACAGAACCAGATATTTATACCAAAGAAGGAAAAACATATTTACAGACTTGTATTGATGCTATTAAAAATGAAAAATAAATCATAGCCAGCATTTTTAAAATGCTGGCTATCATAATTATTTATAGTGTTAAAGTAAACCGTGTCTTTTAGACATGGTTTTCATTTATTTTGCAGGTACAATTTCTAGCCAATAATTATCAGGGTCATTTATAAAATAAATACCCATAGCATCATTTTCAAAACAAATACAGCCCATTTCTTTATGTTTTTGATGTGCTTTTTCAAAGTCCTGTGTTACAAATGCTAAATGAAATTCATTTTCACCTAAATTATAATGTTCTTTTCTGTCACGTAGCCATGTTAATTCTAATGTAAAATCTGTTTTACCATCTCCTAAATAAACAAGTATATAACTGCCGTCTTTTGCTTCTTTTCTTCTGACCTCTTTTAATCCTAATGCTTTTTCATAAAATTCAATACTTTTTTGTAAATCTAATACATTGTAATTGTAATGATTAAACGTAAAATCCATAATCATAACCTCCTGTTATATTTTCTAATGATTTAATGGTGATGATGATGTTGGTGACCACAATCACAATCATGGTGATGATGATGTTCATGACCACAACCACAATTATCTTCTATATCAGCAGAACATTGAAAACCATGGTGTTGAAATACCATACCTACTTTATCAATGATTAATATTTTTTGCTCAAATGTTTGAGCAGATTCTATGGCGTATTGTATCATAGAAAGTGTTTCTTCTACTGTAAAAATAGGGGGTAAAAGACACAAAAGTAACTGCATAGATGCCTTTCTGACAGCAGAAGGCAGTTCTGAAAATACTTCTTTCATATTATTTATAAATTCATCAAATGCTTTTTCTTTCCATTCTTGAGATGCTGGAGGTAAATTTGTATTTTCATCAATATGAAATACTTCTTCGTTTAAATCACCATAATAACAACTTCTGATAAAATCTTCTGTTAATAATATTTTTTTTGTGTCATCGCTTAATACTGAAAAATCTTTTATTTTTTTCATCACTTCTAATTCTTTGTGTCCAATATCATTCGCTTTATCAATTACAATTTCTACTGTATTTTCTAAAGAAGTATATACTTGTTCAAAATATGCCTCTTTTTCTGTTTTAGATAATTCTCCTGTAAGCATTTCACATACAGTATGATAAAAATCAGTATATTGCATATCTTGTTCAGTTAATTCTGAAAAGGTATATCTCAAATAAAATAGCAATATCAATGAATTAATATCATTATATATACAATGAAACATATCTTCTATATTTCCTAAGTTTTCAAAAACGCTTTGAAAATCAGTATATTGTTCATTTAATTCTTCATCAGATAATGTATTTGGTATTATATTTTTGAGAGAGGAAAGCCATTGTGATAATTCTGTAAAATATTTTCCATAACTTTTATACTTTTCAGGAGCAAAAAAATGATAAAAAGTATTTAAAGAATAATTTATCATTTCTTCAGATTCTCCGCTAAAAGAATATTGTAAACTCTTTTTTATGATATCATAATATTTGGAACGTGCCATATGAAGGGGAATACATTTTAAAAGTTCTCCCATACGACTTTTTTGTTCTAATACATCATGAGCAGTTTTTAAAAATTCATTGCAATCCATATAAAATATATCCCATTCTACTTTTTTATGAGAAATATTTTGCTCTTTGTATTTTCTGACAGCAACCTCATCACTTATCATAGTAAAATAAATGTTCCATATAGAAGTATACTGATATACTGTTTGATAAATAGAAAGTAATTTCTTTTTTAAATCCATACAATCTTCTAATGCAGAATTGCGTAAATCTGCATCGTCATCTAATATAGTTTCCATTTGCAATATATATTGATTCACTGCATATTGTAAATCTAGTATATCATTGTGTATTGTATTATAATATGACTGCTCTTTTTCTTTTTCTCTGTCTAATGCACTGATAAGAAGCAGTAAAAAACTGCCTATTGCTTCTTGTTCAATATATTGCACAGAAAGAGTTTTAATATTTTGTTCTAAATTATAATTTGACAAAAAAATATCTCCTTTCTTATAGAGGGATTCTGCTAATGAAATGACATAGCAGAATGAAAAAATACATTTGATTTTTACATTATAAAGCAAAAATAGTATGGATACAATGATATTTTAATAGAAATCGTATATAAAGTGAAGTAAAATAATAATGAGGTGATAGAATTAATGGTATTAATTTTTACAGGAAACGGAAAAGGAAAAACGACGGCAGCAATAGGGTTATGTATAAGAGCATTAGGCTGGCAAAAAAAAGTTTGTATGATACAATTTTTAAAATCTCCTGATTTTAAAAGCGGTGAAATTGATTTATTAAAAAAAATGGGGGTAGAATTATATCAAACAGGTATAGGATTTTCTTGGAAAAAAACACCTCAACAACAAATAGAAAGTATAAAATATGCTTGGGAATTATGCAGAAAAGTATTGCTTTGTGAAAAATATGATATCATTATATTAGATGAGATTATAAATATATTTTGCATGAGAACCATTTCAGTAGCAAATTTTTTAAATGAAAAAGATTTGATTGCTGTACTCCAAAAAGTGAAAAATACAACAGATGTTGTATTGACAGGCAGAAATGCCTCTCAAATATTGATTGATTATGCAGATTTAGTAACAGATATGAAAGAAATAAAACATTATTATAAAAAAGGAATCAAGGCAAAAAAAGGTTTGGAATATTGATAATCAAAGTAAATCCATAAGCATATATTAATATATTATGATGTTTTAGAAAAAAGCACTTTTTGTATAAAAAAGTATTATCAATATATCATCAATATATGGTATTATTTTATAAAATTAGCTTTTTTATTTCATATTTTTTTGATAAAATAGCATTATAATGATAAAAGTCAAATGCACTGCAAATATGAAAAAACAATTTGTATACCGTTGACTTTTATAATACAGTATGCAAATAGATAAGAGGGGGAATAGCACAATGAAAGACGAAAAAAGAATTTGTTTTCAAAATAGGGAATTGTCTTGGCTACAATTTAATGAAAGAGTATTAGAAGAGGCAGATGACAATAATGTACCACTTTGTGAAAGGCTTTCTTTTTTATCTATATTTCAAAGTAATTTAGATGAATTTTTTATGGTGAGAGTGGGTTCTTTACGTGATCAGATGCTTCTTTCTGAAAGTGCAAAAGATAGTAAAACAAATATGACAGCACAACAACAAATTGCAGCAATATTAAAACGTTCTCAAGAGCTAGGAACAAAAAAAGATAAAATTTATAAAGAATTATTGGAACTGCTTGAAAAGCAAGGTGTTCATATTATTAATTTTCAATCATTATCCAAAAAGGAAGCAGAATATTTTGAACAATATTTTGAAAAAGAAATTGCGCCTTTACTTTCCAGCATTGTAGTAGGAAAAAAGCAGCCTTTTCCTTTTTTAAAAAACAAAGATATTTATGCTGCTGCGGTATTAAGTACAAAAAATGAAAAAGAAAAAATAGGCATTATACCATGTAATTCTGGTGTATTTGAAAGATTGATTGCTGTTCCATCTCGAAAGGGCAGTTTTATGCTTGCAGAGGAGTTGATACTTCACTTTTTGCCAAAAGTATTTAAAAATTATAAAATTAGTGCAAAGTCTTTGATTCGTATTACAAGAAATGCTGATATTGATGCAGAGCAAATATATGATGAAGATTTAGATTATAGAGAACATATGGCAGAAGTGGTAAAACGCAGAAGAAAGTTATCTCCTGTCAGACTGGAACATACAAGAGAATTGGATGGCACAACAGTAGCAAAACTTTGTGAATATATGAAATTGAAAAAAGAACAGACATTTTATTCTCATGCTCCTATGGATTTATCTTTTGTATCCCATATTCGGGATTATTTAAGAAATAATAGTGAACTGTTTTTTGACAAAAGAGTACCTCAAAATTCTGCTTCTATAAATAACAGACAATATATAATAGAGCAAATAGAAAAAAAGGATATATTGCTTTGTTATCCTTATGAAAGTATGAAGCCATTTTTGCATTTGCTTAGTCAAGCCGCAGTTGACCCGAATGTGGTTTCTATCAAAATGACATTATATCGTTTAGCAAAAGAAAGCAAAATTGTAAGTGCATTGATTGAGGCAGTAGAAAATGGTAAACAAGTAGATGTTTTGGTAGAATTAAAAGCAAGATTTGATGAAGAAAATAATATTGAATGGTCAAGAAGATTAGAGGAAGCAGGTTGTCACGTGATTTATGGACTGGATGATTTAAAAGTACATTCTAAGTTATGTTTGATAACAATGAAGAAAAAGGGTAAAATAGAATATATTACACAAATTGGTACAGGTAATTATAATGAAAATACAGCGAAATTATATACTGATATTTCACTTATGACAGCAAACCCAGATATTGGACAAGAGGCATCACGTATTTTTCAATCTATTGCATTAGGAGAAGTTGTGGAAAGTGCAGAGCATTTAATGATTGCACCAAAATGTCTTCAAAATAAAATAATAGAATTGATAGAGGAACAAACAGAAAAAGCAAAAAAAGGCGAAAAGGCTTACATTGGCATCAAAATGAATTCATTAACGGATAAAAAAATAATGAATCAAATCATCAAGGCATCTCGTGCTGGTGTAAAAATTGATATGATTGTAAGAGGAATTTGCTGTTTACGTTCCAAAATACCGAATTATACAGAAAATGTAAGGGTAATTAGTATTGTAGGAAGATATCTGGAACATTCTCGTATTTATATATTTGGTACAGAAGGACAACAAAAAATATATATTTCCTCTGCGGATTTAATGACAAGAAATACAGTAAGACGTTTAGAGGTTGCTGTACCAATTTATGACAATGAAATTAAAAAGAAAATTTTAAAAATGTTCCAAACAATGCTCCATGATAATGTAAAAGCAAGAGAACAGATATCTGACGGAAAATATAAAAAAGTAAAAAATGGACAAAAGGCATTAAATTCTCAGGAATTCTTTTATGAGCAAGCTTATATTATGGCTGGAAATAGCTTCATAGAAAAACAAACAGAACAGTATGGATATGATGAGGAATTTCTGGAAGATATAAAAGAAATAGCAGAAGTAACAGAAAAACCATGGGAAGAAGGTACAGAAGTACCAAAAGAAATAGAGGAAACAGAACAAAAAACAGTGACAAAAAGAAAACGTGGCAGACCTAGAAAAACAACACAAAATATTCAAAATAAAACAGCAATACTATCTAAAGATATTGAAAATACAGAATCAAAAGAAACAAAATCAAAAGAATAATCTAATCATCAATGTAAATTTATTTTTTAAATAAATAATAGTAAAATATGAGAAGGGAGTTTTTTATTATGTATGGAGTAATTGATGTGGGGTCAAATACAATTAGACTTTGTATTTATGATGTATCAAATGGGGAAATTTATCCTATGCTGAACAATAAAACAACAGCAGGACTTGCAGGATATGTAAAAAAAGGAAAAATGACAAAAAAAGGAATACAGAAAGCATGTGATGTATTAAACAAGTATAAAGATATGATGCAACATTTTCCATTGGAACAACTTTTTGTATTTGCAACAGCATCATTAAGAAATATATCAAATACAGATGAAGCACTGCAAACCATTACAGCAGATACAGGACTTTCTATTGATGTATTGACAGGATATCAAGAAGCAACATTTGACTTTATAGGAGCAGCACGCTCTATGCATTTGAACAAAGGTGTATTACTTGATATAGGTGGTGGTAGTACAGAAATTCTTGTATACGAAAGAGGAGAAATACAAAATGCTGTCAGTTTGCCTTTTGGCTCTCTTTCCATGTTTTCAAACCATGTATCATCATTATTCCCAAACAAAAAAGAAAAAAAGGAAATAGAGGAAGAAGTCAAAACAGAACTGAAAAAAGTAAAATTTTTAAATAAAAAGACATTTGATACAGTAATCGGTATAGGCGGTTCTATTAGGGCAGCAAAAAATATGAACAATGATATGTTTGAAATGCCAAGAGAAAATAACAGAATATTTGCTGATAATGTGTCAAAACTATTAAAAGAATTTCAGGGAAATGAAAACGAAGTGTTGAGAAAAGTATTAAAAGTTTCTCCAGACCGTGTGCATACATTAATACCTGGCATGATTGTAATGGATACTGTTTGTAAATATGTAAAATGCAAAGATATTTTAATGAGTCCTTATGGTGTAAGAGAAGGCTATTTATATCAAAAATTATTTTCAAAACAATATCAAACAATGGATTTAAAAAAAGAAAATAATTAAAATTTAAAAAAAGATATTGAGAACTTTGTTCTCAATATCTTTTTTATAGCAAATTACTATTATAAAAAAGTTTTGACTTTTACAAATACAGTTTATATAATTATTTGTAATGAATTTGAATTAAAAAAGGGGAGATTTCATTGAATTACAAAATGATTGTTTTAGATTTAGATGGTACATTAGTAGACAGCAAAAAAAATATTTCAGAAAAAAATAAACAAACATTACAACAGGCTGTAAAAAAAGGTGTTCATGTTGTTCTTGCTTCAGGTAGACCTGTAAAAGGTGTACTTCCAACAGCAAAAAAGTTAGAGTTAAATCAAGAAAATGCTTATATTATAGCATTTAATGGAGGAAGAATTATTGAAATTGCAACAGAAAAATGCTTGTTTGAGGCAGATTTACCAGAGGGATATTTAAGTCAAATGTATGACCTTTCCAGAAAATGCGATATTGGTTTTATGACATATCAAGGAAATGATAAATTGATAACAGAAGATGATAATGAATATATACAACTGGAATTAAGAGTCAATCAATTAGAAAGAGTGACGCCAAAAAGTATAAAGGAATATGTAAATTTTCCAGTGGCAAAATATTTGCTTGCTGGTGAGCCTCAAAAAATAGAAAAAGCAGAACCGCTATTTAAAGAAGTAGCAGGAGATAAATTAAATGTATTTCGTTCTGACCCTTTCTTTTTAGAAATTTTACCTCCTAAAATAGATAAAGCATATGCATTACAAAAGTTGATACAAAAACTAGGTATAAACAGAGAAGAAGTCATAGCTTGCGGTGACGGCTACAATGATATTACTATGTTACAGTTTGCAGGTTTAGGCGTTGCTATGGAAAATGCTACAGAACAAACAAAAAAAGCAGCAGATTACATTACACTATCAAATGATGATGATGGCGTTGCATTTGTGATACAAAAATTTATATTGTAATATATTTCATTATTTGAAAGGTGATGGTGTTATGAAAAAATCGTTTTGGAAAGTACCTTTATATTGTATGATTGCTAGTTGGATTTGTTTCCAATTAGAGATTCGGTTAGGACGATTTGCTGTTATAACACTTCCAGATGGTTCAGTTACAGCTGATAATACTCGCTGGCTGATTATGACAGGAATATTATTTATTGCTATCATTGCAATTGGAAGTATTTTCTTTTTTCGTAATATGACACGAAAAGAAATTTTTTATTCTGCATCTGTTTTAGTTGCTATTAATGTGATAGTAGGATTAATTTCTTATAAAATACAAGGTATGCTTGCATTTTATTGGGCTGAACTTTCAGAATGGAATATTTTTGTTGTGCAGTTATTGTGGCAAGCTAATATCAATCCATTGATAATCAGCATTGTGTCATGGATATTACCTTACATATTTATTATTTTTGGGAAAAAGGGTATAAAAGATAGCTTTTTATAATTATTTATAATAGTAGTAAACCATTTGCCTTATTATGCGAAAAGGTTTACTACTATTATTTTATAAAATATCAAATACGATTAACAGAATATAGTTAACTGCTAAATATTTATAATATTTTTTACTGTCTATAATAATTCTATTTCTGCTAATTCTTTGTTTGGTATTGCTTGTTTAGAATGTTTTACAAATTTTTTTACTTCTGCTGTGGCACGATTGACAGCAATATTTGTACCTGCACCTCCCACACAGCCTCCAGGGCAAGCCATACCTTCTATTAAACAGTTTTGTATTTTTCCTGATTTTGCAAGCATTAATATTTTTTTACATTCTGATAATCCCTGTGCGTGTTCAATTAATACATCAATGTTCTGGTGATATTCATGTATACACTGCTCTATGGCATCTGCAACACCACCAGACACGGCATATCCTCTGCCGGCACCTGTGGCATCTTCCATAGGTGCTTGTTTATCAAATGTTTCAAAATCAATGCCTTTTGCTTCAAATATCGCCGCTAATTCTTCAAATGTAATTACAAAATCTACATCACTGCGAACACTTTTTCGAGATGCCTCTAGTTTTTTTGCTGCACAAGGACCAATAAATACAACTTTGCAGTTAGGGTGTTTTTGTTTAATACTTCTTGCGGTTGCCACCATAGGAGTTAAGGCGTTTGAAATTTTATTTATCGTTTCAGGAAAATATTTTTTTGCTAACATAGACCAAGATGGACAACAAGATGTAAGCAAAAAGGGTAATTCTCCTGAAACCACTTTATCAACATAGTGATGTGCCTCTGTTACTGCTCCAATATCTGCGCCCATTGCTACTTCATAAACTTCATTAAATCCTAATTCCAATAATGCAGCTTTTATATTTGCAGGAGAAACATTTGCACCGAATTGACCAACAATAGCAGGTGCAACTTCAGCAATAATATTGTTTTGTTTTTTCATAGCACGTATTAACTGAAAAATTTGAGATTTATCTGCAATTGCACCAAAAGGGCAATTTACCATACACATACCACAAGAGACACATTTATCTGTATTGATATGAGCACGTCCTAAATCATCACTTTCTATTGCGTCCACACCGCACGCCACAGCGCAAGGACGTATTTTGTGTGAAATGGCATTATAAGGACAGCTTGCTTTGCATTTTCCACATTTGATACACTTTTGTTGGTCTATATGGGAATATCCATTTTTCAATGAAACAGCACCTGTTGGACAAACTTCATGGCAAGGGTGTGCCACACAAGCACAACATTGGTCACTCACTTCATATTTATTCACAGCACAAGCATTACAAGCCGATGGTATTACCTGCATAAGAGGTGGTTCATAATATTTTTCTGAAATATTACTTTCTTCCAGTCCGCTTGTAATATGTACAGGCTGGTCTTCTGGGCGAAGTGACATTCCCATTGCTAAACGAACTCTTTCAGAAGCAATGGCTCTTTCTCTGTAAATACTTTCTCTATATTGAGGTGTGTCACCAGGAGAAAGTATATAGGGTATTGCCTCAATATCATCATTAATGTTTTGAGAATTGTAAGCAACTTTAGCGATTTCCTTAAATACTTGTCTTCTCAATCTTGTGACAGGCGTTTCTAGTCCTCTCATAATAGTAAACCTCCTGTTTTATAATTTGATTTTTATATAGTATTTACTAATATTTCAAAAATTATAAAAGTAATATTCATTTATGGCATTATTTTTTGGTTTTGTGCTATTTGAATATGAAAAAATTTTCATATTCAATACTTTTATTACATAAATTGATAGTAAATAGAAGGAGGGTTTTTATGAAAAATGGAAAATTAAAATGGGTTTGTTTTATTACAGCAGTATTGTATAGTGTTATTATGACAGTCACACCTATATTTGCACTGCAACAATATGAAAACTTAAGTGATTTGTCATTACAGTCTAAAAGTGCCATATTGATAGAACCACAAACAGGAACAATATTATATGAACAAAACAGCCATGAAAAATTGCCTCCAGCAAGTGTTACAAAAGTTATGACATTGCTTTTGATATATGAGGCAGAAGAAGAAGGTAAATTTAATTGGGATGATATGGTAACTGTGAGCGAACACGCTGCATCTATGGGAGGTTCACAGGTATTTTTAGAGCCTCAAGAACAACAGACAGCAAGAGATATGACAAAATGTATTGCAATAGCCAGTGCAAATGACGCAGCGGTAAGTATGGCAGAATTTGTTGCTGGAAGTGAAGAAAGTTTTGTTGAAAAAATGAATAGCAAAGCAAAAGAGTTAGGCATGGAAGATACACATTTTGTAAATGCTTGCGGATTAGATGCAGACGGACATATAACAAGTGCATATGACATAGCTTTGATGTCAAAGGAATTGATTACAAAGCACCCAGAAATATTTGAATTTACAAAAACATGGCAGGATAGCATTATACATAAAACAAGAAAAGGAGAAACAGAATTCGGTTTAACAAATACCAATAAATTATTAAAATGGTATCCAGAATATGCAACAGGATTAAAAACAGGTTCTACAGGAAAGGCTTTGTATTGTCTTTCTGGAACAGCAGAAAAAGATGGATTACAGTTAATAGGTGTTGTTATGGCTGCACCAGATTTTAAAATACGTTTTCAAGAGGTTATTAAATTATTTGAATATGGATTTTCACAATATGAAATAAAAAATGGTTTGGAACAAGGAGAAATTGTGGGAGAGTTGCCTGTTTATAAAGGTACAGAAGATAGTGTGGATATTGTAATTAAACAGCAAATTGCAATGTTGGGACAAAAGGGAGAAAATGCAGAAGTTGAAACAAAAACAGAAATGATTTCTTCATTAAAAGCACCTTTTGAAGCGCAGACAAAAGTAGGAGAAATGGTATATTATATCAATGGCACAGAAGCAGGTAGATGTGATTTGGTAACAGCAAATGAAGTAAAAAAAGCAACAGTGGAAAAAATGTTACATAGATTATTTCAAAAATGGTGTTTATAATATAGAAAAGTTCCTTATTTTTTCATAAAGAAAGTAAGGAACTTTTATACTTTTTAAAAATGGTATTTTTTAATAACAAAATATTGTAATAACATTTTCAATGGTATTTTTATTGCTTTTCTAAAAAATTTCTAACAATATTTGTAAAAAAAAATTACAGTTTTGATATGTCGTTGACGAAAATAAAAAGCGCTTTTATAATAAAGAGTAAATTTTATATTATATATGGAAGAAAAGAGGCGTTGTTTATGGAACAGAACGATATACAAATAAAAGAATTTAAACAGAAATTTGAAAAAATAGAACAGGAAATTGGCAGTGTTATAATAGGACAGAAAACATTAATTCGTAATGTACTAACAGCTATGATAGCAGGAGGTAATGTACTTTTAGAAGGTTTACCTGGATTGGGAAAAACACAGCTTGTTAAAACAATAGGGAAAGTACTAGATTTACAGTTTTCAAGAATACAGTTTACACCAGATTTAATGCCAGCTGATGTAACTGGTACAAGCATTATGGCAAAAGACAGCGAGGGAAATCATGTATTGCAGTTTCAAAAAGGCGCAATATTTACAAATTTACTTTTAGCAGATGAAATTAACAGAGCAACTCCTAAAACACAGAGTGCATTATTGGAGGCAATGCAAGAAAAAACAGTGACTGCTGGGGTGACAACTTATACCCTACCAGAACCGTTTTTTGTTTTGGCAACACAAAATCCGTTAGAAATGGAAGGAACTTATGCATTACCAGAGGCACAAATGGACAGATTTTTATTTCAATTAAATGTAGATTTTCCCAATAAAGAAGAACTATACGAAATTGTAACAATGACAACTGGAACAGCGCAAAAAGAACCTCAAAAGGTTTGTAGTGGTACAGAGCTTTTAGAATTAAGAAAACTGGCAAAAGAAGTACCTGTGGCAAAACCAGTAGCAGAATATGCTATGGATTTAATATTGCATAGCCACCCTGAACAACCACTTGCACCAGAAGCAGTAAAAAAATATGTTAGATATGGTGCAAGTCCTCGTGGAGCACAAGCAATTATTACAACAGCAAGAATATACGCTTTACTGGACGAAAGATACCATGTAGCTTATAAAGATATACAATCAGTAGCAAAACCTGTATTACGTCATAGAATATTTTTAAATTTTGAGGGAATTGCGGAAGGTATGACACCAGATGATATTGTAGAAATTTTATTGAATGAGGGAGAAAATGGAAAATCTGAATGATGTTTTTACAAAGGGCTATTTTACAAAATTAGAAACATTTGCTTTACATATGAGGCAAAAGTTGGATATAGGTGGATACAGCGGAGCAAGAAAAGCAAAAGCACAAGGAAATTCTCTTGAATTTTCAGATTATAGGGAATATAGAATAGGTGATGATTTAAGACGAATTGACTGGAACAGCTATGCTCGTTTTGAAAAATTATATATGAAAATATTTTTAGAAGAAAAACAGGCAAGTATCAATTTATTTGTAGATAGTAGTAATTCTATGTCTGAAGGAAATAAAAGTTTATATAGCAAAAGTTTAGCGGCATCGATTGCTTATATTGCACTAAAAAATATGGATAAAGTCAATTTATTTGGCTGGTCAGATGGTTTACAGCAAAAAAAATTAAATACACATACAAGTAATCAATTTATGAATGTAGTACAATTTTTAAATGAATTGGAGCAAAAGGGAGAAACTTCTTTTACAAAAACGATAAAAGAATGTGGTAGTCTACCTTTAGGGAGAGGAATATCATTTATTTTTTCTGATTTTTTAACAGAAGATAATTGGAAGGAATCTATGAAATTACTGCAATATAAAAAACAAGAGATTATACTTGTATGGGTATTGGGACAACAAGATGTTATACCTTCACAAAAAGGAAGTTTACGTCTTGTAGATAAAGAAACTGGGGAGACAAGAGATTTGGAATTAACAGCAGATGTTTTGAAAAATTATCAAAAAGCATTAGAAAGCTATGAAGCAGATATAAGAGAGTTTTGTAAAAAAAGAGGTATTGTATTTGTGAAAGCGGTGGATGATATGCCTTTACTAAAAGTACTATACAATATGCTTATATCTTATTAATGAATTTTTACTCTATAAATTTATTTTGCTTTATTTCCATATTATAGAAAACGATTTTCTTGGGAGTATACAAAAAGAGTAGTTTTAAAAATAATTTTTATTTCTGTTTGTTATTAGGAAAACGAAGTTTTCCATAAATGTTTTTGCCTCGCTTTTTTAAAAGCAATTGAGAATTTGAGAGTAAAGTTCTCAATGTTTTAACGAAATAGTATTATTTTATTTGCGAGGCTTTGCCCCTGCACCTCACAAACTTTATATTATGTGAATACAATTATGTCGCTATTTAGAAAGCAAAACTCTTATAATTTTAAATACTTGTTTAGCCACTCCATCTTCCAAGAAAATCAATTTTTAAAAAATTTTAATATTTTATGGTATTTTTTGCTTAAAATGATTATTGGGCGTGGTACAAACCTGCAAACTTTTTTGAAAAACAGTTTGGCAAAAAACTTTAAATCGCCTACGACGAACAAAAGTTGATTTCCGTGTCCCTTTTCTTTTTATGCTTGTGATAAAATATAGAATGTGATAAAATAGCAGTCAAAGATATTTTTGATAATAGAAATGATTATGAAATGCATTTGTAATAATACCACAATATTCTGTTGTTTAGCAGAGTGGTATAAATGATATCAAAAGATAAATGAAATGATAAGAAAACGGAGTGAAACAGCATGAAAATAGGCTATCTTGGACCAGACGGTACATTCAGCCAGCAGGCGGTGTTATTGTATCAAAAATCGCTTGCGCAAGAAAGTACATTGCTACAATATAATAATATTTATGCAGCATTAGAAGGAGTTATGAAATGTGAGATAGAAGAATGTGTTGTACCTTTAGAAAATTCTATTGAAGGCACTGTGACAAGTACAATTGATTTTTTGATATTTACGTCTGATATTTATATTACACAAGAACTGGTAATTGCTGTGCGTGAAGATTTTTTAGTGCGTCAGGATTACAATGGACAAGCAATTAAAAAAATTCTTTCTCATCCTCAAGCATTAAGCCAATGTTCTGAATTTTTGAGAAAATATTTTCCAAATGTATGCCTACAAGCTACGAATTCTACAGCAGAGGCAGCAAAAATGGTATCAGAAAGCAAAGAATATATTGCAAGCCTTTCTCCTAAACAAGCAGCAGAAATGTATCATTTAAAAGCTCTTTATGAAAGTGTGCAAGATGATGACCAAAATAAAACTAGATTTGTGGTAGTATCCAAAAAAAGACCCAAAGAGCAGGCAAAAGGTAAAAAAACGTCTATTGTATTTACAACAGGACATAAGCCAGGGGATTTATATCGTGTATTAGATATTATATCATTATGGGATATCAATATGACAAAAATTGAATCTCGTCCTATGAAGCATCAACTAGGCACATATGTATTTTTTGTAGATTTAGAAACGGATATACAGGAGGATTTAGAGGCAGCTTTGAAAATGGTATCCAGAAAGACAACGTATTTTAAATTTTTAGGCTCTTATACTGTATTGCAATAACAAAGGAGGTTTTTTAATATGGAAATTGCAAAAAATATTAAAATAATAGATAATCTGCAATGTCAGTTATTAAGCCTTGTTTCACAATTATTTTTATCTATGCAAAACAGCGACATGACAACAGCAGAAAGAGCAGAGATATTGGCAGGTATAGAAGTAATACTATATCTATTATCTGAAAAATTAGGCGTTTCTTGTAAAACATTAGATCAAAAAGCAATGGCACGTATTAAAGTAGGTATATTAAAAGAAGAAAGTAATGAAGAATGGAAAAATTCTCTTTTAGGTATACTGCACCATTTAGAAAATAGAATATAAAAATTATATTGGTAAATATAAAAGTTTTTTATAAAAATTTATTGATAAAAAATTAGTGTGATTGCTATGCCTATAAATTGATAAAATAAAATAGGGGCTATTAAGATATAAATTATTTTATGAATTTATAATATAAATCTGCTTTTGGCTGTCTGATTGGTTTTTATGAGGGGGAGTTTTGACTTGAAACAAAAAAATAATATATTACCTTATACAGTCAGCATATTGTGTTTATTTTTATGTATGTTTGTATATATCATAACAAGAGCAGAATATCATACAGATATACTTTTTTTTATCGTAGTAATACAAAGTACTTTCATATTGGTAGGAGTGCATTTATTTTCGCAAAAAGCTATGAAATCAAATGAAGTGATACAAAATTTTGAACTTCCTACGGCATTGCCTTTGCCTTATGCGATAATAGATACACAAAAAAAATTACTTTATTATAATGAATTATTTGAAGAACTTTGTGGCGAAAAACTTTTAAATACAAATAATAAATGGTTTCGTAAATTATTTTCAGAATATGATATGAAAAAACAAAAACAAACATTGTATTTAAAACAAAGAACATTTGATGTGTATACAAGTTTTTATGAATCAAAAACAAATGATTTAGACACTATGCTGGTGTGTTTTGTGGAAACAACACAGTATCAAAATTTAGAGGAAATGCTAAAACAGCAAAAAACAGTTGTTGCACTTCTTTATTTGGATAATTACGAAGAAGTAACAGAGTCGCTTGAAGAAATACGCTTACCTATATTAACAGCAGTAATAGACAGAAAATTAAATACATTAGCATCAAGTGTAGGAGGGATTATTAAAAAATTTGAAAAAGACAGATATTTTTTAATATTTTCTCAAAAACAACTTGAAATATTACAACAAAAGAAATTTGAAATATTAAGTCAAATAAGAGAAATCAATGTAGGAGAACATATACCTGTAACAATTAGTATGGGCATTGGTGCAGACGGAGAAAATTTAGAAGAAGCTATGAAAAATGCGAAAGCAGCAGTAGCACTTGCATTGGGAAGAGGTGGCGACCAAGTACTCATTAAAGAAGGAGAAAAATATTTATTTTATGGTGGAAAAAGTGGAGAAATCAGCCACAATGCTCGTATTAGGGCAAGAGTAAAAGCAGATGCACTTTGGGAAATGATAGGAGAAGCAAATGATATATTTGTTATGGGGCATAAAAAAGCAGATTTGGATTGTACAGGAGCGTGTATAGGCATTTATACCATAGCAAAAACAATGGGAAAACAATGCTATATTGTATTAGACCAAGTTTCTGCGGGCATAAAAAGACTTTATGAACGAATTGCAGAAGAAGAACAATATCAAAATATATTTATTACAGAACAAGAAGCAATAGCAAAAGTAAGCGAAAAGTCACTTGTTATTGTAGCGGATACCCATAGAAAAATGATGACAGTTTGCCCTGAATTGTTGGAAATTTCAAAAAAAATAGTAGTATTTGACCATCATAGAAAAAGCACAGATTTTATAGAAAAAGCAGTATTAATTTATCATGAACCTTATGCGTCTTCTACTTGTGAATTGATTACAGAAATGATACAATACTTTGGGGAGAAAATCAAATTAAAACCTTTAGAGGCAGATGCATTGTTAGCAGGGATTACTGTAGATACTAAAAATTTTTGTGCCAAAACAGGAGCGATTACATTTGAAGCAGCAGCATTTTTAAGAAGACATGGCGCAGATAGTGTTCGTGTTAGACTGCTTTTTCAAAATGATATGGCAGCTTATCAGGCAAAAGCATCTGCTGTAAAAGATGCAAAAATGATTTATGAAAATATTGCCTTTACTGTTTGCCCTTCTGATGTAGAGAATTCTATATTAACGGCAGCAATGGCAGCAGATGATTTATTAAATATTACAGGTGTAAAAGCATCATTTGTTTGCTGTCTTTTGGAAGATACAGTATATATTAGTGCAAGAAGTTTAGGAGAAATTAATGTACAGTTGATTATGGAAAAACTAGGCGGTGGCGGTCATATGACGATATCAGGAGCACAGCTCTATCACTGCACAATAGAACAAGCCGAACAAAAATTAAAACAAGCCATTGAAGTATATTTGAAGGAGGAAATAAAATGAAAGTAATATTATTGGAAGATGTAAAAAATGTTGGAAAAAAAGGAGAATTAGTAAATGCAAGCGATGGCTATGCAAAAAATTTCTTATTTCCTAAAAAATTAGCTGTGGAGGCAACAAAGTCAAATTTGAATGATTTTGAATTGAAACAAAAAGCAGAAGCAAAAAGAAAAAAAGAAGAATTGGAACAAGCACAAAATATGGCAAAAGAATTAGAAAATAAAACAGTAACAGTAAAAGTAAAAACAGGAGAAAACGGTAAATTATTTGGTTCTGTTACAAATAAAGAAGTAGCAGAAGAAATTGTGAAACAAACAGGTATGGAAATTGATAAGAAAAAGGTATCTATAGGTGACCCTATTAAAATGGTAGGAGAAAGAACTGCTGTAATTAAATTACATCCTAAAGTGTCGGCAGAAATTACAATCAAAATTGTTGAAGCATAAAAGAAGGAATGGAGATGGAAGAAAATCAACAAAATGCTGTAAATTTTCAAAATGTACCTCCCCATGATGACACAGCAGAACAAGCTGTATTAAGTTCTATGTTTTTGGATAGAGATGCTGTTGCAACAGCATTAGAAATATTAAAAGCAGATGATTTTTATCGTCCAGATAATAGAAAAGTTTTTGAAGCAGTAGAGGAATTATTTTTATCTGGTGTGCCAGTAGATGTTGTAACAATTAAAAGTAAATTAGAAGAAAAACAAATATTTGAGCAAATTGGAGGATTACCTTTTATTATAGCTATTTCTACAGCAGTAGGCAGTTCTGTCAATATTAGGCATTATGCTCATATTGTAGAAGAAAAATCAATATTACGCCGTTTGATAAAAACAGCAGGAGAAGTTTCTCAAATTAGTTATGAGGCAAAAGAAAGTGTAAATGAAATTGTAGAAAAAGCAGAAAAAGGTATATTTGACATTATACAAAACCGTCGTACAGGAGAATTTTCAAGTGTAAGAGATATTACAGTAACGGCTTTTGAAAAAATAGAGGAAATATATCGTAATAAAGGAAAAGTGACAGGTATTGCAACGGGCTTTTTAGACTTTGATGCAAAAACAGCAGGACTACAAAAATCAGATTTGATATTGCTTGCTGCAAGACCTTCTATGGGAAAAACAGCTTTTGCATTAAATATTGTTCAAAATGTAGCAATACGAGAAAATATACCTACGGCTGTATTTTCATTGGAAATGTCAAAAGAACAGCTTGTAAATAGAATGCTTTGCTCGGAGGCTATGCTGGACGCTCAAAAATTAAGAACAGGAGAAATGGAAGAAAAAGACTGGACAGCATTAATTGAAGCTATGGGTCCAGTTTCTCAAGCGCCTATTTATATTGATGATACTTCTGGTATTTCTCCTATGGACGTTCGTTCAAAATGCAGAAGACTAAAATTAGAAAAAGGATTGGGATTAATCGTTATTGATTATTTGCAACTTATGAGTGGTAATAGTAGAAATGATTCTAGACAGCAGGAAATTTCAGAGATTTCTCGTTCATTGAAAGCAATAGCAAGAGAAATGGACGTGCCTGTTATTGCATTAAGTCAATTAAGTCGTGCCTGTGAACAAAGGGCAGACCATAGACCCATGCTTTCGGATTTGAGAGAATCTGGTTCAATAGAGCAGGATGCTGATATTGTAGCATTTCTGTATAGAGATGAGTATTATTTTCCAGAGTCTGAAAAAAAGAATCAAGCAGAGCTGATTATTGCAAAACAAAGAAATGGTCCAACAGGTACAATCAATTTGACATGGCTAAAACAGTGTACGAAATTTGGTAATTATTTAAGGTAATGATTTTAGTAAAACATATAAAAGGAGTTCACGAAATATATTTGATATGTCGTGACTCTTTTTTTATTACAAAAATATATTTGAATATAAAACAAAAAATATTTTATATCAGTTTTATCAATGATTGTACATAAATATAAATATTTTTACTATTTTTGGAATATACTACTAAAAAGCCGTTTTTGTTTTTGCAATATGTCATAAAATAGAGTATAATAAATAAAAACATATGTTTTTTTGGAAATAAATGTAATAATATATAATGAAAATGACAATAGCTAGTATAGGAGGCAGTCTATGAGATATATCAACGAATTGAGAGAGGGTCAATCTGTAATAGAACATTATCTTTGCAAAAGCAGACAGTCTTTAAAATCCAGAGCAGGTAAAACATATTTGTCTTTAAAATTACAAGATAAAACAGGTATGGTAGATGCAAAAGTTTGGGAAATGACAAATGATATTAAGGCTTTTGAAGAAAATGAATTTATAAAAATAGATGCAACTGTTGTAACATATCAAAATGATATTCAATTAAATGTAAAGAGAATACGACGTAGTTTGGAAGGGGAATACGACCCAGCGGATTATATTCCTTGTACAGAAAAAAATATAGAAGAAATGTATCAGAAGTTGATGTCATATATTAAAACAATACAAAATCCATATATTAAAAAATTACTGGAAGAAATATTTTATCATAATGATACTGTAAGCAAGCATTTAAAAACACATTCTGCTGCAAAGAGTATCCATCATAGCTATATGGGCGGATTGTTGGAGCATACACTTTCTGTTACAGAAATATGTGATTTTGTAGCACCAAGATATCAGTTTGTAAACAGAGATATATTGATTGCTTCTGCTATGCTTCATGATATTGGTAAAATTATAGAGCTTTCAGAATTTCCAGAAAATGACTATACAGATGAGGGACAACTTTTAGGTCACTTAATGATAGGCTCAGAACTGATAAAAGAAACTGCGTCACATATAGAAGGTTTTCCAAAACAAATTGAAAATTTATTAAAACATTGTATGATTTCTCATCATGGTGAATATGAATATGGTTCTCCGAAACTACCTAAAACAATAGAGGCTTTTATACTTCATAGCGCTGATAATTTAGATGCAAAAACAAAAGTGATTGAAGAAATGATTCAAAATAATACCAATCAAGGTAGTTGGGTAGGATATCAAAAAATGCTTCAGAGAAATATTAGAAAATCAGATTTTTAAATAAAGGAATGAATGTTTATGAAACTGAAATGGGACAGAACGACAATATCGGCATCAGAAGTAAACCGATATACTTATTGCCCTTATCAGTGGTATTTTGAACGATATTATGGCAGAAGTAAATTGTTTCAAATGTCAAAAACAAAAAAAGCAGAGCCAGCATTAAAAAAATCAAAAACAACAGAAAAAACAGCAGATAAAAAAAGAGAATCTCATTTAGCGAGAGGGCGTGCTTATCATGCCAAAGAATACGAAAATTTTAAAAGACAGCAAAAAATAGTTTGGGCAATACTAATATTAATTGCTGTGATAATTGTGGCTTGTGTAATATTATTTTTGATAAAGTAGTTTTGCAAAAATATATTTTTATACAGTAAAGTAAAAAGACATTGAGGACGTTGTTTTCAATGTCTTGCTATATTATTCAGAATTTACGAATTCATTTTTATAAGATTTTTATTAATGTTAACACTATGGCATAATGATATAATAAAGTAAGGCGGGATTATAATATGGTTCTTTTTTGGGAGTCCATTAAAAATACAGACTGGCTTTTTTCTTATGTACCTTTTGTACTGTTTTTTTTGTTATGGCTAAGAGAACAATGCTGGATACTACGAAAAAGAAAAAAAAGACAAGGGCTTTTTGGCTATAAATTGATATATGCAGACCAAAAGGCAACAAGAAAACAAAAAGATTTTGGAAAATTATTATATTCTAAAAAATATGATATACAAGGTAAACCAGATTATATTTTTCAAAAAAGATTTGGCAATGCCATTGTGCCAGTAGAGCTCAAAAGCGGAAGTATACGAGATGATAATTTTCCCCATCCAGGAGATAGATTACAGCTTGCCACATATTTTTTATTGATAGAAGATGTATATGGTGTGCGTCCTAAATATGGCAGATTAGTGTATAAAGATTATATGTTTGATATTAGGAATACTATAAAAATCAGGAGAGAAGTACGAAGAACATTGGCAAATATGAGGCAAATGCTTCAAACAGGACAGGGAAAAGCAAATTGTAGTGTTGCAGGGTGTCGATACTGTATTTGCAAGGGGACGGTTTGTCCTTATTGGGAAGTACCAAAACAAAGAAAGGTGAAGAAGGCATAATGAAAACAACAGATATGATTGTGCAAAAAAATAAATGTTATACTATGGTTGTAGAAGATTTAGGAAGTCAAGGAGAAGGCATAGGCAGAATAGACGGCTTTGCTGTGTTTGTAGAGGGTGCATTGCCTCAGGAAGAAATAGAGGTTTTAATTGTAAAAGTAAATAAAAATTTTGCATATGGTAAATTGCAAAAAATATTAAAACCTTCTCCGAAACGTGTTTCGCCTCTTTGTGATGTTGCATCAAAATGTGGGGGTTGTCAATTACAGCATCTCAATTATGAGGGACAACTACAATATAAAACCAAAAAAGTAAAAATGGCATTAAAAAAAATAGCCAAAATAGATGATGTAGAAGTTTTACCCGCATTAGGTATGCAAAATTGTTGGCGATATCGAAACAAAGTACAATTTCCAGTAAAAAGTGATAATCAAAATGTATCAATAGGATTTTATGGAAAAAGAAGTCACAGAATAATTGATACACAAAAATGTTTTTTACAACATGAAATCAGTGACAAAATTATTGAAATAATAAGGGAATTTTTAAAAGAATATCATATTAGTATTTATGATGAGCAGTCTCATAAGGGGCTTGTACGTCACATATTGGTAAAAATTGGTTTTCAAACAGGTCAAATTATGGTTTGTTTGGTAATAAATGGTAAAAGATTACCTCATAAAGAAATATTGATACAACAATTACAAAATATAAAAGGTATGACAAGTATAGTATGTAATGTAAACAAAGAAAAAACAAATGTTATATTAGGAAAACAAAATTTTGTGCTATGGGGTAAACAATCTATTATAGATACCATTGGAGAATTAGAGTTTGAAATTTCACCATTATCATTTTTTCAAGTAAACCCTTTTCAAACAAATGTACTTTATCAAAAAGCGTTAGAATTTGCACAATTAAATGGTGATGAAACGGTTTTAGATTTATATTGTGGTATTGGTACAATTTCATTATTTTTTGCACAAAAAGCAAAATATGTTTTGGGAAATGAAATTGTTGCTGAAGCAGTGGAAGATGCCAAAAGAAATGCCAAAAGAAATCATATTGAAAATGTGGATTTTTTGCAAGGAGCAACAGAGGATGTTATACCTGTACTTTATGAAAAAGGTTTGCAGGCAGATGTTGTGGTGTTAGACCCCCCTAGAAAGGGCTGTGATGAAAGACTTTTAAATACAATACTAAAAATTGCTCCTAAAAAAATTGTTTATGTTTCTTGTGACCCCGCAACTATGGCAAGAGATATTAAAACATTTATAGAACAAGGATATTGCTTAAATATGGTACAACCTGTGGATATGTTTCCTCATACAATACACGTTGAGACCGTTATATTATTATACAAACAATAAAAAAATGATATGATTTTAGAAAAAAACAAAAATATGATTGATATAGAGTAATTCACTAATTTTTTAAATTTTTAATTAGAGAATAAAGCGATAAATAATAGTAAAATATACTGCAAATATATCACGAATCAGTATGTATTTTTTAAAAAATATATTTTTTGTGAATATATGTTGTAAAATGATAAATTATAGGTGCAAATATCATTAAATTGTTGTACAATATAAAAAAATAAAAAAAAAACGTGACAAAATGACAGAAAAAATTGATATATTTAATGAAGGGGATAGAAAATGTACAATAAAAATAAAAATTCGTCAATTTCGCAAATGACAGAGGAAGAAAGGAGAGAAGAATCAAAGAAAATACAGATAGAGATTGATAGACTTCAACAAAAAGAATTGGATGAGAATGATATGAAGAGATTAACGGAATTAATAAGAAGATTAAAAGAAGTAGACGAACCGCCTAAGTTTGATGTAGAAGAAGGATGGAAAGATTTTGAAAAGAATTATCTGCCTAAAGTAGAAAAGCATATGCTGGATAAAGAGATGGAGCAACTGCGTAAACATATGTATAGAAAGCTGTATATGAGAAAATTAACGGATTTTGTGATTTTAGTCGGGTTTACAGTAGTCTTTACATTGGTTGCAATAGGCAGATCGGGTTTTGTAAATTATAATTATTATGATTCAATAGAAATGGACGTGATTTCAAGCAAATCTATTGAAAAAATTCAGCAAGATGTAGAAGATGAATATATTTCTTTAGAAAAAGAATCAGGTACAAAAATAGCAAGATTGGATTTAGATACTGATAAATATCTATTACAATATTCTGGTTCATCTAAAAGATATATGAGTGTAGAATATTTAAACAAAAAAACAAAAGAGTATATGGTTTTTTGCGTCTTTAAATATAAACCTAATAATGGAGAATTTAATATAGAAAAAGATAAGATAATAGAAACATATGTATATCAAGATGTTGCATATAATATTATAGAAAATAAAGAACGTTACTTTGTTTCTTGGGATAAAAATGGTGTGTATTATAGTTTACAAAACTGTGAAAGTGCGGAAGAATGTAAAAATTTGATAGAAACAATTTCGTATTAGGAGGAAAATAATGAAAAAAGTAATAGCGCTTATAGTAGCAATGTCCACAATTTCTTCTTGTTTTTCTGTTTCAGCATTTGCTGAAAATATAGAGGAAGTTGAAACAAACGAGATAGAAGAAATTACAGTAGAAAAAATAGAAGATGATGTAATAGAAAATATAGAAGAATCTGAAATGGAAGAATCTGAAGGTCAAGAACCACGAGCAAGCTACTATTTTTCTAGTTATTATTATGATTTAGAGCCAGATGATGAAGATGGTTACATATATTTTACAAGTTTAGTTGTAAAAACCAATAGAGCAGATAAAACTAGAGTATCTGTGCAAATACAACAATTTAATGATGGCTGGGAAGATTATACAGGAGAATATATAGGAACAAGCTCAAGAGCATCTTATTCTTTTGAAGATAGAGTAAAAGTGGACAGAGGAGAAAAATACAGAGCGTTATTTACTTTTGAGGCGCTTGTGGACGGCAAAGTCGTAGAAACAAAATACGGCTCAACAAGTGGTTTTTATGCTCCTTGATGTATTACTATGCTATAAAAAAGGACTTGCATATTGTGAAGTGTGGGTCTTTTTTTTGTGTCTAATATTGAAAAAAAAGCGAGGCAAAATAATATTTTGCCAACGCAGTTTTTAATTTATTCATGATTTTGGCGATGTTTATTATCTACTACAAGAAATTCTTTATCATAATGTATTTGAAACCATTCTTTTGCAGCATTCACATCACCCTTTTCTATATTTTCCAATATCATAGAGTGTTCGTATATATTTTCGCAGTGTTCATCAAAACTACGCTGATGCACATGGAGTACCATAAGAAAAAAGAGGTCTTCTAGGCGTTCATATATGGAAAGTAAATAAGAATTTTGTGTAGCTAACACAATACTTTTATCAAAATCAAGTGTATATTTCATAAAAGTGTATATATCTGTGCTGTCAATCATATTTTTTTGCTGTCGCAATGTTTTTTTCATATCTGTAATTGCTGTATCTAATGTATTTTGCTTTCGACAAAGGTCATAAGCACCAAGCACAATAATTAAAAGTGTAGAGCAAATTTCACGATATGCAGAAGGTGAAAACGTAATGACGCAAGTACCTACATTAGGTATGTTTTCAACCAGTCCCTGCTCCTCAAGCATAGTAAGTGCTTCTCTTATGGGAGAATTGCTGACATTTAAATCTGTTGCTAATGTGTTGATATTGATTTTTTCCCCCAAAGAATATTGTTGGTAGAGTATCATTTCCTTAATAATTTTGTAAACCTGTTCTTTAATAGTAGCTTTGGTAGGTTTCTTTATTTTCATTTAAGCGTTCCTTTCTATGATGATGTTTACAATTAACTGTGAAACAAGTATGACATATTTTAGTAAAAAAAGCAATGTTTAAAGGGTATAACAATAAAAGTTTTCTGATTTTTACAAAAAAGTAGTATTTTTTTATAAAAATATATTGACAAATACATAATTATATGGTTATATAGATATATAAATGCACAATGCACGATGCATAATACGTCATAATAAACAAATACAGAATTTTGATGTAAGAAAGGAGAATGAAAATGAAATATTTATTAACAGGCGACGAAGCGATTGCAAGAGGCGCATATGAGGCAGGTGTTCATTTTGCATCCGCTTACCCTGGAACACCTTCCACTGAGATATTAGAAAATCTCGCTACTTATGATGAAATTTGTGCAGAATGGGCGCCAAATGAAAAAGTAGCTTTAGAATCCGCAATAGGTGCTTCTATTGCTGGAGGTAGAGCAATGGCATCTATGAAACACGTTGGATTGAATGTTGCAGCAGACCCTTTCTTTACATTTGCTTATACAGGTGTAAATGGAGGTACAGTCATTATATCTGCTGATGAACCAGGTCAACATTCTGCACAAAATGAACAAGATAATAGAAATTATGCAAAATCTGCCAAAGTACCTATGTTCGAGCCTGCAAACAGCCAGGAATGTAGAGATATGGTAATTGAAGGATATCGTATCAGTGAAGAATATGACTGTCCTGTAATGATTCGTATGACAACACGTGTTTGTCATGGTAAATCTATTGTAGAATGTGGCGAAAGAGTAGAAGTACCTGTTCGCGAATACAAAAAAGATGTTAAAAAATATGTTTGTGTTCCTGCAAATGCAAAAGGTTTAAGAAGAAATTTGGAATTGAAATTAGCAAAATTGAAAAAATATTCAGAATCAACACCTTTTAATGTAGAAGAATTTAACACAAGCAAAGTAGGTATTATTGCATCTGGTCCTTGCTATCACTATGCAAAAGAAGTTTTTGGAGAAGATGCATCTTATTTGAAATTAGGTTTTTCATTCCCTATGCCAGATGAAAAAATAAGAGAATTCTGCAAAAAAGTAGAAAAAATATATATCATAGAAGAAAATGACCCTTACATAGAGGAAAGAGTTCGTTATTTGGGATTCTCTTGTCATGGCAAAGACCTTTTACCAAAATATGGCGAAATGACACCAGATGTAATTAAAAAAGGATTCTTTGGAGAAGAAACAAAAACAATTCAATATGATGATACAACAGTTGTAGATAGACCTCCAACACTTTGCGCAGGTTGTCCTCATAGAGGATTTTTCTATGAAGTTGGAAAAAGAAAAAATGTTATGGTTTCTGGAGATATTGGATGTTATTCATTAGGATTTGCAAAACCATATAATGCAATAGACCTTTTGTTGTGTATGGGTGGCGGTTTTAGTATTGGACATGGCGCACAAAAAGTATTTAACATGGCAAAAGATAATAAAATGCGTGTTGTTTCTGTTTTGGGTGACTCCACATTTTTACATTCAGGTGTTAACTCTTTAATGGATGTAGTATATAATAATAGTAATACAATAAGTGTAATATTGGATAACCGTATTACAGGTATGACAGGACATCAAGAAAACCCTGGCACAGGATATAATGCAAAAGGTCAAGAAGCGAATATGATAGATATTGAAGGCATTGTGAAAGCAATGGGCATCAAGCACATTCGTACAATAGACCCTAATAATATCAATGAAGTAAAAACTGTTTTAGATGATTTCCTCGCATTAGATGAGCCTTCTGTTATTATTACAAAATGGCCTTGTGCATTAAAGAAATTCTCTAAAGAAGATAAAGAACAATTTGCAGGAGCATTTACAAAGAGCATGACAGTAAATACTGATAAATGTATTGGTTGTAAAATATGTATGAAATCTGGTTGTCCTGCAATTAGCTTTGATGCAGAAAACAAAAAAGCAGTAATTGATGGTATACAGTGCGTAGGCTGTGGCGTATGCAGTCAGCTTTGTCCTAAAGATGCGATTGAATGGAAGGAGGCGTAATCATAATGACAAAAAGTGTTTTATTAGTTGGCGTAGGCGGACAAGGAACAATATTGGCAGGTAAACTGCTTACACAAGGACTTATGGAAGCTGGTTATGATGTAAAAATGAGCGAAATACATGGTATGAGCCAAAGAGGTGGTAGTGTTTCTTCTCATGTGCGTTATGGTGAAAAAGTAGAATCTTCTACAATTGAACCAGGTCAGGCAGATATGCTTGTTTCTTTTGAAAAAATGGAAGCATTAAGAGAATTGAAATATTTAAAACCAGATGGAATTGCTGTTGTAAATGAGCATGAAATGCCTTCTATGCCTATATTGACAGGAGATGCAGTATATCCTAAAAATGCAATAGAAGAAATTCAAAAACATGTAAAAACAACTGTATTAAATGCAACAAAAATGGCTTTAGAATTGGGAAATGCAAAAGCAGCAAATATTATTTTGCTTGGTACAATTATAAAAGCTATGAAATTGGAGAGTATAGACTGGGAAAGTATCATTAAAAAACAGGTAAAACCTGCTTTTGTAGAATTAAATTTAAAAGCACTGCAATGTGGTATGAATGCAGTAGAATAATCAGATTCTGTTTGTTTTCATAATAATAAAAAATTTTGTTTTGCTTTTATCAAAAAGTGGGGTATGATAATATATATTGAAATCATTTCACTATATTATTTTGTGAGTTTTACCCACACCCCAAACTTTTGATTTATAAACACAATTTTATAATGTGGAATGATTACAAAAGAATGAAATAACAAAAACGGAGGGAAAGCCATGCTTTTAAATCGATTTTATCAGCAATATCAGACAAAATTGAAAACGCCAGAAGAAGCGGTGAAACTAGTAAAAGACGGAGATTGGATTGATTACAGTTCTGGAGTAGGTGCGCCTTATCTTTTAGACGAAGCACTAGCAAAAAGAAAAGGAGAACTGAAAGATGTGAAAATTAGAGGCTGTCTTGCTATGCGTCCTGTTCAAGTTGTAGAACAAGACCGTGAACAACAGAGTTTCACATATCAAAGCTGGCATTGTTCTGGTTATGAAAGAAAGCTGTGCGATGAAGGACTTTGCTATTATATACCTATGCTTTTCCGCAATCTTGCATCTTATTACAGAAGATATTTAACAGTAAATGTAGCAATGATATCTGTTGCACCTATGGATAATGCAGGTTATTTTAGTTTTTCACTAGCGAATTATGCCACAAAAGCAATATTGGACGCAGCAGATATTATTATGCTGGAAGTAGATGAAAATATGCCTAATGTTTACGGGGGAATGGAGGACTGCATTCATATTTCTGAGGTAGATGTTGTTGTAGAGGGAAAACATCCTCCTCTTGCACAACTTCCTGTACCAAAAGCAACAGAAATTGACCAAAAAATTGCAGAACAAATTGTACCTTTTTTAAAAGATGGTGCAACAATACAGTTAGGTATTGGCGGTATGCCTAATTCAGTAGGCAATTTGATTGCAGAATCCGATTTAAAACATTTAGGAATGCATACAGAACTGCTTTCAGACGGCTATGTGGATTTGTATGAAGCAGGTAAACTGGATAATAAATGTAAGACACTTCACAGAGATAAGGGCGTTTTTGGTATTGCATTAGGCTCTCAAAGATTATATGATTGGGTAGCAGAAAACAGAGGTTTGCTTTCTTTCCCTATGGATTATGTAAATAGCCCTGAAGTAATGTCACAAATGGACGGTATGATTTCTATTAATAGCTGTATTGCTATGGATTTGTATGGACAGGTGTCTTCTGAAAGTTCTGGAACGAGACATATTTCTGGAACAGGCGGACAACTAGATTTTACAACAGGAGCATATATGTCTAAGGGAGGAAAAGGATTTATATGCATGAGTTCTTCTTTCCAAGATAAACAAGGACAAAGATATTCTCGTATTAAGCCAAAATTTACAGGTGGCGATATTATTACAACACCTCGTACACAATCCTATTATATTGTAACAGAATATGGCTGTGTAAATTTGGCAGGACGTTCTGCATGGGAAAGAGCAGAAATGTTAATTTCATTGGCTCACCCTGATTTTAGAGATGAGTTAATTAAACAAGCTGAAATACAGAAAATATGGCGCAAGTCAAATCGTGTATAAATAAAAATTTATATTGCTAGTCAAAGTTATTTTACAATTTGCTAAAGACATCCAGTTTTTTTTACAATATATGATATTAGCAGTTACCCTCTGCCCCAAAAGGGCAAGGGTATTGCTAATATCCACAATAAAATGATAGCAACGATTACCAATGAAGGAGGAAGAAATATGATAGCTGAAAAAATGAAAGAGCTTGTAGCAAACAGTTCTGTAATTAGAAAGATGTTTGAAGAAGGCAAAAACTTATCAGAAAAATATGGCGCAGAAAATGTATGTGATTTTAGTTTAGGAAATCCCAATCTTGCAGCACCAGACGGTATTAAAAATGCAATAAAATCAGTAATAGAGGAAGAAGATGCTGTTTTTGTACATGGATATATGAATAACTCTGGTTATGAAGATGTACGAAAAGCAGTAGCAGATTCATTAAATCGTCGTTTTGGCACAGAATTTGGAGCAGAAAATATTGTAATGACAGTAGGTGCAGCAGGTGGCATGAATGTGGCAATGAAATCATTGATAAATCCTGGTGACGAAATCGTTGCATTTGCACCATTTTTTGGGGAATATCGTTGTTATGCTTCCAATGTGGACGCAAAACTTGTGGTAGTTCCTGCTAATGAACCTTCCTTTCTTCCAGATGCAGAAGTTTTTGCAAAATATATCACACCAAAGACAAAAATGGTAATCATCAATTCTCCAAATAATCCTACTGGAGTAGTATATCCCGAAAGCACAATTATTGCATTGGCAGATGTTTTAAGAGAAAAACAAAAAGAATATGGTACAGAAATTTATATTTTTGCAGATGAGCCTTATAGAGAGCTTGTTTATGATGATACAGTAAAAGTACCATTTTTAACAAAATATTATGACAATACATTAGTAGGCTATTCTTGGTCAAAGTCACTTTCATTACCTGGGGAAAGAATAGGCTATATTGCAGTATCCAATAAAATAGCAAATTTTGAAGATTTAACAAGTGCATTAAATGTTGCTACAAGAATATTGGGATTTGTAAATGCACCATCATTAATACAAAGAGTGATTGCTCGTTGTGTAGATGATGTTGCAGATTTAGAATTTTATAGAAAAAATAGAGATATGCTCTATAATGGTCTGTCTGAAATGGGTTATGATTGTGTAAAACCTGACGGGGCTTTTTATCTTTGGATAAAAACACCTATTGAAGACGACAGCGAATTTGCTGAAATAGCAAAAAAATACTTGCTTTTGACAGTACCTGGTTCTGCTTTTGGATGTAAAGGTTATATTAGATTGTCTTATTGTGTTTCTCCTAAAATGATAGAAACATCACTGCCTAAATTCAAAACACTTCTGGAAGAAGTCAAAAATATGTAATTTATAATAGCGTAATATTAGTAAGGTGATAGCATATATGACGTTGTTCCGATTTTGATAGAATAGGTGTTTTTTGGAACAGCGTACTATGGTTACATAAAAGTGGTATTGTTACTAAAAACATACAATCAGTTTTTGCTGATTAATATTACAATAAAAAACATAGTTTGTAAAAAAGTTTTTGTTTTGTTTTATAAAAAAGAAAACAAAAGGCGGGCAATATCCCGCAAATATATATTTTATTTGTGGGATTTGCCTATAACCTAAAGACTTTAACCATTGCAAATACAGTTTTATAATGGTATATTAATGATAGCAAAATCTACCTACAATCGGGCAGGGGGAATGAATATGAAAACAAGCAAAACAAAAACAACATTGATTATGGGCTTTGCACTTTTTGCAACATTTTTTGGCGCAGGAAATCTGATTTTTCCACCTTTTTTAGGTAGGGAAACAGGCGCATCATGGTTTATGGGATTTATGGGATTTTTCATTATGGACGTTGGACTTGGTGTTTTAGCGATATGGGCAACTGTATTTAATCGCATAGGAAACATAGAAGGCGTTGTAGGGAAAATTGGTATGCTTCCCGGCAAAATCATGGCAGCAATTATTATTATTTGTATTGGACCAGGACTATGTATTCCAAGAACAGCAGCAACAACATTTGAAATGGGTATTTCTACATTGATGCCAGGGTTTAGCCCTTGGATTTTTGGAGCATTATTTTTTGGTGTAGCATTATTGCTTACCATTCGTCCTACAAAAGTTGTAGATATTGTAGGAAATTATTTAACTCCTGCTTTGATTATAGTTATGGTCATATTGATTGTGTTAGGCGTTGTTTCTCCTATTGGACCTGCCACAGCAGAATCAACAGTGATTCCTTTAAAAGAAGGTATGCTTTCTGGTTATCAAACAATGGACGGTATTGGAGCACTTCTTTTAACAGGTATTGTTACAACAGCAGCACACAGCAAAGGTTTTACAGATAAAAAAGAAGTAAGTGGTATGGTTGGTATGTCTGGTTTAATTGCAGGCGCATTGCTTATGTTAATATATGGTGGATTAACATATTTAGGTGCAACTACTTCTACGGGCGGATTTGAAGAGTTAAATCAAGCAGGATTGCTTATGGCGATTGTGCAGTCTTTAATGGGAAAAAGTGGTATGATTCTTTTAACATTGATTGTATTACTTGCTTGTTTAACAACAGCAATTGGTTTAACTTCTGTTGCAGCAGATTATTTTAATACTATTTCAAATGGAAAATTACAATATAGTCATCTTGTTATTGCAATTTGTGTATTTAGCTATGTCATTTCTAATTTTGGCTTAACACGTATTATCAATATATCTGCACCAATATTAAGTTTATTATATCCTCCAACATTGGTATTAGTATTGTTAACATTTCTTGATGATGTATTTAAAAATGATAATGTTGCTTGTTTTGGAGCATATTTTGCTCTTGCAGCAAGTGCAGTAGAATTAATATTAGGTGCTGATGCTGTGAAAGCATTACCTTTTGCACAATATGGTTGTGCTTGGATACTTCCAGCACTGGTTGGCTGTGTAATAGGTTTCTTTGTCAAAAGAAAAAATGCACAAGTATAATAAATAGTAAGCAATCAAAAAGCACTCTACAAAGAGTGCTTTTTTGTAATGTATATTCCATTCTTATATTTAAAATTGAATCATAAAAATAATGATAATACTAATATAAAATCAGCAATCAATGTAAATATAATAATAGAAATGCTAGATTGATAAAAATGATATTGCTAATATAGATATATTGTTAAATATATCATGTAAAATTTAATTTTATAAATTTGTATATAAATATATTGCTTATATTTGTAAATAATTGTATAATAATGAAAAAAGTAAAAATATTTTATTTCATAGATTAAAATAGTTTCAATAAATGTTATGTTTAGAAAAGAGGTAATATTATGAACACTGGGAAACGGTTATTTATAGAGCAGTTATATCATTTGTATGCTGAAAAATTGTATAATATTGCCTATGTTAAATTGGAATATGATGAGGAAAAAGCAAATAAGGTTTTGCAGGAAACATTTTCTATTGCTTGTATGAAAATAGATGTTTTATATTATTCAGAGTATCCTTTTGCTTGGCTACTACAAGTACAGAGTTTTGTTATAAAACGAGAAAAATTTCGTATGTGTATGGGAAAAACAGAGGAAGAAAAATATGAATTTGCGAAAGAAATAAGTATGGATACATTACCAAAAGACCAAATTCCCACACAGGAGTCTGAATCTCATGAAAATTCCTTGTTTGAGGAATTACAAGATATATTATCAACAAAAGAATTAGACCATATAGAACAAAGATGTAAAAATTATAAAAAGTCTACAAAAGACATAGAACAATTAAATAAAAATATTTCTCTCAGCAGTAAATTATATCATAAAGTTAAAAGCATTATAAAAAAACATCATGATACAAAATAAAAATAGGGATAATCATAGCATAAAATAGTGTAATTTATATTTGTTATATTGACATAGTAATGACGTTACTATGTCTTTTTTATGCAAAAAAATAATTTTATAATAAATTTTTAGACAAAAATTTTAAAAAATCAACATATTAGCGTGACAAAAGGCAGTAATTTACAGATATTTATATATAGGGGATATTTTATTAAACATTATGAGAATTTGCTATCATTTTATCCCACTTCCCCACTTCTTTACCTCCAGAAAGAAGTCAGAAAAAAATCATACAAATCACATTTTTGCTTGTGAATGTAAGTCTATATTATGACTTATGGGGTAGTGGGGTGATGAATGTATTAAAAATCAGATATAAACATAATAATGTGTTTATATAAATTACATTTGTTTTATAGAAAGGAGTTTTTATTATGGGTATCAGATTAACTATTGAAGGTGCAGAAACAATTTCATTAGATGAACACAGTATTAAAAGTTGTAAATTTCTCACAGATACACCAGATGATTCTGATGCAAGGTCAACAGATGTAGTAAATACATTGGAATTGACAGGCAAAATATTAACAGCAGTAGACGGCGATGCAGCAGATGATACAATGAAAATTGCAAAATGGTCTGTTGTAAAAGCAGAAAGCTCTGACAGTTATAGAAAAGCAACTGTTGAAATTGTTTCAGCAAATCAGATTGTCAGAAAAATACATTTTCCAAATGCATTTGTTGTTGACTATCAAGAACGCTATGGCGATACAGAAGGTATTGGCGAATTTACACTGATAATCAGACAGAAAAAAGACAAATTTGAATTGACAACAATTGATGGTGGCTATTCTTTCTAATAAAAAATTTTTATTAGAAAAATATCCCTTCAGACTATGGCAACAATAGTCTGAAGGGAAAAAAGGGAGGTATGCGGAAAATACTTTTATATTGCGAGGGCTGAGTGCAATGTTATTTTCCGCATACATTTTTATTTTACAAGAAATATAATGTAATGTAAAGATATCTGTTGCAATAATAAATAAAAATATCAATAAAGAAATATAATATCATTCCCCCTACAAAAAATATATTTTTTGTAGGGGGAATATTAATATTTAGATTTCAACAATACCTTCATATACTTTTTCTGCTTTTCCAGAAAGATAAACAGCATCATCAGTATATTTAATAAGCAAATCGCCACCTTTTAATTTTACTGTAATTTGTTTATCTCTACTGCAATAACCGTTTAATACTGCGGCAACTGCGGCAGCACAAGCACCTGTACCACACGCCCATGTTTCACCACTTCCTCTTTCCCATACTCTCATTTTTAATGTAGTAGAGTTAATAATTTGTATAAATTCAATATTCACTCTTTCAGGGAAAAGTGGGCTGTATTCAAATGCTGGTCCTATTTTTTCAATATCTAAATTGTCTAAATTATTCCAGAATACAACAGCATGAGGATTACCCATAGAAATACAAGTAATACTATATTCTTTTTCATCTATTTTTACAGGATAATTTAATACATTTTTAAATTCCAAACCTCTTATTTTAACAGGAATTTGCTCTGGCTCTAATATTGCTTTACCCATATTTACTGTTGCAAAATCTACAACGCCATTTTGTACGAACAATTTTAATTGTTTGATACCAGAAGGTGTTTCCACTGTCATATCTGTTTTAGGTACATAACCATTTTCATAAACATATTTTCCAATACAACGAACAGCATTTCCGCACATTCTGCCCTCACTACCATCTAAGTTATACATTCTCATTTTAATATCAGCAACGTCTGATTTTTCCATCAATACAACACCATCGCCACCTATGCCAAAATGTCTATGAGAAAGTGAAACAGCAAGTGATTCAGGGCTTGTAATTTCGTGTCCATCTAAACAGTTAAAATAAATGTAGTCGTTACCACAAGCAGACATTTTTGTAAAAGGAAGTTTCATGCGTTTTTCTCTCATATTGTTAATATCAATGAGTTCTGTGCTATATTCAGAAAAACGACTGATTAAACTGTCTGCTAATGCATTTGCAGTATCCAAAGAAGTTAAGCAAGGTATAGAATGTTCTACTGCAAGACGACGAATTTTTACACTGTCTAAACTTGGCAGACGTCCCTTTGAAGAAGTGGATATAATATAATTGATTTTTCCACTTTCCAAAAGTGCTTTTGAATTATCTTTTGATTCATGTATTTTATTTACTACTTTTACATTAATGCCAGCTTGTAGCAATACGTTTGCTGTACCTTTTGTGGCATAAATTTCAAAACCAAGTGAAGCATATTTTTTAGTAATATCAACAATTTCTGCTTTATCTGCATCACGTACTGTTACAAATAAAGCACCTTGTTTTTTCATTTTGTATCCTGCGGCAATTAAACCTTTATAAAGTGCCTCGCTAAGTGTTTTGCCTATACCCAATACTTCGCCCGTAGATTTCATTTCAGGTCCTAATTGTACATCAACATCAATGAGTTTTTCAAATGAGAATACAGGTACTTTTACAGCAACATAAGGAGGTGTTTTATAAAGTCCTGTGCCATAACCCATATCTTTTAATTTTTCACCAAGCATTGCTCTTGTAGCAAGGTCAACCATAGGCACACCAGTTACTTTACTGATATATGGTATTGTTCTGGAAGAACGAGGATTTACTTCTATTACATAAATTTGATTTTCATAAATGACATATTGAATATTGACCAGTCCCTTTGTTTTTAATGAAACGGCAAGGTTTTTAGTATATTCAATCAATTTTTGAGTTAACTCACCGCTGACATTCCAAGCAGGGTATACTGCAATAGAGTCACCAGAATGAATACCAGCACGTTCTATATGTTCCATAATACCAGGTATGAGTATTTCTTCTCCATCGCAAATAGCATCTACTTCAATTTCAACGCCCATAAGATATTTATCAATCAATATAGGATTTTCAATATTATGAGAAAGTATAATTTGCATATATTCTCTAATATCTTCATCACTATGAGCGATAATCATATTTTGACCACCTAAAACATAGGAAGGACGCATTAAAACAGGATAGCCTAAATTATTTGCAACTTTCAAAGCGTCTTCTGTTCTCATGACAGTATAGCCAGCAGGGCGTTCAATATGGAGTGATTCTAAAAGTTCATCAAAACGCTCTCTATCTTCTGCAGCATCAATACTATCAGCAGGAGTACCCAATATTTTAACTCCATTTGCCTCTAAAAATTTTGTTAATTTAATAGCAGTTTGTCCGCCAAATGCTACCACAACACCATAAGGCTTTTCTGTTTTAATGATATTCATAACATCTTCTGGTGTTAGTGCATCAAAATATAATCTGTCTGCTGTGTCAAAGTCTGTTGAAACCGTTTCAGGGTTGTTGTTGGCAATGACTACTTCATAACCAGCCTCTTTTAATGCCCAAACACAATGTACAGAAGCATAATCAAATTCAATACCTTGTCCAATACGTATTGGTCCAGAACCAAATACAATAACAGTTGGCTTACCAGAACCGTATGTCTGAATGTGTTCTAGTGCTTCGTTTTCTGTGTCATATGTGGAATAAAAATAAGGTGTTTCTGCTTTAAATTCTGCTGCGCAAGTATCTACCATTTTGAATACTGCGGAAACAGGATTTTGTATTTTTTGATTTGAAAATCTTTCTATTACTTTGTCAGGATAACCTAATTTTTTTCCTTTTAAATATAAAGCATCATCAAGTGTTTTTTCGGATAATTCTCTTTCATAATTTATTAAATTAAGCAGTTTATATAAAAACCATTTATCAATTTTAGTAATATCGTTGATTTTGTTAACTGAAATACCTCTTTTTAATGCCTCGAATACTACAAACAGTCTTTCGTCATCACAAATGTGTACTTTTTGTAATATTTGTTCTTTGGAAAGTGTTTCTAATTTAGGCAAATTCAAACTATCAAGAGAAATTTCCGCTCCTCTTACTGCTTTCATAATTGCCATTTCAAAACTAGGCGCAATCGCCATAACTTCTCCTGTTGCCTTCATCTGTGTACCTAATACACGCTTAGCATATACAAATTTATCAAATGGCCATTTTGGTAGTTTTACAACAACATAGTCTATTGTAGGCTCAAAACAAGCATATGTGCTGCCTGTTACAGCATTTTTAATTTCATCTAATGTGTAGCCTATGGCAATTTTAGCTGCAACTTTTGCAATAGGATAACCTGTTGCCTTGGAGGCAAGTGCAGAAGAACGAGAAACACGAGGATTTACTTCTATTACTGCATATTCAAAACTATCTGGATTTAAAGCAAATTGGCAATTACAGCCACCTTCTACACCAAGTGCAGAAATAATATTTAATGAGGCAGAGCGAAGCATTTGATATTCTTTATCTGCTAATGTAACAGCAGGAGCAATTACAATAGAATCACCTGTATGCACACCAACAGGGTCAAAATTTTCCATACTACATATTGTAATTACATTTCCTTTGCTATCACGCATTACTTCAAATTCAATTTCTTTCCAGCCAGAAATACATTTTTCAACTAATATTTGTGATATAGGAGAAAGACGCAAACCATTTGAAGCAATTTCAATCAGTTCTTCTTCATTATTACATATACCACCGCCAGTACCGCCTAATGTAAAAGCAGGACGAATGATAACAGGATAGCCTATTGTTTCTACAAAATTGATAGCATCTTCTACTGTATTTACGACTTCAGAAGGTATAACAGGTTCTCCTATTTCAAGCATAGTATCTTTAAACATTTGTCTGTCTTCTGCTTTATCTATTGTAACAGGGTTTGCACCTAATAATTTTACATTATGTTGCTGTAAAAACCCTTCTTTTGCTAACTGCATAGAAAGTGTTAAGCCAGTTTGTCCCCCTAATGTAGAAAGTACGCTATCTGGTTTTTCTTTTTCTATAATCCTTTTTAATGTATCAATGGTAAGAGGTTCGATATAAATACGGTCTGCCATAGCTTTATCTGTCATAATAGTAGCAGGATTACTGTTTACAAGAACAACTTCCAAACCTTCTTCACGCAATGTACGACACGCTTGTGTACCAGCATAATCAAATTCTGCTGCTTGACCTATTACAATAGGACCAGAACCAATTACTAAAACCTTTTTAATATCTTGTCTTAATGGCATGATTTGTTACCTCCCATCAATGTTATAAAACGGTCAAATAAAAACATTGTATCTCTTGGACCACCATTTGCTTCAGGGTGAAACTGCACTGTAAAAACAGGTATTTCCTGATAATCAATTCCTTCACAAGTGCCATCGTTAGCATTTTCAAAGCGTACACTACATCCTGAAGGAAGTGTAGTACTATCTACTGCATAACCATGATTTTGACTAGTAATATAAACATTACCTGTTACCAAATCTTTTACAGGCTGATTGGCACCTCTATGACCATATTTTAATTTGATTGTTTTTGCACCGTTTGCTAAAGCAACAAGCTGATGTCCTAAACAAATGCCAAATATAGGTATTTTGGTTTGAAGTAATTTTTTAATTTCTTCAATAATTTCTACGTTGTCCGCAGGGTCACCTGCACCATTTGAAAGCATAATACCATCTGGTTGCATTTCCATAATTTGCTCATATGTGGTATAGGCTGGTACAGTAATTACTTCACAACCTCTTTTTTCTAATTCTTTGTGGATATGTTTTTTTGCTCCGAAATCCATTAAAACAACTTTGTTTTTTGGAAATTCTGGTTTTGATATGGATATTTCATGACAAGTGGTGTTTTTGACTGCGTCCGTTACACGATAGTTTTTTAATTCTGAAACGATACTATCTAAATTTTCAATAGTATTGACAATACGTGCATTCATGACACCGTATTCCCTTATTATTCTGGTTAATTGTCTTGTATCTATGTTGCAAAGACCAATTACATTATGTTCCTTTAAAAAAGTGTCAAGATTCCCTTCTGAACGAAAATTTGAGGGTTCCTGACACCATTCTCTAACAATATATGCTTTTACATGAGTGTTTTCACTTTCAAAATCAGCAGGAATTACACCATAATTACCAATTAAAGGAAATGTCTGCACAACAATTTGTCCATAATAACTAGGGTCTGTTAATGTTTCAAGATAGCCTGTCATAGCAGTAGCAAAAACAATTTCTCCTGTTATTTCACCTTCTGCACCGAAAGCATTTCCTTCAAAAAACTGCCCATTTTCTAATACAAGATATACTTTTTTTTCCATTTTCATTCCTCCGTCATTACGCTAGGGTTTTCAAATATATCATTTTAGAGCAACATAATAAAACTGCGTTTATACACAATTTTTTACATTTTATAGCATAAAAATAGCTTTGTCCAGTATAAAATAAAAGCAGTAAAAACTTTATTTTATTTCGTATAAAAAGTTGTTGTATAATATAAACAATAAAAAAACAATATTGAAATAATACTTATTCTATTCCATGTAATATTTTAATAAATAAATTCATAAAAAATATACAATTCATACAAAAAATAAAACAATTACACAATATATTTTTTATTTAACATTTGTAATGTTCATAAAAATAGGGGAGAGATTCTCCCCTCAGCTTATTAAAAAACCTTGAGAGCAACGCTCTCAAACTCTCATTTCTTTCTTGAAGGAAAGAAACAAAGAACTTTAAACGAAAACTACGTTTCCTTAAAAACATCGTTTTTCTAATTACAAACAGAGTTTTATTGATAAACTGAAGAAAGCTATTTTCCCCTAATATTATTAATACATTACAATATATTCTTCTCTTGCTGCGCCGACAGAAACATATTTAATACGACATTCTGACAATTCTTCTATATATTTAATATATTTTAATGCAGCATCTGGTAAATCTTCTGGTTTTCTGCATTTTGAAATATCACATTTCCAGCCATCAACATATTCTATAACAGGTTTTGCAAGTGATAATTCTGCTGAAAAAGGAAATTCTTTTGTTTCTTTTCCATTTACAGTATAAGCAGTGCAAACAGGTATTTTATCTAAATAAGAAAGTACATCTAATTTTGTCAATGCTACTTCATCACAGCCTTGTACTCTTACACCATAACGAGAAGCAACAGCATCAAATGCGCCTACACGTCTTGGACGACCTGTTGCTGCACCATATTCTCCACCAGCAGCACGTAATGCTTCTCCTTCTTCTCCAAACATTTCTACTGTAAAAGGACCTTCTCCTACACAAGAAGAATATGCTTTCATAATACCAATTACATTTGTAAGTTTTAAATTAGGCACACCTGCACCAATAGGAGCATATGCGGCGATTGTGGAAGATGATGATGTATAAGGATAAATACCAAAATCGATATCCCTTAAAGCGCCAAGTTGTGCTTCAAACATTACTTTTTTACCTTGTTTTACAGCTTGATTTAAGTATATACTTGTATCACAAATATAGTCTTTAAATTCCTGTGCATATTTATCTAACCAATCAAGCATATCTTGATAGCTTACTTCTTCTGCACCATATACATTTTGTATAGTTAAGTTTTTCCAAGACAATATATTTTTTAATGATGCTCTATATTGTTCTGGGTAAAGCAAATCTCCCATACGAATACATTTTTTCATATATTTGTCGCCATATACTGGAGAAATACCACGTCTTGTAGAACCGAATTTTGCATCCCCAAGGCGTTCTTCTTCTAATATGTCAAGCTGTTTATGATAAGGCATACAAATAATTGCTCTATCACTAATTTTTAAATTTTTAGGTGTAATTTTAACACCTGCATCTGTCAATTTTTTCTTTTCATTGCTTAAATGTTCTAAATCAATTACCATACCAGTACCCATAATATTGACAACATTTTCACGAAGTATACCAGAAGGTAAAAGATTTAATATAAATTTGCCTTTGTCGTTAATTACAGTATGTCCTGCATTGTTTCCTCCTTGATAGCGGGAAACAATATCATAATTTTCAGAAAGAAGGTCAACCATTCTACCTTTTCCTTCATCTCCCCAGTTAATACCTACTATTGATGTTAACATAACTAAAACACATCCTTTCCAATGTGATAAACTGCAACGTATCAATTATAGTATAGTTGTGGGTATAAAATCAAGTTTTTCTGTTATTTTTTTCCGTATAGAATATTGGTTTTGATGATTTTATATCTAATAGTAAAAATTGTAATGGTTTTTGAAACAAATTAAAGTAATTCTTTATAAGAAGTAATATATTTATCAGATATATTTTGTATTTCTATTGTATCATTAGGGTGTGTATCTTCAGCTATGGCAACAACATAAAAACCGCCTTTTTTTGCTGTACGTATGGCATAAAGAGCATCTTCAAATATTACAGTATTTTTTTGATTTCCCCCCAAACGCTCCATTGTTCTGAAAAATACTTGTGTATCATTTTTTGTCAATCCCATTTCTGTGCAGGTTGCAATGAAATCAAAATAATGCAGTATGTCAAGACGTTTCATTGCCGTAAGTGTGTAGTCTGGTTCAGAAGCGGTTAATATACACATTTTTGTACCACATTGTTTTTGCTTTTCTAAATATTGTTTTGCAAAGGGTTTTAATGGTACATGATTAGCATATTCTTCTGCTACAACAGCAATAATTTCTGCTACAATATCATTTTCTGTTTTAGGAATTTCAAACAGTTTTTTAAAATAGTGTGCTGTTTCAAATAATGTTTGTTTTTTGATTTTATCTTCAAAATCCTTAGGAGGCATAAAACCATATTGCTGTATATAATTTTTACCTACATTTTTCCATATAGGCATAGAATCAATGAGCGTACCATCTAAATCAAATATCATATATTTTTGCATATTTCTTTCCCCTTAATCATGTGAACAAAATACTACAAGTAACATTCAAATTTTTTGCTAATACAAACACCTAATGTCATAGGTCCTGTATGTGTGGCAATGGTTGCACCAATCTGAAAGGGTTCTATCATTTCAATATTGGGTAAATCTGATTTTAATATTTCTGTAAATACTTCTATTTCTTCAGGTGTGTTTGTTGTGCCTATTGTAAGTGTAAAATCTGATATTGAAAAATGATTTTGTTCTATATAATTTTTGGTAAGTTCTGATAATTTAAGCATTGCTTTTTTACGACTGCGTGCTAAACCAGCTTTATTGATTTCGCCATTTGCTAAAACAATAAGGGGTTTGATATTTAATATACTTCCAGAAAGAGCAGCAACTTTGCCTATTCTTCCACCTTTTTCTAAATGTGTCAATGTTCCCACTACAAAAAATATACGACTGTCAAATTTTGCCTTTTGCACAAAAGAATGTACAGCATCAATATCATATCCTGATTGTTGCATACGTGCTGATTCTCTTACAATAAGATATTGAGAACCTGTTGCCGCATAAGAATTTTCAATATATATTTTTCTTTGTGTATAGTTTTCTTCCAATATTTGTTTTGCGGACATTGCTGACTGAAAAGAACCGCTTAAAGTGTCTGTAATGGTAAAACAAATAATATCTTTGCCAGATTCCAATACAGGAGTAAAAAAATCTATATAATCCTGCACAGAAGGTAATGACGTTTTTGGAAATATATTTTTCTGTATCATATTGTCATAAAATACACTAAGAGGAAGTTCTTCTATTTCTTTTTGATATGTTTTTTGGTCTAAAGAAACATAAAAAGGAATGGTAATGATATTGTATTGTTTTTTTACATTACTTGGAATATCAGCAGCACCATCGCTGAAAATTTGAAATTCAGACATTGTAGTCCTCCTTACTTATCAAAATTACTAATCTATTTTACTTTATCATAACAGATATTATATTTGTTTGCAATTCTAAATATTGTAATAAGTAGTATAAAAAACTATGTCATGAGGAGTATCCAAAAAGAGTCATTTTAAAAATAATTTTTATTTCTGTTTGTCAGTAGGAAAACAAAGTTTTCCAGTAAAGTTTTTGCCTCGCTTTTTTCAAAAAGCGAGTGAGGTTTGGAGCAACGTTCCAATATTTAACAGAAGAATATTGTTTTATTTGCGGACGTTGTTCGATTTATGTTTTGCTTCGGTCGGCGCTGAATGTCCAGTGGACATTCAGCGCCCTGCAAACTTTTCCCCTAAAAAGTTTGACAAAAAACTTTATATTTTGCGAACACAATTATTCCTTGTTATGAAGGGTATTGACTTTATTATAAAATATTGCTAAAATAAAAATTTTGCATTTTTTAGAATATTGTGGTATGATAAAAAAGAGAGATTTTTTATCTGGTTATGAAGTATGGTAAAACGAAGCAGTAAACAGTAAAATTGTACTGCTTTTTTGTATTTTTTGGAATGTTTTTGTAAATACTTTATAAAAACAATATAGGTATAAATTCTGTTATTTTCATATGATTTCAAACATGGAAAGGGAAATCATTCCCTTTTTCATTCCAAAAACCGTTTGAAACGGAAAAAATTGATAACCGATTCCTCAAACACAAGAATTTAACGATTGTAAGATTACCCAATCTATTACAAATATTTTTATAAACGAAAGATAAACGAAAGAACATTTGATATTTGTATAAGGGTAAAATATACAAAAGAATTTTGTCAGATATTTATGACATTTACTGTATCTGTCAGCAAATAAAAGTCAAAAATACTAGTTTTTTAATCAATTTTGAAAATATGTATCTGACAAATTGTCATAAAAGAGATTTTAATATTGTGTATATCAATATTATTTTAAATCAGTATGCTTTGAATAAAGCAATATTGAAATTTACTACAATACTTCGTTTTTCATTTTCCGTTATTTTTATTATGAAAAAAACAGAATATTAGAACAGGAAAGGAGATTTTTTATGTTTCAAATTGGTGAAAAAATAATTTATCCTATGTATGGTGCTGGTGTAATAGAAAGCATAGAACAGGATTTTCATGGCACAAAAATGGAAATGTATTATATTATACAAATTCCCAAAAACAATCTAAAAATCCGTTTGATTGCAAATAAATCGGAGCAGTTAGGGGTAAGAGCTGTGGCAAACAAAGAAGAAGTAGAAAAGGCATTGGAATATGTAGGGGCAAAAAAAATTGTTATGCCTGAAAACTGGAGTTTGCGTTATAAGGACAATTTAGAAAAATTAAAAACAGGTAAATTGGATATGGTAACAGAAGTGGTAAAAAATCTTGATGAAAGAGAAAAAAGAAAAAAGCTTTCCAGCATAGAAAAAAAGTTATTAAATACTGCAAAACAAATTGTTTTAAGTGAAATTATATGCTCGTACGAAATTGATACAGAAAAAGCAGAAGAATTACTTGCAAATTTGGTGCTGAATTGTTAATATTTTAGTAACGTTATTATGGGGGAGGTGAAAATGTGAAAAGATTATTGGGAATTGTAATCAGTTTAATTGTTGCAGCAGCATTTTTTGCTATATTTCATTTGTTGTATCTTTTGGACTTATTCCGTATCAAACATATGCCGTTTTATATACCAGCAGTAATATCTGTTGTATTTGGACTCATTTTTTATTTTCTTTTTTCCTCTGCTGTCGCAAAAAAAATTATGATGCAAATGGCTAGGACAGAAGAAAAATTGGTTAAAATGAATCTCAAGGAATTAAGTTTCAGTTTATTGGGGTGCATAATAGGACTTGCCATAGCAAATTTGATAGGTATTGCATTTAATGGCTTTGGTCCTTTGGGGACAGGCGTAATTATATTGCTGAATATTGTTTTAGGTTTTTTAGGCTTTCGTGTGGCAAGAAAAAAGAAAGATGAAATCAATGTAAGCAATTTAAAAAATGTTTTAGCAAATCCAGATTCTAAAAAAAATATGATTGCATATGGTAGACCTAAAATATTGGATACCAGTGTCATTATAGATGGCAGAATATTAGATTTACTCCAAACAGGTTTTATTGAGGGAAAAATATTGATTCCAAATTTTGTGTTGGAGGAACTGCGTCATATTGCAGATTCTTCTGATTCCTTAAAAAGAAACAGAGGACGACGAGGCTTAGATATTTTGAATGAAATTCAAAAACAGCTTTCAGTACCAGTAGAAATTGTGGATTATGACCCCAAAGAGGCATTGGAAGTGGATTCTAAACTGCTTAAAATGGGCGAAAAAATGGACGCTTTTGTTGTGACAAATGATTTTAATTTGAATAAGGTGGCAGAATTTCAAGGTGTCCGTGTACTGAATATTAATGAATTAGCAAATGCGATTAAGCCAATTGTACTGCCAGGAGAAGAAATGCAAGTCACTGTAATTAAGGCAGGGAAAGAAAATGGACAAGGTATAGGCTATTTGAATGATGGAACAATGATTGTTGTAGAAGGTGGCAATCGTTTTATAGGCGAAACAAAAAATGTTGTTGTAACAAGTGTTTTACAAACAGCAGCAGGCAGAATGATATTTACAAAAATTGCATCTGTGGCATAACAATATTTTATAAAATATTATGTTTTTCAGTTCCCCCTTTTCTGAAAAAGAAAGGGGGATTATTATTGTTTTATAAGTGTTTTATGTGTTTTATTTTGGAGGAGGACTATGAATACAAAAAAATATTGTAGTGCAGTGATACCAGCAGCAGGTACAGGCATTCGTATGGGTACAAAAACAAAAAAACAATTTTTGAAATTAGGAGAAAAAGAAATTATTGCTTATACCATACAAAAATTTGAACAATGTAATCAAGTTGATGAAATTGTTTTAGTAACGGCAAGAGATACTATGGATTTACTTACTAATATTGTAAAAAGAGAAGGATTCCAAAAAGTATCTGCTATTGTAGAAGGGGGAAAGGAACGTCAAAATTCTGTTTATGAGGGCATATGTGCTGTAAGTGAAAGAGCAGAAATTATAACAGTGCATGATGGTGTTCGTCCTTTTGTAAAAGTAGAAGATATTGCCAAAACAATTATAACAGCACAGCAAAAAGGTGCTTGTGTATTGGGTGTAAAAGCAAAAGATACTGTTAAAATATGTAATGCAGAAAATCAAATTGTGACAACACCAGAAAGAAATTTTGTTTGGTATATACAAACTCCTCAGACATTTCAAAAAGAATTACTTATAAAAGCATTTGAAAGAGCAGAAAAAGAAAATTTCATAGGTACAGATGAATCTGTTTTAGTAGAGAGAGATGGTACAACTGTTTTTGTTGTAGAGGGAAGTTATGAAAATATTAAAATTACAACACCAGATGATATTATAATAGGTGAGGCATATTTAAAAAAAGAAAGGGAGAAAATGCATTGAAATCCGTGACAATATATACAGATGGCGCATGTTCGGGTAATCCAGGTGCTGGAGGATATGGCGCAGTACTTTTGTATGGCAGTGCAAGAAAAGAAATTTCAGAAGGATTTGAACAAACAACAAATAATCGTATGGAAGTGCTTGCTGTAATAAAAGCATTAGAAGCATTAAAAGAACCATGTCAAGTAACACTTTATAGCGATTCAAAATATGTTGTAGATGCCATAACAAAAGGTTGGCTGAAAAAATGGAAGGCAAACGGCTGGAAAAGAAATCAAAAAGAATTTGCATCTAATATTGATTTGTGGGAAAAATTATTGCCTTTACTGGAAAAGCATACTGTTATATTTGTTTGGGTAAAGGGACACGCAGATAACGAAGAAAATGAAAGATGTGACTATTTGGCAAGAAAAGCGATTGCTGACGGAAATCTCAAAAAAGACCAGTAAAAATGGCAAAATAATCGGAAGAATATACAATAATTGGAAAATATTAACTTTTCATAGAAATATTTATTGACAGAGTGCAAAATGTATGATACTATTAAATACGTTATATAAGAAAGCATTTTTTATCTATGTAGGAGGATTTTAACATGAAAAAAGGTACAGTAAAATGGTTTAATGCAGAAAAAGGTTTTGGTTTTATTTCCGTACCTGGTGAAGATGATGTATTTGTACATTTCTCTGCAATTCAGGCAGAAGGTTACAAAACACTTGAAGAAGGTCAGGAAGTAGAATTTGAAGTTGTTCAGGGCGCAAAAGGTCCACAGGCAGCTAATGTAACACGTGCTTAATCAAAATTATGGTATAGTTCATAGATGCTTATTGCATTGAAATATATATAAAATAGGTTATGCTCTATTGCCTTTCATATTCATTATGAAAGGCTTTTTATATTGAGAAAGTATCCAAAAAGAGTCGTTTTAAAAATAATTTTTATTTTTGTTTGTTATAAGGAAAACGAAGTTTTCCCATAAAAGTTTTGCCTCACTTTTGTAAAAGTGGGTGAGATTTGGAGCAACGCTCCAATGTTTTAATAGAAGAATATTGTTTTATTTGCGGGCACTGTCCCAACCCGCAAGTTTTTTTGAAAAAAAGCTTGGCAAAAAACTTTAAATCGCCTACAGCAAACAAAAATTGATTTGCGTGCCCTATATTGATTTGATATTGCGATTTTGTATGCCCTATGGTAAAATATAAAGAATTTTATCAGACATTGCTTTTGTCTTTTTTATAAAATAATATAGAATCATCAATATTTTGACAGAATTTTTAGTAGTAAAGAGGAGAAATGAAAAATGAATCAAAAAATGGAACAAATTAGAAATGTTGCGATTATTGCCCATGTTGACCATGGTAAAACAACATTGGTAGACCAGCTTTTAAGACAAAGTGGTATATTTCGTTCTAATCAAGTAGTACAAGAAAGAGTAATGGACAGCGGAGATATTGAAAGAGAGCGTGGTATTACAATATTATCAAAAAATACAGCAGTACATTATGGAGATGTCAAAATCAATATTATTGATACACCCGGACACGCTGATTTTGGTGGAGAGGTAGAACGTGTATTAAAAATGGTAGATGGTGTTGTGCTTGTGGTAGATGCTTTTGAAGGACCTATGCCTCAGACAAAATTTGTATTGCGAAAAGCATTAGAATTAAATTTACCTGTTGTGGTATGCTTAAATAAAGTAGACCGCCCAGAGGCACGTCCAGAGGCTGTAATAGATGAAGTATTAGAATTGTTTATTGAATTAGATGCAAATGAAAATCAATTAGATTCACCATTTGTATTTGCATCTGCAAGAAGCGGTGTTGCAACATTGGATTTGGCAGAACAAGGTACAGATATGATACCTCTTTTTGAAACAATCATAAAACACATTCCAGCACCAAGCGGAGATTTAGAAGCACCTTTACAGGCTTTAATATCTACAATAGACCACAGTGAATATGTTGGAAGAATTGGTATAGGTAAAATTGGAAATGGTACAATACACGTAAATGATGAAGTAGTGATTGTGAATATTCATGAGCCAGATGTGCAGAAAAAAGTAAGAATTACAAAACTATATACATTTGAAGGACTGCAAAGACAAGAGGTAAAAGAGGCAGGTGTGGGAGAGATTGTAGCAATATCTGGTATGGAAGATATTATGATAGGAGATACGATATGTTCTCCGCTAAAACCAGAAGCACTACCTTTTGTAAAAATTTCAGAACCAACAATATCAATGAATTTTTCAGTAAATGATAGTCCTTTTGCGGGAACAGAAGGAAAATTTGTAACATCAAGGCATATTCGTGATAGATTATACAAAGAATTAAATACAGATGTTAGTTTACGTGTAGAGGATACAGATACACCAGAATGTTTAAAAGTTTCAGGACGTGGAGAACTTCATCTTTCTATATTGATTGAAACATTAAGGAGAGAGGGATTTGAGTTTCAAGTTTCAAAGCCAGAAGTATTATTTCATGAGCAAAATGGCAAAAAATTAGAGCCTATGGAAAATGTAACAATAGATGTTCCAGAAGAGTTTGTTGGAAATGTCATTGAAAAGTTGGGAAGTAGAAAAGGAGAAATGACAAATATGTATCCTTCTAAGGGAGGTTATACTCGTTTAGAGTTTACGATTCCAGCAAGAGGATTGATTGGTTATAGAAATGAATTTATGACAGATACAAAAGGAAATGGTATATTAAATTCTGTATTTGACAGTTATCAGCCATATAAGGGTGAAATTCCCACTCGTTCTCAAGGCTCTCTTGTTGCATTTGAAGATGGCGAAGCTATCACATATGGGCTTTATAATGCGCAGGAAAGAGGAGATTTATTTATAGGTGCTGGCGTAAAAGTATATGCAGGTATGATTGTGGGAAGGAATGCACGTCCTGAAGATATGGACATCAATGTATGTAAAAAGAAACAACTTACAAATACAAGAGCATCTGGCTCAGATGATGCTTTAAAATTGACACCTCCAATACAAATGTCATTAGAGCAGTGTCTTGAGTTTATAAATGATGATGAACTGGTGGAAGTCACTCCACAAAGTCTACGTATGCGTAAAAAAGTATTAGATGCAGGATTAAGAAGAAAAATACGTATTCATGGATAATATAAAATATCGGTAAATTTGTAAAACAAATTTACCGATACCAATTAAAATGTATGAGTGTGCAAAAGGCATACAATAATAGAATTTTATTCAAAATCTATAATAAATAATAGAAGTGTATACTGATTGAGGTGCTTTATGGCGAAGAAAAAGAGCGGTTCTTTTATAAAACAAGCGGCGATATTGGCTTTTGCAAGTATTATGGTAAGGTTTTTAGGCTTTTTATACCGTATTCCTATGACAAATATGATTGGGAATACGGGCAATGCTATTTACAGCGCAGGTTATTATATTTATACATTTTTATTAATATTATCGTCAGCAGGATTACCTGCTGCAATTTCAAAAATGGTTTCGGAGCGTTTAGCCGCAGGAGAATATCGTAATGCGCATAAAGTATTTCAAATATCATTGCTTGTTTCTGGAACACTTGGCTTTGTGTTTATGGTATTGATGTTTGTGTTTGCAAAACAAATTGCTGAATTTTTTGCTCATTCCCCAGAAAGCTATTATTGTATATTAACATTATCTCCAACTATATTTATTGTAGCAATTATGTCTTCATACAGAGGATATTTTCAGGGTATGAATAGTATGCTTCCAACGGCATTTTCTCAAATTGTAGAACAAATATTCAATGCTTTTTTTAGTGTATATTTAGCATATGTTTTGCTGGGATATGGTGTAGATAAAGCAGCGGGCGAAAAAAATGTAATATTGGGAGCAGCAGGCGGTACAGCAGGTACAGGTATTGGCGCACTTGCTGGACTGCTTGTTATTATGTTTTCTTATACACTTTTAAAACCAGTGGTGTATAAAAAAACAAAATATGATAGAAATAGAGAAACAGCAGAAACAGGTATTGAAATTGCAAAAATATTGCTTTCCACAGCAGCACCTATTATTGCAGGTACAGCAGTGTTTAGTATGACAAATTTGATAGATGCCAATATGGTACAGAGAATATTGGAGAATACAGGACATACACATGAACAAGCACAAAATTTATATGGGCAATTATCTGGAAAATATGTTACATTAACAACATTGCCTATATCTATTTCAACGGCGGTTGCAACAGCGGCAATACCAAGTATTGCGGCATCTATGAGATTGCGTCAAAGACAGGAAATTAAAAGAAAAATGAATATGACACTGCGTGTATCTATGATTATATCTGTTCCAGCAGGTGTAGGACTGGGTGTTTTGGGAGATGGTATTATTAAAATGCTTTTTCCAGATGTGCCTGATGGAGGTATCCTTTTAACAGTAGGTTCTGTATCTGTTATATTTCTAGCATTGTGCCAAACAGTAACAGGAGTTTTGCAGGGTATTGGTCATGTAAAAGTACCTGTTATAGGTGCTTTGCTGGGTGCGGTGGTAAAAGTAATATTGAATGCTTTACTGATTAGAATACCATCTATTAATGTAGTGGGAGCAGTTTTGTCTACAACAGGCTGTTATGCAGTTGCGTCTGTATTTAATTTATTTATGCTTTCTAGCATTATGAGAGTGCATATTGATCTATTAGGCTCTTTGTTTAAGCCTTTAATCGGTTCTGCTGTTATGGGAGGCGTTTGTTTTGGTGCATATAAAGCATTTTTTGCACTATTAAATAGTAATACACTTGCTACAATGATAGCAATATTAATTGGTGTAATCATATATGGTCTTGTAATGCTTTTGATAGGTGGTATAAAAGAAGATGATTTACTTGCTATGCCTATGGGGGGAAAATTGGTACGTGTATTTAAAGCATATGGATTGATATAATAAAACAATTATATATTTGTTATTTTATCCATTTATCAGACATTAATGAGTATTCTTTTTTAGTAAAGTAAGAGTACTTACTCATGTCTGATAAAATATTTTTATATAAAAATATGTTTTTATTGTAATATATGTTTGATTTATTAATGTAATTTTGAATATATAATCATAAAAATGATTGAAATAAATTGTGAAATATGCGATAATAAATTACAACGATAAATTATAAATAATAGGGGAGGTGTTTTTTTGGAAAGAGATGTAGTCAGACAAACCGTATTAAGACCATATATTGAAATATTATCTTTTTGGGGAGAAAGCATAGAAGATTATTTATTTGTATTTGATGTAAAAGAACAGCAATTTTACTTTTCATCTTGTATTTGGGAAAAATACCCTTTACCTTTTATAGACATTTCTTTTGGAATAGAAGATTGGATTTCTGTAATAGATATTAGAGATAGAAGCAAAGTGGAACAAAACTTGGAAGAAATTAAAAGAGGCGAAACAGACCAAGTAGCAATGGAATATCGTATGATTGATAGAAAAGGAATTTCTGTTTGGGTAAATTGTGTAGGAAAATGCGTTTCTTATGATGATGGAAAGCCAAGCATTATAGTAGGTAGTATTTCGGAAAATGTAGTAAGTAAAAAAATAGACCAACTGACAGGATTACAAAATCAAACAGTACTGGAGAAATCTTTTCAAGAGATATTACAGAAAGGTGAAAGCGGATATTTTTTAATATTAGGTATTGATGATTTTAAAAATGTAAATGATAAATATGGCAGAAAATTTGGTGATGAACAGCTTAAAAAATTGGCGGAAATTATAGACAAAAATTTAGAGTATGATAGTAGGCTTTATCGTTTAGACGGCGATAAATTTGGTGTAAATTTGGTAGGATACAGTAAAGAAAGTGCAAAAGCATTTTATGACAGAATTAAAACAGAGTTTTCTATACAAACGTATAGTAATGTGTCAGCAGGTGCTGTAAGCTATCCTACAGATGTAAACAATTATCATAATTTATATCAGTATGCAGAAGATGCTTTAAATCAGTCTAAACAACAGGGAAAAAATAAATTATCTTTCTTTTCTATTGATATTTATAAAGGACACCTTTTCTTTATTGATTTAAAAGAAGAAATATTGGAAAGTATTAAAAATGATTTTGAAGGTTTTTATATTTATTATCAGCCTGTTGTAAAAAATGAAAATGGAATGTTAATAAAAGCAGAGGCATTGATGCGCTGGCGTTCAAAACAATATGGAGAAATTAGCCCTGTGGTATTTATTCCGATATTGGAGCAAACTGGTTTGATATTAGAGGCAGGTAAATGGATATTAGAAAAAGCAATGAAACAGTGCCACGAATGGCGACAGTATTTACCTAATTTTCGTATGAATATCAATTTGTCATACATACAGTTAAAAGATAAAAGACTTATGGAAACGATATTTTATGCTTTGGATAAAGCAAATATTCCAGGAAGTGCCATTATATTGGAAGTAACAGAAAGTATACAATTACAGGATTATTCTTATTTTAATCTGTTATTTTATCAGTTGAGTAAAAAAGGTATACAAATTTCCATAGATGATTTTGGTACGGGTTATTCTAGTTTAGGTTATTTAAAAGAATTGAGAGTTGATGAAATTAAAATTGACAGATGTTTTGTAAAATCAATACAGGAAGGCGGATATAATTCTCATTTAATTAAAAATATGATTGAATTAGCACATAGTGTAAATATTCGCGTATGCGTAGAAGGCGTAGAAACAGTGGAAGAGCGTACTGTATTGAAAAAATTATCACCTGATGTTATACAAGGCTATTATTTTGGCAGACCAGAAACACCAGATAAATTTTATGAAAAATTTATTACAAAAGCAAAAGAAGGGCAACCTATTGTAGATGATGGAGAAAGAAAAGTTGTTTCTGAACACAATAATATGTTGAAAAAAAATAGTCAAAATTATCAAAATTTATTAGATGAGTTGGATTATATTATATATGTTTGTGATGCAGAAACATATGAATTATATTATATCAACAAATTGGGTAAAAAATTAACAGGTGTTTACGATTATACAGGAAAAAAATGTTATGAAGTATTTCGTAGAGGAAAGGAAGCATGTGCTGACTGTAAAATGAATACATTAGAACAAGGAGTATTTCGTACAGAAGTGAAAAGAGAGAAAAATGTCGAATTTTTAATAAAAGAAAAAAAGATTATTTGGGACGGTAAATTAGCACGTTTAGAAATGATAACAGAAAATGGAGAAAAAGAATGATAAAAAAGCCTTTGAAAAAAGGCTTTTTTTATGTATTTTTTTACATAAACTATTTTTTATGGAAAAAGTATTTTTATACAATATCTATAACACTATTTTTATGTATTGTCATGTTAAAAAGTGCTTGAAAGCATTGTAAATACAATGTTTTTGGCACTTTTTTGATGTGTATTTTTGTGTTGATTTATAATATTTGTCCCATTGTTGTCCTTTTTTCAAGATTTAATACTTGTTCTAATGTTTCAGCAGCGGCAATATCAGCGTCTAGTAGGGCATGAACATATCTATTTGTGGTAGATAAATTAGAATGTCCCAGACGGCTGGAAACGGTTTTGATATCTGTACCATTCTTAAGCAATACCGTAGCCGATGTGTGGCGCAGGGCATGGAACTTGATATGTTGCATACCATTTCTTTTTAAAAAGTTTTGAAACCATAATGTAATATATTGAGGTGACAAATAATTCCCTTTTTTATCTGTAAAAAGCATATTATGCATATTGGATATTTGTGTTTGTAGTGTTTGCTCCATTTGCCATACTTTATATTTTTTTAGCAGAACAATCATATAATCAGGTATCACAATCACACGGTTGCTTGTATTATTTTTAGGTCTTTTGATATTTTTTTCACCTTTTATGAAATATACACTTTTTGAAATTTGAATCTGCTTTTTTTCCCACAATATATCACTCCACTGCAAACCAGCTAACTCACCTCTCCTACAACCTGTACATAATGCTAAATGTATGAGCGTTTTCCACATAATATTTTCATTTTCTAAATATTCCAGCATAACAGCGATATTTTTTTCGTCCAATATATCTGTATGTGCAGGGGAAGTTTTAGGAAATTGCAAATTATTTACAGTAGAGGGATTATTCTCTAAAAATCCCATTTTACAGGCAAATTGAAACATCGATTGTACAACAGCATAATATACTTTTATAGTAGCTGGTGATAATGTTTTACCCTTATCGCTTTTTTGTTCTGAAAGAGCAAATATAAATTTCTGTAAATGTAATGGTGTAATTTCAACAAGTTTTAAATGTCCTAATGCAGGTACAACATAATTTTTAATAATACTGTGATAAACATAATAAGTTGTGGGAGAAAGTGTTTTTTTCTGCATTTCCAAATAGATGTCACAATATTCATGCAGTTTTATTTTTCTGTCACTTTTTGTAAATGTACCTTTTTTCACTTTCTCTTCAAATTGTACCACAATTTTATTTAACTCTTTTTGTATTTGCCTTTCTGTCATGTTGCTGTCAGGCTTCCATGTCATAGATTCCGTGATTGCCTTGCCATGTATGTCACTACCACATGATACACGTATTTGATAAGAATTTCCTCTTTTTCTGATTGTAGCCATTATTATACCAATCCTTTCTAAATTTTTTACAAAAAACTTGAAAGTGCAGGGCGGTTTTGATATAATAAATGTATCTGAAAAATGATACATGAAAAGTATCAATCCTTATCTAAATTCCTTAGTTATTGTCCGAACTAAGGGATTTTTTTATTTCCAGTTGTATGCCATGTCATGATGTACTTTGTTTGCATAATATAAATTTATAGTCTGTTTTGCCTTGTAAAGTGCCGTGCGAATATACGCAACGATATTGACTATTTTTGTGGTAGTTCTGCTCATACATTCACAAACATATTGTATATCAAACATATCCAGTTTAGAATATACGCTTTTTACCACATCAATAGGGCGGTATTCTCCCGCAATACGTATCATAGGTTTTTTGCTTGTCATGACATCCGTTATAATTTCGACAATATTATCAATATCTTCTTGATTGTCGATATTTTGTGTCAAAACATCATAGTCAATGTTTTCTTTTATAAAATCTCTCATGTTGTTTATGCTATCACTATCTATCACATCAATCTGTTTTTCTTTTTGATATAGATAAGATAGATAGGATATATTAGAAATACTATAATTAATATTACTAGAATTAATACTACTTAACTGCATATTTTGCAGGTGACAACTGCAATTTTTGCTGGTAGCAACTGTATATTTTTCAGTTGGTGTTTTAGGGGATTCAGCTTCGGTGTTTTCTGTAATGGCAAATTGGGGGTATTTTGATACTAAATCACTTGTATCTGATTCAACTTCTGAAGATGTAATATCTGGTGTTGCATCGGAAGTTTGCTCATCAACACAAGTAACTGCATTGTGTAATAATTTTACATAAATTATGTAAGGTTGTCCTATTTTTGTGCGCTGTCTTTCTATTAGACCAAATTCGTCCAATTCTTTTAATAATTTTAATGCGGTGCGCTCACTGCACTGAAATTCATTCATAATTTGCTTTGCAGTGAATATAATATATACTTTGTTTTCGCTGTCTGCCCAATGATTTCTATTAGAAAGATTGGCACGCTCTAGCATAAGAGCATAGAGTGCCTTTGATTCTACAGAAAGTTGCTTAAAATCTTCAGTGAATAGCGTGCGAAAACTGACAAAATGGTTTGTATCAGGGCTATTGTAATAATAATCAAAATGTAACATAAAAAAACCTCCTTATTTTTCAAAAAACTTGTAAAATAAGAGGTACTATGATATAATTACCGTGTACTGGCGGGTGTTATATCAATAGCACTCACTTATAAATGTCCTTAGTGCTACCAACACTAGGGGCATTTTTTTATTTGAAATAAATTACAATTTTGCAGTAATAAATATAATCTTCTTCATCTCTTCTTCTATTATATAGTTCATTTCTATCAAAACTATCAATTTCTTCTATATATACAATTTTTTCTTTTTCATCATATTTTGTCTTTATTTTTTGTGCAATATCTTCTGCTAAATTTCCTAAGCATTGTCCACGCTTATTGCATACGTGAAATGCAGGTTTGCCCTTATATACATATTCTTTTAAATATAATTGCTCATTATTATTTAATTTAGATAAATAGTCTTGTCGGGAAGTGCCATCATCATTTTTGAATGTCACACCTACAATTTTTGTATGTATTTTTTTACAGTCTTGGTATCTTTGTTGGTGGGGTATTCTTGCTAATGCTTTTTCTTGTTTTAGGCGTTCCATTTCTTCTGCATATTCTGGATTGGCGTAAGCCTTTTTTCTTTGTGTGATTCCTAAATAAAAAAATAGTACTGCAAAAATGATATTAGGAATCGCACCAGATAGAACGGATAAAGTAAAAAAGATACCAATACCAATATATACCTTCCAATATTTGTACCACTTTATTGTATTTGTTGTGTTTATTGTATTTGTTGTGTTTTCTCTGGTATTATTTATATACAAAGTTTCAGTGTTTTCTTGAAAGCCATATTTTAATAAAAGAAATAAACCAACAGGAAAGAAAAATATTAAAAATAAAACAATTACCCATCTTTTTTGATACCATTTCATTGTATCTTTGCCTCCTTTGATAAAATGACTAGCACATTTTGTAATATACAAGCCATTTTATCATGTTTCACAACAAAATACAACAAAATATACCATTATATTGCCTTATTTTCCTCTGTATTTTCGTCTATGCTTTTGATAATAGGCGAAACAGTAGAGTTGGTTTTGTGTGCAGAATGTAATGTCTTTTTATATTCTTCTTCTAATTCATCAATAGTACGTTCGTCAGGAGTAAGTTCTTCAGATATTTCTGTATTGCTATCCGCAACTTTATAAATATTATGCTGTTTCTTCTGTTGAGTATCTTTTTTTTCTTTATCTGCTAAATTTTCAGCTATATCAGCTAATACTTGCCATTGTTGTTCAGACAAATTTGCTAGTGCAAATATAAGTTTATTTTTAAAAGAATTTTCTTCTTCACTTAATAATTGATTTGTTAATTTAGCGATTTCATTCATTCTATTTTTAGATAATAACATTTCACCAGTGCCATCTTTTAACCACTCATAAGACACATTAAAGACCTTACATATTAAGCGAAGCATGGTATCTGTTACATTGTAAATACCTGATTCCATTCTACTTACAGCAGATTTTGTTACACCTAATTTTTCTCCAAATTTTTCTTGACTCAGTTTAAAATATTTTCTTAACTGTAAAATACGTTCGTTCATTGATTTTATAACACCTCCTATAAAATCATATCAAAAAAAGTTACGTATGTCAACAAAATGCTTGACAAAATAAATTATAGAAACTATAATGTCGATATAAGAAACTTAACAAAATATGAAAGTGAGGTATTAACTATGACTAAAAAAGAACAAGAATATTTGAAAAGAATTTTTTTTGTATTTCCTAAATTAGATAATGGGGATAAATGTTACTTATTAGGAATTGCGGAAGGTATGGCACTAAATAGCCAATTTCAGGACAAAAACGAAGAACCAGAAACCAACCAACTACTACAAACCACATAGGAGGCTTTTATGGGAAAAGTAGAAAAAAATTTACAAGAAATTAAAATTGTATTTCATGGTGCATCAAGATTTGATGTTTATATTGATGGTGAAAAGCAAAAAGAAATGAAAAGTTTTAAATTTGAAGCTGAAGCAGGAAAATTGCCAACTTATACCATAGAAAGGTATACATTTCAATACTTGGATGATTATGCAGAACATAAAGTATAAAATGCTTGAAAAGCTAATTAGCATTTCAAGCATTAAGAATTAAAAATAGCCTGGAGATGATTTGAAAATTGGGCAATCAGAATGGTCCTCACCAGAAAATTCACAATCAGAATCATCTAAAATGTCACAATAAAATGATACCTTTCTATCAAGGTGTTTGTTAGGTTTATTTTCTAAACTTTGATATGAAATAGTGATAGATTTTGTTTTACTTATTTTAGGACATTCTCCTTGTGCTATAATTTGATATTCTAACATTAGTATTCTCCTTTCTTCAAAATTTCAGCAAATGGAGGTTTGCTGATAAATAAAGTATAGAGGAAGATGTCAAAAAATGCAATGTATGGCAAAATAATACTACAAACCACATAGGAGGCTTTTATGGATTTAGATAAACAAGACACTATTTGTATTACCAGAGTTTTACAAAGTGTGCTGTTTAAAAATGGTATAGGTATGTTTTTTGCTTGTCAATATTGTGAATATCAACCACAATGTATTGAAGCATTGAAACAAGGAAATACAAGTAAATTTCATTTTAATGTTGTTAGAAAAAAGCTTCAAGCAATTACAGGTTTAGATTTAGACATTGTAGGCTGTAATGATGCTGAAGCTAGATGTAAAAAAATGTTAAAATAATATTTACCAGAATTCTCTTTTATCAGCAATTTTATATAATGGACAATTATTTTCCTCTATATTGCATTTATTTGAATATTTGCAATCAAAGCCTACTAATAATGCATAATCGTTATTATCATTAATTACTGATATTTGATTATAGGTTGCTAATACAGTTGTTTGCTTAGATAAATATTAGCAAAATCCATGTATAGGAAGTGTTTTTTGTAACTGATACATATATTATTATCTCCTTTCTTCAAAATTTCAGCAAATGGGGGTTTGCTGATAAATAAAGTATAGAGGAAAATGTCAAAAAATGCAACATATAGCAAGATACTACAAACTACATAGGGGGGATAGAAAAATAGAAAAAAATTTTTACAAGAAATATAGCCATAATACATATTTGATTATGGCTTGTTTTTAGTATAGGTAGTTAAGAGGTTACTATGATAAAACCATGTGTCAAAGCAGTACAATAAAATAAATAAAATAAAAAATTTGAAAACCAACAGGGCGGTTTGATAATTTATGAAAAGGTGATTGTATGAAGAATATTACCATTGATTTTATTTCATCAAGCAATATTTATGTAAATATAGATGGTGAAAGGATAGACGATATAGCAGAAGTCATAATTGAAATCAAAAAGGAAAATGAAACATTTCGTTTTCAAAAGGCGGTGCAGAAAGAACAAAAACAATTAAACAATATCAATAATACAGCTAAAAATATGCCTCAATGGCGGAGTATTCACAAGGCAGCAGAAGAATTGAAAGCAGAAGACCCCAATACAGCTATTTCGGAGTGGCGCATCAGGGAATTAGTGGCAAAGGGGGAAATATCCTACACAAACGACAACAAAGGGAAGTTAGTAGACTTAAATGAAATTAGGCACTATTTCAATAACAAAAAAAGAAGTGTAGTTAATACGAATACTAAAATAAAAGCAATTTATTAAGTTAATATAAATAATAGCAAGGGGGTGGGGATTATGGGAAGGTATTCAAAATATAACACACCTTTGACGGAACAACAAAAGGTATTTGCTACAGAACATCACAAATTGATATATCGGTTTATGCATAGCAAAAAGTTGGACAGCAGGGAGTGGTATGATGTTGTAGCAATAGGCTACATGAAAGCAGTGTTGTTGTGGTTTCAAAGAAAAGATTTACATAAATATGCTTTTTCGACTATTTGCTATTATAAAATGCTTAACGCGGTAGGCAATGAAAGAGCAAAAAAGCGCATAAAAACAATTAGTTTACAACAAGCCATAAATGAAACAGATAATATAACATATGGGGATATTGTGACAGATAAAAATTTGTTGTATGTACAGTATATAGGAGTTGATGAAATGGAAATCCATTATAATGTGAATTTACCTAAAAAAACGCATTTTCGTACAGAAGAAGGCATTGCAATAGATGAATTTCTTTCAAGCGAAAATAAAAATATGTGTTTTCAATATGATAGTGTTGAGGAGGCAAAAAAGAAAAAACGTTCATTAAATGCTTTTAAGAATAAAAGAAAAGAACGACAAAAGTTATATGAGGTATATAGAGTAGATAATTGTGTTTATGTGAATAAAACGGCTTTCTATTATGAAATGAAACAAAAAAGGAAGCAAGCAAATGAGGCATAATAGTAAAATGTTCCCCTAATAAACAAAGTTTATAAAGGGGAACGGAAAAATATTATATGATTTATGCATTATAACATAGAAAGGAGAAAAGTGCAATATGGAAATGATTATAAAATTTGATGAAAATGATATTGTTACACACAATAGTGATATTGTGGAAACAATATTACAGCTAACAAATATGAAACGTGACAAATTGGAGCAGAAAGAAAGCAAAGAAGTAACAGAGCAACAAAAATCAGAGCAACAACAACAAACATATACACTGGAATATGTAAGACAAACAGCAAATACGAAAAGTATTGCAATATCGGACGGCAAAAATAAAATTGTAAATTTGATTGCTGAAAAGTATGGAGGTAAGGGTATACAGGGCATAAAACAATGTGATTATGTTGCATTTTTAAAGGATTTAGAAGAATTGGAATAACAGGAGGGTTTACATATGGGAATTAAAATTGTAATTGGTGAGGTTAGATTTAGTTATGCGCACGTATGGGAGCCATGGAGCAACAACGGCAAAGAGGCAAAATATTCTGTTAGTTTGCTGATACCGAAAAGCAACGAAAAGATGTTAAATCAGATTAGGCTTGCTATAAAACAAGCAAAACAACAAGGTGTTTCAAAGTGGGGAGGGAAAATACCATCGGATTGCATGATACCCATCAGGGACGGTGACAAAAATCGTCCAGATGATGCAGTCTATGCAGGGCATTATTTTATGAATGCAAATTGTAAAACACCTCCAGGTATTATTGACAGAAATCGACAGCCTATTATAGATACAACGGAATTTTATTCAGGATGTTACGGCTATGCCTCTATTACATTTTATGCGTACAACAGAAACGGTAACAAGGGTATTGCTTGCGGGCTGAATCATATCATGAAAACACGTGACGGTGAGAGTTTGGGCGGTAGAGCAAGAGCGGAGGACGATTTTGCACATATTGTTTTAGATGATGATTTTACTCCGGTAAATGACGACGATGAGGATTTACCATTTTGATTATGAAAGAAAGTACAATAGAAAATTATTTCGTAAAAAAAGTGAAAGAATTGGGAGGAATGGCGATAAAGCTGATTTCCCCTAATTTTGCAGGGTTGCCCGATAGATTGGTGTTGTTGCCACATGGTAGAGTGCTGTTTGTGGAGTTGAAAGCAACAGGAAAAAAAGCTAGACCTTTGCAGATTGCGGTGCATAGAAAATTGGAAAAATTAGACTTTGATGTGTATGTCATAGATAGTATAGAAGAAGTAAATAAATTGTTGCAAAGTAAAATAATGGAATAATATTAAAAATCCTGTTCGCGATTAGGAAAACGAAGTTTTCCTTTAAAAGTTTTGTCCAACTTTGGGGGAAGTTGGTAGGAGTTTAAGGGCAAAGCCCTCAATGTTCTAACAGAACAGTATTTTATTAAAAAAGCATATTGTAAAGTTTTAGTGAAAAGGTTTGAGGGGATTAAAAAAAATATCTTTTGTTTTGCGGACGTTGTCCGCACCTACAAACTTTTCCCCTAAAAAGTTTGACAAAAAACTTTTGAATATGCGAACGCAATTACAACGAAGGGGGGAGCATATGAAGTTCACACCACATGATTATCAAAAAACAGCAATCAAAAAAGTACTAAGCACGCCAAGGGTAGGTTTATTTTTAGACATGGGGTTAGGCAAAACGGTGATAACATTAACTGCAATAAACGAACTAATGTATTACAATTTTGAAATAAACAAAGTACTCATCATTGCGCCACTAAGAGTAGCAGAAAGCACATGGAGCGAAGAATGTAGCAAATGGGAGCATTTGAAGCATATCAAAATAAACAAAGTACTGGGAAGCGAGGAAACAAGACACAAAGCACTTTACAATAAAGCCGACATATACATTATCAATCGTGAAAATGTGCCATGGTTAGCGAAAGAGATTGCGGGAGGGCTTGCATGGGATTTTGATATGGTAGTGATAGACGAATTAAGTAGTTTTAAATCTCCAAAATCGCAAAGGTTTAAGGCATTGAAAAAGTATATTTCACGATGTAAAAGGGTTGTGGGGTTGACGGGTACGCCTGCACCGAATGGCATGATGGACTTATGGAGTCAGATATATTTGCTTGACGGCGGGCAAAGATTGGGCAAAACCATTACAGCTTACAGGGAGCGTTTTTTTGTGCCAAATGAAAGAAATGCAACAACAATATTTAATTATAAACCAAAACCACAAAGCGAAAAGCATATCAATGCTTTACTGTCTGATATTTGTATGAGTATGCAAGCGGAGGATTGGTTAAAATTGCCTCAAAGAATCAATTTCATACAAAATGTGAAGTTTTCAAGCAGTGAGCGCAAGCAATACGAGCTGTTTGAAAGACAAAGTTATATGGAATTTTTAGAGGGGGAAGTATCGGCAAACAGTGCAGGGGTATTGACAAATAAACTTTTACAGTACTGTAATGGTGCGGTATATACCGAAAATAAAACCTATATTGAAGTGAATCAATCTAAAATAAAATTGCTGGAGGATATGATTGATGTATCAGCGGGACAGCCAGTGTTATGTTTTTATACTTTTCAATTTGATTGTGAAAGGATATGCAAAAAATTTCGTTATGCAGTGAAGTTGGAAAATGAAAACCATATTAAAATGTGGAATGATGGCAATATAGCATTACTTTTGGTACACCCACAGAGCGCAGGGCATGGATTGAATTTACAGCAGGGCGGGCATATTATTGTGTGGTTTGGATTGCCTTGGAGTTTGGAGTTGTATCAGCAGGCAAATGCACGACTGTATAGACAGGGGCAGAAAAATAATGTATTGATACATCATTTGATTGTTGAAAATACTGTTGATGAAAAAGTGTATAAAAGTTTGCAATGTAAAAGTAATGTGCAGGGAGAATTGTTGGAAGCATTGAAACAAAAATATCAAACATAAAGTAAAGGCGGTGTATTGCATTGCAAGCAATGAAAAGATATTCAAATTGGGTATGTCACAAAAATAAAATACCCATAGACCCAAAAACGGGTAACAATGCAAAAAGCAACGATAGCACAACATGGGGGACATATCAGCAAGCAAAATTGTTTATGGAGCAGAACAAAAATATAAGTGGTATAGGTTTTATGTTCAGTCATTCCCCTTATGTAGGGATAGACATTGACCATTGCGTGGATGCACAAGGTATTATGTCAAAATTAGCATTAGATGTAATATCTATATTTCAAAGTTATACAGAATTTAGCCCTAGTGGTACGGGTATACATATTATATGTAAGGGAAAATTACCAGGAGCAGGCAGAAAAAACAGCAATTTAGGCTTAGAAATGTATGACGCTGGAAGATATTTTACTGTTACAGAAAATGTATTAAAAGGTTATACCATGATAGGAGAAAGACAGCAGGAAATTGACACAATCTATCAAAAGTACTTTAGTACAAAAAAGAGCGAAATGCTAAAACCACAACAAGCGACTATTTGCTTAGATGATGGTAATATAATCAATATGGCGGGTAAAAGTCAAAATGGTAGCAAGTTTTTAGATTTGTATGCGGGTAATTGGCAAAGCTATTACAATAGTCAGTCAGAGGCGGATTTATCATTTTGTAATATGCTTGCGTTCTGGACGGGTTGCGATTTTGACCAAATGGATAGGATATTTAGAGCAAGTGGCTTAATGAGAGAAAAATGGGATAAAAAGCATGGTATCAATACATACGGTGATACAACTATCACAAAGGCAATAGATTGTTGTGATACGGTATATCAACCACCAGAGGTAAGAGATTTCAAGAATGTAGAAGTAAAGCAACAAGAACAAGAACAACAACCACAATCTGCTCCAGTGCAACAACAGCCAAAAGCAGACCATTCTCTTGACAGATTTCACAAATTTAACGGTAAAGGACAAATAACAGGTGTATTTGATGCCGAAATCATGGAGTATGTCATACAGACAGAAAACATTGTTGTTGTGGGAGATTGTGCCTATTTATATCAAAATGGCGCATACAATATTGATAAAAAAGGCAGTCACATCAAAAATATCATACAAAATTTGATATACAAAGAATATCAAAATTCCCGCACAATAAACAGGATATACGATTTAATTGTGATACAGCCATGTTTGCGCAAAAGCTATGCAGATATGAACCAATACCCAGAATATTACATCAATTTTCAAAATGGTATGCTGAATGTAGAAACAATGGAATTATTACCACACTCTGCTGAATATTTTAGTATGAATCAGATACCGCATGAATATAAAGTATTGACAAAATCGGATTTAGTGAATTTCCCACATTCTCAACAGTTTTTAAAAACGGCATTTCATTCTTCAGATATCAATACCATATTTCAATATATGGGTGTGTGTCTGACAAATACAATATTGTATCAAGTGTTTTTGTTATTGTTGGGGGAAGGTGCAAACGGCAAAAGCGTTATGATAGATATATTTAATGCGGTAATAGGGGAGCAAAATACATCTAGTTTGTCTATGGATAAATTAGCAGAAAGATTTTTCTCATCGCAATTATTATTTAAATTGTGTAATACTTGTGCAGATATTTCTAAAATCACAATAGATGATGACGCTGAACTCAAAAAGATTATAGGCGGTGACATGATACAGGCGGAATTTAAGGGGAAAGACAGCTTCAGTTTTCGTCCTTATGCCAAAATGCTTTTTAGTGCAAACAGATTCCCTTATGTTGATGATAAATCAGATGGTTTTAAAAGACGTTTGAGAGTGGTCGAAATGAACAAAAAGCCTCAAAATAAAGATATTCATTTAAAACAAAAGCTGTTAAAAGAAATGGATTTCTGGGTATTTACGGCGGTGCAGGGGTTGAAGGAAGTGCTAAACAATCATGATATATACGAAAGTGACAACAGCAAAAAAGTAAAAGAAAATATCCACAAAAAAAGTGATAGTGTGTATGCTTTTGTGAATGACTGCTTGTTGTCAAAAGAGGGGAATTATATCAAGCGTTCTGAAATGTTTCAAGAATATGATGATTATTGTGCTTACCATGAAAGAAATAGAGTCAAAAAGAAAACATTTTTTGATGAATTAAAAGCAAAAGGGTTTGATGTAAAAAGAATCAATCAACAAGGGTATATTTATGCAAATATTGCTTTTAAGGTATGGAAAGAGGAAGAATGTTTCTTTAAAAATTAAAAATAGCAAATATAGTTAATATCGGTGACAAAAACGGTGACAAAAACGGTGACAAAATGACAAAAATGATAGAGCAATCACAAATTCGTATGTGTTGATAATAATACATTTGGTGACAAAAATGATATTTTAGTGACAAAAAAGTGACAAAAATTTTTTAAAAATGTCACCGCATAAATGCCGTAAAATCAACATTTTTTATTGATTAGTGACAAAATGACAATTTTTTTTATAAGTTGATGAATTTTTTTAAAAATATTAAAATATTAACTATAAAAGCTATATAAATCAAATATTTAAAAAAATACGGATAATGCTTGTATCATTTTTGTCATTTTGTCACCTTCACAATAGAAATGAGAGCTATGTGGAAGTATAAAAAAGGGATGATATGCGCATAAATATGCAATAAAAGGGGGATATGTCTTGAATGCAAAAGAATATTTGGAGCAATTACAAAAAATGGATGTTGCAATTAATCAAAATATTGCATGGCTATATGAACTAAAAAATATTAGAAAAGAATTAAAGGGGGTGAATTATACTTCACAAAAAGTAAAGACAAGTAAAAGTAATCGCGCTGATTTTGAAAAAACATTACTGATAATTATGGATATGGAACAAAACATCAATGATAGTATTGATAAATTTGTTGACCAGAAAAATGAAATTATAAAACAAATACAATCGCTTGATAATCATAAATATGTTCAGGTGTTGTATAAAAAGTATGTGGAGTATAAAAGATTAGAAGAAATCGCAATAGAAATGCATTACAGCTATCAGTATATAAAAGAAATACATAAAAAAGCATTGCAGGAATTTAAAAAAAACATACCAAAACATACTAAAACATACCGAATATGATATTGAAATATGATATAATGTAATATGAAATAGTAGGGAATCGTAGGAAGCGATTCCTTTTTTATTGTAATGAAAGTGCTGGAGAGGGGGGAAAACATGGCAGAAACAGCAGAACAAAAAATTATGAATCATTTGGAGTATATAAAAGAATGTGTATTACAGGGTATGACAGAATCGGAAATTGCAGAATCGTTGGGTATGGGCTATTCTACATTTAGAGGCATAAAAAGAAAAAATGAAACACTTTTATCACTTTTAAAGCGTTGTGCTGTTTTAAAGCGTGATACCATAAAAAAACAAGTAAAACAGGTAGAACATTCTTTATATGAAAGGGCAAAGGGTTATGATTATGAAGTGATGGAACACATCAAAGTAAAGCAAACTGGTTATGATGAAAGAGGCAAAAAATGGGAAAAGGAAACAATAGAAACAATACCTAAAAAAATACATATTCCTCCAGATGTCAATGCTGCAAAATTCTTTTTAATGAATGCTTCAAAAAATAAATGGTATCATGACCCTCACAAGGCAGATATTGACAAAAAGAATATGAAGCTAAAAGAAAAAGAGGTAGAAGGGAAGAATTGGGCATAATGTGGCATACATTAAAACAGTTTTATAATAGCGCACAATGGAATCATATCAGAAACATTGTCGTTGCAGAAAGAAGTCAAAAAACAGGTAATATTACTTGTGAGTATTGCGGTAATACTATATCATCATTTGGTGATGTGGAAATTGACCATATAAAAGAATTGACACTTGATAATGTAAATGATGTCAATATATCACTCAATACAGACAATTTAAAAATAGCTTGTCATAGCTGTCATAACAAAAAGCATGGCAGATTTTGCAGTACAGAAAGAAAAGTATATATTGTGTATGGTGCGCCTTTTTCGGGCAAAAACACATATGTAAAACAAAATATGTTTAGAGGGGACTTAATAGTATCACTGGATAGATTGTTCCAAGCGATATCGTTTTTAAATTTATACGATAAGCCGGATTTACTGAAATACAATGTATTTAGTGTAAGAAATACGTTACTTGATAATATCAAAACAAGATACGGCAAATATAAAAATGCATGGGTAATTGGTGGTTATGCGAACAAACACGACAGAGAACATATCAAAAAAGAATTGTGTGCAGAACTGATATATATGCAGTCAACAAAAGAGGAATGTCTCAAAAGGTTGGAGCTTTGCCAAGATGACAGACAATACCAAAAAGCAGAATATAAAAAATATATTGCAAAGTGGTTTGATGAGTTTGTGCCATGATACCCCCCTATTTTTTAAAAAATATGCTTTGCCCTAAGACCGCAGCCCTACCATAGTTTGCACATAAACTAAAAATTTGAAATCGGTTTTGAAAAATAATAGCGTTCGTAAAATAATGGAATAATAGTGTTTGCAAAAGTTAAAGTTTTTGCCCCGCTTTTTTCAAAAAGCGGGTGAGAGTTTGAGAGCAACGCTCTCAAGGTTTTAACAGAATAATATTAAATTAAAAATATTATATATTGTAAAAGTTTAGTGAAAGGGTTTAAGGGGATTAAAAGAATATCTTTTATTTGCGGACGTTGTCCGCGCCTACAAACTTTTTTGAAAAAAAGTTTGACAAAAAACTTTTGAATATGCGAACGCAATTACAGCGACTTTTCAATTTGCGAACGCAGTTATATCAAGTGAAGGAGGAAAACATGGACAGAAAAGCAGAAATTGAAAAAGAATACCAAAATTTAAGACAAATTTTTTCAATATTGGAACAAAATGAATTTAATTTAATCAGTGGACTTTTAGAAGAAACAGCATACCAAAAAGTGACATTGTGCGAAATGAGAGAAATCATGTCAGAAACGGGCATGATATTGATACACCCTCATGACAACACAAAACAAAAAGCATTACCCATAGCAAACGAATACAGAAGAACGGCAAATATTTATGCACTGAATATCAAACAACTGTATTCTTTACTCCATAAACTGGACGATGAACAACAGGACGCATTTGACGAATGGCTAAAAGAAAGTGATAACTATGCATGACATACATAATTGTACTATCAATGGAAAACATTCCTATTTCTTGGAATATTACAATAAAGCAAAAGACCCCAATGATGACAGTGTGATAATAGGGCAGGAACTGATGAAATGTCTTGAAAACTGCATTACCGATTTATATGACAACACCTATTATTACGATATGAAAAAAGCACACAAAAGAATTGATTTTATACAAAAATTTGTAAAACACACAAAAAGTCCTTTTCATGGCAAGCCTTTTTTATTGGAATTATGGGAAAAGGCAGTTATAGAAGTGTTTTACTCTTTTTATTTTACAAAAAGCAAATTAAGGCGTTTTAAAAAAATGATACTGCTTGTGGGCAGAAAAAACGGTAAAAGTACATTTTGTGCTGCAATCTGTTTTACGGAGTTTATGATAGGCAATGCAGGTAGTGATATTGTATGTAGTAGCAATGATGACGCACAAGCAAATTTGATATTTTCTGAAATTGCAAATATGAGAGCGAAATTCGATGCAAAGGGAAAATATACACACAAAAATTTAAAAGGTATATTTCATTTAAAAAATGATAGCACTATCACAAAATTATCTGAAAAAACACAAAACAAAGAAGGCAGAAATATAGAACTTGCTATACTGGATGAAAGTCACGAAATGAAAACAAATATCATTGCAAAAAGTATAGAACAATCGCAGTCATCAAAATATGAGCCTATATTTATAAACATTACAACAGAGGGATTTGTTGAAAATGGCTATTTAGACAATGAATTGCAATATGCAAGGGAAGTGTTGAGGGGAGAAAGGGAAGATAATGAACTTTTACCTTGGCTATATACCATGGACAGCGAACAGGAAATATATCAACACCCCCAATACTGGAAAAAAGCAAACCCAAGTTTAGGCACAATAAAAAAAGTGGACTATCTCAAAAAGGAATTGAGAAAGGCACAGGCGTCTAAAGCTGACAGAATATTCACATTATCAAAAGATTTTAATATCAAACAAAACAGCGTTGAAACGTGGTTACTTGAAAAAGATATAAAAAATAATTTAACATTTGATATAGAAGATTTTACAAATGGTTTTGCTATTGCAGCAACAGATTTATCAGAAACAACAGACCTGACAAGTGCCAGAGTGCTTTTGATGAAAAAGGGGGAGAAACAGAAATATTTTTATCAAATGTATTTTATACCAGAATCGAAATTAGAGCAAAGTAAACAGGATAGTATAGATTATTTTGATATGGCAAAAAGAAATTTGTTGACAATATGTCCTGGCAATGAAGTAGATTATAGTATGGTAGTAGAGTGGTATGTCTATTTATGTCAAAAATATCATATCAAAATATTTAAAGAAGGGCATGACAGATGGAATGCAAAGTCATTTGTGAATGAAATGGACGATTATGGTTTTGATACAGAAAAAGTTACACAGGATTATGAAACATTGTCAACACCTATGAAAATATTAGAGGCTGATTTAAAATCAGGTATTGTAAATTATAATCAAAATCCCATAGATATTTATTGTCTAAAAAATACAGCTTGCAGTGTAGATAAATTGGCTAGAATTATGCCAAAAAAAATGCTTGATAATGCGAATAAACGCATTGATGGCGCTGTCACAATGATAATGTGCTATGCCATGCTTGACAGATATAAAAGGGAATATATGGAATATGTAAATAGATAAGGGAGGTGAATATTTGGGTATATTTGATAAATTTCGTACAAAAAAACAACAATATTGTTATATCAATATGATGAACGGCAGTACACCTATATTTACGCAATTTGGCAATGATATTTATGCAAGTGATATTGTGCAGGGGTGTATACGATGCATTTCTTCTGCAATAGCAAAATGTAAACCAAGACATATCAGAACAACAGAAAACGGTATACAGCAAAATGTAAAAAGCAGTATCAACAGACTTTTAAAATTTCAGCCTAATCCTTACATGACAACAAGTGATTTTTTAGAAAAAATAGTATATTTAAGAGAAATGTATAAAAATGCTTTTATTTATCCCGCTTTTCATGAAATACCATTAAAAGACGGCTATGTTAAAAGGGAATATGTGGGCTTTTATCCTTTGCAACCTATACAGACTACATTTTTACAAGATGACAGTGGCACAATATGGATAGAGTTTTTATTTTCAAATGGTGAAAGTTATACATTTCCTTATCAAGATATCATTCATTGGAGAAAGGATTTCGGTGCAAATGAATTTATGGGAGGGGATAGTGCAGGAGGTGCGTCAAATAATGCCATATTAAAATTGTTGCAAACAGACCATACTGTATTAGAAAGTATGGATAATGCAGTACGCTCTACAACAGGTGTAAGGGGCATTATAAAGGTACATGGCTTATTTGATTTGGATAAACAAAAAGAAGTAAAAAACGAATTTGAACAGAAATTAAAAGCGGGACAAAGTGGTTTTGTAACAATGGATGCCAAAAGCGATTTTATACCCATTTCATTAAATCCTAAAGTATTGGATAAAGATACTATGGAATTTGTAGAGCAAAGAATATTAAATCAATATGGTATTTCTATTGCAGTATATAATGGTGATTTTACAGAAGAACAATATCAATCATTTTACGAAAAGACACTAGAAAATATGTTAATTAGCTTAGGGCAGTGCTTTACCGCAACACTTTTTACAGATAGGGAAATAGATTTCGGTAATGAAATTGTGTTTTATAATCAAGGATTGCTTTATACTTCTATGAAAAATAAAATTGCAGTAGTAGATATATTAAGTAGTAGAGGAACATTTACAGATAATCAAATATTGTCTGTATTTGGCTATCCACCTTTTGAGGGAGGGGATAAAAGAAAGCAAAGTCTAAACTATATCAATGCAGAATTAGCAGACAGCTATCAAATGCAGGGGAAGGGAAGTGACAAAACATGAATATAGAAAAAAGACTTTTGAATATGGAAATAAAGCAAAATGATAGCAATGCTATGATAATAGAAGGTTATGCTATAACATATGATGAACCAGCAACACATACTTCAGGAAATTACACTTTTACAGAAGTGATAAAAAGGGGTGCTTTAGATAATGCGGATTTGAGCGATGTTGTATTACGCTATAATCATAATGATAGTTGGTGTATTATGGCAAGGACGAAAAATAATAGTTTGCAACTGATACATAATGATGTTGGTTTAAAAATACAAGCAAATTTAATAGATACACAAAGTAATAGAGACATTTATAAATCAATTCAAGAGGGATTGATAAATAAAATGTCTTTTTCTTTTACCGTTGCTGAAAAGGGTGATAGTTGGAGTGTTACAAAAAAACAATCGTATAGAGAAATTATAAATATTGATAAGTTGTATGATGTGAGTGTGGTGGATATGCCTTTCTATGATACAACAAATGTTTATGCTAGAAGTGTGGAAAAAATAAAACAACAGCAGAATGATTTGTTAAAATTGCAAAAAAGAAAATTGTTGCTGTTGCAAAAATAACGATACAATAGCGAACGCTAAATAAAAAGTTTTTGCCCCGCTTTTTTCAAAAAGCGGGTGAGAGTTTGAGAGCAACGCTCTCAAGGTTTTAACGGAACAATATTAAATTAAAAATATTAAACATTGTATGAGTTTAGTGAAAAGGTTTGAGAGGATAAAAAGAATATCTTTTGTTTTGCGGACGCTGTCCGCACCTGCAAACTTTTTTGAAAAAAAGTTTGACAAAAAACTTTACTTTTAGCGAACGCAATATAAACGATAAAAAGGAGTGTACAACATGGAATTAGAAAAATTATTACAACAATCAGAACAAAGAAAAGCGGAAGCATTAGAAAACATCAAAAAAGCGGAAAATTTAGAAGAATTAGATATAGCCGAGTTAGCGTTACGAAAAGCAAACATTGACATAGAAAGTATAAAAAGTCAAATGGAGCAAAACAATTTACCGCCAGAATCACGAAAAGCACAACAACAAACAGAACAAAAGACATTTACTCCACTTGCGACATATGCAAATACAGAAAATGAGCAAGATATTTACAACACTATGGAATACAGAAAGGCGTTTCAAAATTATGTATTAAAAGGTGAGCCTATACCGGAAAAATTCAGCGAAAAAAGAGCAAATGAAATGACAACTGTATCTGACATCGGTGCGGTGATACCTACCACAATACAAAACAAAGTGATTGAAGATATGACAATAGAGGGGAAAATATTATCTCGTATCAATCAAACAAGCTATCAAGGCGGTATTGAAATTCCAATATCTGATATCAATATTACTGCAAAATGGCTAGAGTCAGAAAATGAAGTGTCAGATGAACAAAAAGCAGAAATGAACGCAAAATTGACATTTAACTATCATGTGTTAGAGGCAAGGGTTGCCATTGGTTTACTTTCTGCAACAGTATCATTACCTCTATTTGAAGCAACTGTTGTAGCACAATTAAAAAAGGCAATGACAAGAGCATTAGAAATAGCAATGATAGAGGGTAACGGTAATGGACAGCCATTAGGTTTTACAAAATATACACTACCTGTAAATCAAGTGATTACTATGACAGAATCAGACATTGGTACAGTGAAAAAATGGGCAGAAGTAGAAAGCGAAATACCAGAAAGTTATGAAGATAGTGTAATATATGTTATGGCTAAAAAAACATGGGAAATGTATTTAAACAGCATGACAGATACCACAGGGCAAAAAATAGGATTAGGCAGAATAAACGAAAAGGGACAAAAAATATTAAATGGCAGAGAGGTTTTGACAGTAGATAAATTACCTAGTTTTGTGAGTGCAAAAACAGGGGACATATTTGCGGTTGTAGTAGATTTATCACAATACTGTTTAAATAGCAATTTAGCTATGTATTATAAAAAATATTTTGATGAAGATAAAAATAAATGGATACATAAAGCACTTACTATTGCAGACGGCAAAATGGCAATCGGTACAATAGAAAAAAATGGTAGTACAAAATTGGTAGGAGCAAAAGGCTTACTTTATATCAAAAAAGGAACAGCAAGCGAATGAGTAGGAACTATTTAAAAATATTAAAGCAATACATTCGTATTGATACAAATGATGATGATGTATTATTAAAGCAACTCATGAAGGGAGCAGAACAATATTTAAAAAATGCAGGCGTTACAGTGGGTTATGAAAATCCATTGTATTGTACTGCTATCAATATGCTTGTGGCAAACTGGTACGACAATAGGGATATTATAGGGGGAAAAGATACCCTTTCTATACAGTTTCAAAATATTGTTTCACAGCTTGCCTATATCAGAAAAGAGGAACAACATGGCTAGTTTATGCAGTAGGCTAAACAACAGAATTGCATTGTATACTAAAGTGCAAGTAATAAATGAATTAGGTGAAAAGGACTATCAATATCAACAAATCAAAACAATATATGCTGAAATATTACCGCAATCAGGAAATGAAAAAACGGGACAAGGCAATACATTATTTTCAGAAATCAGCCACAAAATTATCATACGAGCAAATGCAGTAAAACAATTATCAAATGATATGTATATTGTTTTTGACAATAAAAGATATGATGTTAAATATTTTCAGCCTAATTATAAATATCACAATTATATAGAATTATATTGTAAATTGGTGGTGGAATAAATGACAAATGGTTTCGATGCAAGCGCATTGGATTTGTGGGCAGAAGAAATATTGAATATTGCTCAAAAAGATATGCCTAAAAAAACAAAAAAGTTTATGAATCAGGAAGGGCAAAAACTCAAAAAAATAACAAAACAAAAAGCAAAACAGGCTGTCAAAAAGAAAACAGGAAATTATTTAAAAAGAATCAAAAAAGGAAAGGTGTATACATATAAAGGGAATGGCGGTTTGTCTGTTAGGGTATATGGTGCAGCTCCCCACTCTCATTTACTGGAACAGGGGCATAACATCAAGAATAAAAAAGATGGTGCAGTGTTAGGAAGAACAAGAGCATTTCATATATTGGATAAAAGTGGACGAGAATTTCAACAAGAATTTCAAAATGATGTTGAAAATTTTATTGATGAAATTGCGAGGGAATTATGATAACCATATTTGATATCAATAAATGTGTGAATGATACCATACAAAATGCAGTCAAAAATATTTTTGATTATGATGTGCCTATTGTTGCAGAAGAATTAAAAGAGCCTATTGAAAGACCCTGTATCAAAATTATGATGGATAATCATAAAAATGGTAAATTAAATGCTTTTTTTCAGCAAAAAAATTTAACGGTGTATGTTTATTTTTTTGCTAAAAATGATAGGCGTACTAAATTTGATAATATGAAAGTACAAAATGCTATGGAACAGGCATTATTGCAAGGTATTTTTATAAATGATATGTGGTTTGATATAGAAGAGGTTAATACAGATAATACAGAGGGGGTATTGTGTTGTAGTTTTGATTTAGAAATAATAGAAGAAATAGAAAGAGTAGAAAGAGACGAATATATGGAAGAATTGGAAATGAAAGTAAAATAATGAAGCAATAGCGTTCGCAAAAAGTAAAGTTCTTTGTCAAACTTTCTTTCAAGAAAGTTTGTAGGGTGCGGGAAAACATCCCGCATAAAACTGATTATAAACTATTTGAAATATGGGCTGATTTTTTTATTGTACACTTTTCAAATATCATAATGTTTTGTTAAGACCTTGAGGGTGTTGCCCTCAAACTCCTACCCGCTTTTTGAAAAAAGCGGGGCAAAAACTTTACTTTTTGCGAACGTAATTAAAACATAATTTTTAGAAAGGGGTAATCTTATGGCGGTAAAAATGCCTAGTATTGAAGTCATATTCAAGCAATTAGCAGGCAGTCTAATTGACAGAAGTGAAAGAAGTATAGCAATACTCATTATAAAAGACGACACAAATCAAACAATATACAAAAAATACAAAGACATTACGCAAGTAGATGCTGACGAAAAGATTTATACATCTGAAAATTTAAGGTATATAAAAGATGTATTGATATGGGGTGTTATGGAATGTCATGTGGTAAGAGTATGTGAAAACACTAATTTGAATGACGCATTAAAAATAATAGAAAAGAAAGTCAAAACAGGCTGGATAACAATAGCAGATGGTACAAGTGAGGATTTTGAAAGTATTACAAGCTGGATAAAATCAAAAGAAGGTCAAAACAAAACATATAAAGCAGTAGTATATAAAGTAGCGGTAACAGACTGCAAGCATATTGTGAATTTCTACAATGACAAAGTGACATTTGCAGATGAAGAAAGAGGGGAGCAAGAAGGCTATTGCTATTGTCCTTCTTTGATAGGCATACTTGCAAAATGCAATATCAAAAAAGGCTGTACTTATTTTAAATGCAGTAATTTAGTATCAGTAGAGGAAGTAGAAGAAAATGACAAAGCGTTATCAGATGGCAAATTTATATTATTTCATGATGATGAAGTGGTAAGGGTTGGCGCTGGTATCAACTCCATGACAACAACAGACGGATTAAACAATACGGAGGACATGAAATATATTGAAACAGTAGAGGCTATGGACATCATCAATGATGATATCAGCAAAGTATTTAAACAGGAATATCTTGGTAATTACAGAAACAATTATGATAATCAAATATTATTTATCAGTGCTATAAATACCTATTTTAAAGAACTTGCAAATGATTATGTACTCGACAACAATTACAATAATAAAGCAGATGTTGATGTGGAGGCGCAAAGAGGTGCATGGTTGGGTGTAGGAAAAACAGAAGCAGAATATTGGGACGAGCAGACGGTAAAAAATAATGCTTTTAAAAGGACAGTATATTTAGCAGGTGATATAAAAATACTGGGCAGTATGGAAAATTTGAAATTTACAGTAACATTATTTTAATTAGGGGGTGGTTATATGGCATTAAATAAAAAAGCATTATATATAGGAACAACTGGTAATGTATGGCTGAATGGACAAATTTTAGCGAATATTCAAAAAATAGAGGCAAAAATTACATACGATTTAGAGGACGTTACTGTAATAGGTGACTTTGCAACACATCACTTATTTACGGGCTGGAACGGTGAGGGTACACTTAGTATGTATAAAATTGACAGCAGTGTGTTAAAAATTGTTTCGGATATGGCAAAAACGGGTATAGAGCCAGAAATAACAATTATATCGAAATTAACAAATAGGAATACCAAAAAAACAGAACGTATTGCATTAAAAGGTGTTGTATTGTCTGAAATCAATTTAGTCAATTTTGAGGCAAAGGGGACATTGATGGAAGAAGTGCCTTTTACATTTGATGATTATGATGTTTTAGAAACAGCGTAATATTTGATAGTATTTGTTGTAAATAGAAATAAAATGTAATATAATAAAAAAATGGTAACCGTGATGGGTTGGCTAGCCTCCCTCTAATAGGAGAGGAGGTGGAGCATATGGATATATACCAAGTATTAACTTTGTTGTTACTTGCCGGTAATTTCCTAATAGCTTTACAAGCTAAATGCGAAAAGCCCACTCCTTTAGGGGTGGGATGAAATAAAAGGTTTTGACACGAGCCTTATACTATCGCTAATGGATACAAGGGTATCTTTGATAGTGAAAGTCTTAATGAAATAGATTAGTTTTATATACTTTCGAGTATATTTAGAAGTTTATGTAATTAAGAACCCCATGCCTTTAGGCATGGGAGTGTCAGTTTCTTATATGGATAAAAGAAGGTAAATAAAAAAGCCACCCTCATAATATCGACCTCTGAGTGGTGGTTTTTTATACCAAGTATTAACAAAGAGGTTAGCCGCTTTTCTGCCCTTTGCAGAGGGCGGCGGTTACCTACTAATATTATAACAGAAACAAAACAAAAGTAAAGCACTTGTTTGTATAAAACAGGTGTTTTTTTGATGGGGAAAAGGAGCGTAAAATATGGATAAACAAAAATTACAAAAAATTACATTTGAACAGCTGATACAAAGAAGTATACAAAGAGAACAAGACAAAATGAAAGTGAAAGAAATAGAAGTTCCTTCTATGGGAGGCACGCTTTTATTTCAAAAAATGCCAGAAAATAAATTGATGGATATTATGGACGAACTGCAAAACGATAACAGTTTATCAGCAAATATTGCAGTAGAAAGAAAAGTAATTTATCATTGTTGTCCTATGTTACAAGATACAAAATTGCACAGCGAATTAGGTATCATAGAGCCTTATGATGTGGTAGAAAAGCTATTTAATATACAAGAAACAGATAGCATTGCAAAAGAAGTTATGGAATTGAATGGCTTTTCTGATATTGCTGAAAAAAAGGTATATGAAATAAAAAACTCATAAAACACAATGCAGATTTTAATTTATATGCATTTTATGCAGTAAGAGGTTATAGTCTTTCAGAGTTGGCAAATTTGTCCATGCTAGAAAGGCTATTTTTGCATTGTGCGAGAGAACAATATTACAAAGAAGAATCAGAAAAATATAATGCTCTTTTAGGGAGGTGAATTTTATGGGAAGAACATTAGGTATTGTATTAAATTTAAAAGATAGATTCAGCGGTGTATTAAATGGTGCAGGTAAAAATGCAAAGAAATTTGCAGCGCAACTCCATCAATCCAAAAAATTGATTAGTGGTATGGAAAATAGTTTGTTAAAAGTAGGAAAAGCAACAGCAGCATTTAGTGCAATCGGTATAGGCACAGGTATGAAAAGTTTTGCAGATTATGACAGTGCGGTGAGACAGGTAGCGACATCTACAGGGAAATCATTAGAAGGCATGAAACAATTAAAAAATGTTATGCAAGATGTTTACAGTAATAATTATGGTGAAAACTGGGAAGATGTGGGAAATAGTGTTGCAACAGTACAAAAATATTTAGGTAATACAGGGGAATCTATACAGCAAGCTACTAAAAATGCAATTAGTTTAAGGGATACATTTGGTACAGATGTTACAGAAAGTATGCGCTCTGTGGACGCATTGATGAAAAATTTCGGGATTTCATCAAATGAGGCTTTTAATCTGATAGGACAAGGCGCACAACAAAATTTAGACTTTTCGGGGGAACTGGTAGACAGTATAAACGAATATTCTTCACAAGTGAAAAAACTGGGGCTTTCAGCTGAGGATATGTTTGGCATATTTGCAAGTGGCGCAGAAAATGGCGCATGGAATGTGGATAAAATAGGGGATGCACTCAAAGAGTTTAGTATTCGTTCCATTGATGGCAGTAAAACTACATTAGAAGGTTTTAAAGCAATAGGTAAAAACGCTGGTGTTATGGCACAAAAATTTACTGCTGGAGGAGAAACAGCAAGAAATGCCTTTTTTGAAACAATACAAGGGTTGAAACAAATGGATAACGCCGTAGAACAGGATGCTGCTGGTGTTGCATTATTTGGTACAATGTGGGAAGATTTAGGAAAAGATGTTGTATTGAATATGGATAAAATGGGCGGTGCATTTGATAAAAATAGACAAACAATGCTTGAAATCAATAAAATCAAATATAGTAGTTTTTCAAAAGCAATCACGGGCATAGGGCGACAACTGTCTGTTGCATTTATACCAATAGGAGAAACAATATTACCTTGTTTTAATACATTTGCAAATTGGTTAAGTAATAAATTACCTTCTGCTATAAAAGGCTTTACGGATATTTTAAATAATGTACCTCAAAAAATAGAAAAGTTTGCAGGAAAACTGATAAATTCATTTGAAAAGGAAGATGTTAATAGAGTTTTTGTAAAATTAAAACAGAATGTTTTTAAAGGGTCAGAAGAAACAAAAAAGGCATTTCAATCTATAGGGTTGGATGCCGATGAAATGAAAAAAAAGTTTTTAGAAGGCGGTGATAGTGCAAAACAAGCATTTTCTGAAACAATAAAAAGACTTCGTGAATTAGATGATGAAAAAACACGTGCTTTTGCAGGCAATACTTTATTTGGCACAATGTGGCAAGATTTAGGGAAAGACGCTATATTGTCTATGAGTAATATGCGTTCTTTTTTAGCAGGTAAAATATTTTCTTTTTTAAAAGAAAAATTTCAATATTTGAAAAATCATATGCAGGAAGTGAAAGCAGTTGTTGCAGGATTAGCAGGTGCATTTGTAGGTTTGAAAACGATAACCGTTACAGTTGGCGTATTGAAAAAACTAAATGAAGCGGGAGGTACAGCAAAGTTTATTTTTAATGCTTTAAAAACATCATTGCTTGCAAATCCTTTTGTATTGACAGCAACAGCAATCGGTGTGCTTGTAGGTGCTTTTGTATTGCTATATCAAAAAAGCGAAACATTTCGCAATGGTATACAACAACTATGGGGAAGGTTAAAAGAATTTGGCGCAGTGATAGGCGGTGAAGTAATAGGCATATTACAACAATTACATAGTTGGTTTGGTGAAAAAATAGCCCCTATGCTCTCACAGATAGGACAAAGTTTTATTGAACTATGTCAGTCACCTATTGTGTCATGGTTTGCAGATGTATTTGTATCTGGTATAGGTGTAGCAGTTCAAAACTTTTTTAATATCGTTAATGCAGTATTACCTCATATACAGGGAGTGATAGAAGGATTATTGACATCATTTAATGGTATATTGACATTTTTAAGCGGTGTTTTTTCATTAGATTGGCAAAAAGCATGGCAAGGTGTGAAAGACATATTTTATGGTATTGTACAAAGTATTGGTAATATATTTGGAGCTATAATAGAAAAAATAAAAGGGCGTATTAATGGTATTACAAGTCAAATCAATAATGTTGCACAAAAAATGTCAAATATTCCCGTGATAGGAGGATTGGTTCAAAAAATAAACATACCGCAGTTTGCCACAGGTACACAATATTTTAAAGGTGGTACGGCATTAGTAGGGGAACATGGTGCAGAACTGATTGATATGCCTTCAGGAAGCAAAGTAACACCAGCTGATAAAACAAAACAAATATTGAAATCAGGAAATCCTATTGCGATAAATATTACAGTGCAGGGAAATATGATAGGCAATGAACAATATGCAAATCAGCTAGGAAATATTATAATACAAAAAATTATGACAGCACAGTATAATGTATAAATTTGTTGTAAAAGAAAAAAATATGTGATAAAATGGGAAACAGATAACCGTGATGGGCAGCCAGCCTCCCTACAATCAGGGGGGGAGGTGTATACTATGACAATATTTGAATGTTTATACATTTGTATAGCGTTTGCAACGTTAGTCGTACTTATACTTGACTTTAAGTCAAAAAAATAACTGCCCTTTGTAGCCTTAGGGCAGTTATTCACTGTTAATAGACAAAAGAGGCTGACCGCTTAATGCCTTTTGGCAGAAAGGCGACGGTTATCACCCTGATTTGATATTAGTATAATATAAAAATATAGAAATGTAAAGCACTTACAATAAAAGTAGGTGCTTTTTTTATGGGGTGAAAATATGGATATTGTGGTATCAGCAAATAATGGAGAAACAATTTTAATATTACCCATACTTCCTGAAAATATGCCAGAATTGGTAGAAACATGGAACAACAGCACATTTGACAGTATAAATGGTGAAATCAATTTAATAGGCACAAAAGGACTAAGAACTGTAACATTACAATCCTTTTTTCCAGTAAACAAAAATTATCGTTTTCAAAGACCTGGCAGTCAAAAAGACGGTTGGAAATATGTTGCTTTTTTTCAAAAGTATGCAGATTTGAGAGTACCCATCAGAATGGTATTTTTAGACGATATGCAAGAATTGTCAAACATGGCTTATACTATCGAAAAATTTACAGCGCAAATAAATAGAAGAAAAGATATCAATTATACTGTAGAACTGAAAGAATATCGTTTTGTGAAAGTAAAGGAAGTGGAGTAATGGACTATCAAATAATCATAATAAAACAATCAAAAAGTTATGATATTTCAGATATTGTAGGAGGTATTAGTTGGAGCGATAATGTAGAAAGTTTAGGTATGGAGTTTTGTTTTTCTGTAGGGGTATCAGATGAAATTTATTTCAGCAAATTTGTAATTGATGTAGGTGATATGGTACTTTTTAGAAAAGAAAGCGAAATATTTAGAGGTATCATTGTAAACAAAACCATTTCTGATACTACTGAGCAAAAATTTAAAGCATATGATTTTTGTTGGTATTTGAATAAAAGTAAATTGATAAAACAGTTTAATGGTATCAATGCAGGGGAAGCAATCAAACAATTATGCAGTGAAATGAATATTAAATTGGGTAAGATTGCAACAATGAAAAGCAATATCAGCCATATTTATTATGATAAAACGGTGTCTGATATCATAGACGATATACTAGAGCAAGAAACAGCAGAAACAGCAAAAATATATATCAAAGAAATGAGAGGAGACAGTTTTTATATATTTGAAAAGGGGACTTTATTTATTAAGCCTATATATCAAACTGCCTTCAATATTTCAGCTTTTCCCGTTACAAATGCAATAGGTAGTTTTGACAGAGAGTGGAGTATAGAAGATATGAAAAACGCCGTAAAAATTGTATCAGCGAGCGAGAAAAGTGTACGTATATTAGGGGAGGCACAGCATGAGCAAAATATACAGAAATATGGTTTGTTACAGGAAATAGAGACCGTTGACGAAAAAGATTTCAATAAAGCTCAAAATATTGCGCAAAATAAATTGGAGCAATATAACAAAGTCGGTGAAACATTCCATGTGGATTTGCTGGGAGATGATACTACACGTGCTGGTAGAATGATAACAATAGATAACGAAAAAATAGACGTTTCAGGTGATTTCTTTATTAAAAACTGTAATCATACTGTTTCAGGAGGGGTGCATACTATGTCGATGGAATTGGAGAAAATATAAATAACGAAATAATAGCGATTGCAAAAGTTAAAGTTTTTGCCCCGCTTTTTTCAAAAAGCGGGTGAGAGTTTGAGAGCAACGCTCTCAAGGTTCTAACAGAATTTAATTTTATTAAAATAATTGTAAAAGTTTAGTGAAAAGGTTTGAGGGGATTAAAAGAATATCTTTTGTTTTGCGGACGTTGTCCGCACCTACAAACTTTTTTGAAAAAAAGTTTGACAAAAAACTTTTGAATATGTGAACACAATCATAACAAGGGGGGATTATTATGAATAACTGGGCGGAGCAATTCGCAAAAGAACTAAAAAAAAGAGAAAATCCACAAATATTAGGAGCAATATTAGGGACGGTAATTGCACCACCTCCGAAATTAGAAATCAGCATATTAAACAACAGTGTTATAATCAAAAAATGTTATATACTAAAAAATATATGCCAAGGATATACCAGAATAATAGAAATACCAGAACAAACAGCAACAGGAAAAGCAAAAGGCAAAGGTTACACCATTGGCGGAGCGGATGCGCATGATGTGGTAACAGATGTCACAATACAATCTGTAGGTATGCCAAGTGCAGAAATTTGTTTTACAGACACACTAAAAGCGGGCGATGAGGTATTACTTGTAGTTTCTCCAGATAATCAGACATATTTTGTAATAGGAAAGGTAATCAAAATAGGTGATGAATGATGTTTCCTACTATTCATACGAATTTAGAACAATTAAATGAAAAACTATCTCAACAGCAAAACAGCGTAAAGCCATTAGGCAAAAGCTGTTTTTTTGATTACAAAACTGGACAGCACAATATAATAGACGGTAGAAATGTAATGTGTTCTGATTTAGAAACAATAGAGCAATGGATAGAAAAAGTATTGCGTACAGAAATTGATAAATATGGTGTGTATACCATTGACGAACATGAAAATTTCGGCATATCTATATACCGTTATATAGGTGAAAAAAATATACCTATGGGGTATGTTGCGTCGGAACTCAAAAGAGAAATTACAGAACAAATGCTACAACACAGATACATAAAAGAAGTAACAGACTATCAAGCGATAAGAGAAAAAAGAGGACTGCATATATTGTTTACAACAGTATTGATAACAGGGGAACAAATTAAAAAGGAAGTGCAGTTATATGGATTATAGAAAATCGGCGGACAGTATACAAAAAGAATTGCTGTCAGAAATAGAAGACAGTTATGAAAAGTCAAAAGGCTATTTTTTATGGGATATATTGAAAGCGGTTGCAGTTGGTATGAAAAATTTACTTGAAAAACTGCAAATTGTTTCGGACAAATTGGATATAGAAAATATATACGGTGAGGAAAGAGAGCGTTTTATATTTCAAAGAACAGGCATCACAAGAAGACAAGCAACATTTTCAGAAGGTGTAATAACAGTAAAAGGAAATGGCATTGTAAAAAAAGGGGACTTGTTTGAAACAGAAGGACTTATCAGATTTAAGGCTGTAGAAACAGTCAATGTAATAGAACAGGCTGATATCATTGTAAAAGCAGTGACAGCAGGTGCAATAGGAAATGTACCCATGGGAAGTATTACAAAAATGCCTATTACCATACAGGGTATTACAAGCTGTACAAACCATACAGCAACGGAAGGCGGATACCAACAAGAAAATGATAAAGATTTACTTGTAAGGTATTATGAAAGGCTAAGAGAGCCAGCAACATCGGGAAATATATATCATTATAAAAGATGGGCGAAAGAAGTAGAAGGCGTAGGGGCTGTAAATGTATTTCCATTATGGAACGGTGACAACACTGTAAAAATTGTCATAATTGATTTAGAAAGACAGCCCGCAAGTGATGAGTTGGTAGAAAAAGTACAGAATTATATTGACCCGAATAGCACAGGTACAGGGCAAGGACAAGCACCTATTGGCGCATATTGTACTGTAGAAAGTGCAAAACCGAAAATAATCAATGTTTCTGTTCTGCTCCATGTTTCTAAATATGTTGTATTAGAAGTGATTAAAAAAGAGATAGAAAACAAAATAATAGAATATTTCAAACAAATTGCATTTGAACAAGAATATGCAAGTTTTGCACAAATAGGAGCGAATATACTTTCTGTAGAAAATGTACTTGATTATGAAAATATGACATTAAATGGCTTGACACAAAATATCACTTGTCAAAAATATGAAGTAATGATATTGGGCGAGGTGACATTATTAAATGACAGTACAATATAAATTACTGAAATTACTGCATAAAATTTACAGAAAAGATAAATTGACACTACAAATTACAAAAGCAATAGCGATGCAGATACATAACGCTGAACAAAATATACAGGAAATAGGCAAACAGCAATATTTAGATAGTGCGTCATGGGGATTAGATATATTTGAAAAAGAATTAAAAATGAAAAGAAAAGACAAATTGACAGAACAAAGACGTGCTGTTATACAAGCAAAGTGGAGAGGTGCAGGAAAATTAACATTACTTTTGATACAAACAACATTGCAATGTTATGTTTCAGGAGCAGTTTTTGTAACATTTCAAAAATACTTATATATTACTATGACAAGTCAAGTAATAGAAAGTGTGAATATGATTGATATTGTTCATACAATAGAGGAAGTTAAACCTGCGCATATTGGCTGGGGGCTAAAATATAAATTGCCAGAAATACAACATCATACGCTTGTAGGTGCTATGGTGCAACAAAGTTTTTTTGTAGATATTCTACCTTATGTTGACAACTGGGAAAGTGAAATCATTGTTGATGTAGGAAATAAAATGTGTGTTGGTGCTTATATAGAAATAGAGGAGGTATGAAAATGGCAGAACAAAGAAAATATATTTCTATTGTAACAGATTTGGGTGCAGAGAAAATTGTCAATGCTGTTAGAAATGGCGAAAAAGTGGATATTGTTCATTTTGCTGTAGGGGATGGGGAGGGTTTGCCATACCGCCCCACAAGAGATATGACAGCATTAAAAAATGAAGTATGGAGGGGGGATATTGTAAGTTATGAGATTATGGAAGAATCCCCTAATGTCATCAGAATAAAAGCGCTTTTACCTTCCGACGTAGGTGGTTTTACAGTAAGAGAAATGGGGCTTTTTGATAGTGAAAATCATATGATAGCAATAGCAAATACGGCTGATATTGTAAAAGTACGCTCTATAGATGGTATGCAGTCGGAAATAGAGTTAGCTATGAGAATTGCTGTTAGCAATACAGACGCTGTTGTATTTGAAATTGACAGTAATTTAGTGTATGCCTCTCAAAAAGATTTAGAAAAACTCAAAAAATGGACAGAAAAGAAAATCGCAGAATCTACTATACAGAGTAATATTGTGATACCAGCAACAGCGTGGATGGAAGAAATTGCAGAGGGCGGAGGGGGAGGCGTATGCGCGAATGTGGTGCAGAAAGATGTAACGGATGAGATGATACCCATTGTGAGTATATTTCGGGAATGTATGAGTGTTACTAGGAATTGTGGTATGAGTACCACAGCAGAAACGGTAAACGGTGCAGTCAAATTTTATGCAGAAAAAGCACCAGAGCAGGACATTGGAGCGAGCCTTTTGTTGCTAAGGGCAAGCGGAGGTAGTGGTACATATATTAACAACATGGCAAGCGATGAAGAAGTACAGGAAATGCTTAACGAGGTATTTGGCAGTACAACAAATACACCTGAAACACCAGAGGAAAGTGCTTAAAAGGGGAGATTCTCCCCTTTTTTTATATGGAAAAGAGGTGTAAATAATGAAATTTGCAGTGTTTGAACAGATAAAAAAGTCTTTGGAAAGTGTCAAAAAGTATGCTCTGGGTGAAATTGGTAATGTCGCAAATGCTACTGTTGAGGCGGTAGAAGAGATTGCAGGGGAACTAAACAATAAGGCAGACAAACCGCATTATATTACTGTTGTGATTCCAACAGAAGGCTGGCAAAGTGATGATTTTGATTATACTAACTATTATGACATTGTAGTAGAAGGCATTACGGAACAAGACAGAGCAGATATACTATTTTTACCAGAAAGTATGAAAACAGTAGCAGAATGTGGCTTTTACAGTATGACAGAGACACTTGTAGGAAAAATCAGAGTCAGAGCAATGACAGTACCAACACAGCCATTAACAGCAGAAATTGTATTAAAGAAAGGGTGATAGTATGGCACTTGGTATCGTAAATGTAACAGAAAATGGAATAACTCCTATTGAAAGAGGTGGAACCGGTAAAACCACAGCAACAGAAGCATTAAAAGCATTAGGGGGATTTTCTGAAAGAGGTGGGACAATTAGCGGTGATGTGATTATGCAGGGCAATTTGAATATGAAAAACACCGAAAATAATAACAAAATCAGTTTTCAAACAAGTAACTACATTATGATGAATGCAGACAATCAAATGGAAATAAAAGCACCTGCATTGAATTTTTTAGTAACTGGTGCAGTAACACATAGAGGTGTGGAATTGGCAAAATCAAATTTTGCTAATGTCACAAAAGAAACAATTGAAAAAAAATTAACTTGTAAAGGGGGTTATTCAAATGTTGCACTAGGAGAAAATACATTAAAAGAAAATGGTGTAGGTAGTTCTAATACGGCAATAGGTGCAAATGTGTTGCAAAAAAATAAAAATGGTTATAGTAATACCGCTGTTGGAAGTGATGTTTTAAAAGAAAATACAGAAGGTGATTGTAATACAGCAGTTGGATGTAATTCTTTAGAAAATAATATAGAAGGTAATTATAATACAAGTGTAGGAGTAGATGCTTTACGAGCAAATACAACAGGAGACCAAAATGCAGCTTTAGGACATTATGCTATGAAAAGTAATACAACTGGTGAAGGCAATACAGCATTGGGAACATATGCTTTACAAGCCAATACAACAGGAACACATAATACAGCAGTAGGATTTTTGGCTTTATATGAATCTGTTAATTATAATAATTGTTCAGGTTTAGGCTATGGTAGTGAAGTTACAGGTAGCAATCAAGTGCAGCTTGGTGAAAGTAGTGTAACAGTATATGCACAAAAGGCAGTTGTCACCCGTTCAGACGCACGTGATAAAATAGATATTGAAGATAGTCCTCTTGGTTTAAATTTTATATTGAAGTTACGCCCTTGTAAATATCGTATGAATAGTAGAGAGGCATATTTTGAACCGGGACAAGGACGAGATTTTTCAGCAACAAATGATGGTAGCAAGGCAGGCAAACGCCCACATTATGGACTGATTGCGCAAGAAGTCAAAGAGGCTATGAATGAGTTGAATGTTGATTTTGCAGGGTATTTGGATAGTAAAGTAGATGGCGGTGAAGATGTACTTTCATTAGGCTATACGGAATTTATTGCTCCTATGATAAAAGCAATACAAGAACAGCAAAGTATGATAGAAACATTACAAAAGCAAATACAAGAATTGAAGAAATAAGGCGTAAAGCCTTTTTTTAATTGTGATACTTTTTAAGATGTTTTATTGTGTAGTATATTGCTGTAGGAGGTGAGTGTATGGAGTGGGAGGTTGTAACAGTTATTATTGCATTAGTGGGGCTTTTAACAACAGTGACAAAGCCTATTATGAAATTGACAAAAACCATTACGGAATTAAATGACACTTGTCAAAATTTAGAGGAACGCATGGAAAAGTTCGAGAACCACAATCACGATAGCCATGTAAAGATATGGGCACATAATGATAAACAGGACGAGCAGTTAGCAGAACATGAAAACAGAATTAGTTTGTTAGAAGAAAGGAAGTAATCACATGAAAAAAGGTATTAACTGGAGGGTTAGAGTAAAAAATCCGTATTTTTGGTTTGGATTGGTTGCGATAGTGTTAGCTGCTGTAGGAGCAAAACCAGAAATGTTTACAAGTTGGACGATATTAGTAGGACAAGTAAGAGAATTGTTCAGTAATCCCTTTGCATTGGGGTGTGTGGTAGTAGCTGTTGTGGGCTACATCAATGACCCTACTACACAAGGTATTACAGACAGTAAGCAAGCATTGACATACAATAAGCCTAAAAAGGATTGAGGTGATAAGCATGAACCAGGAAATAACAGGTATAGAGTATTATGAAATGCCAGCACATATAAGCAATTACACAAAGGGTAGAAAGCAAAGTATAAAATACATTGTAGTACATTACACTGCAAATGATGGTGATACTACAAGAAATAACGGCAATTATTTCAGTCAGCCTAATAGAAATGCTTCGGCGCATTATTTTGTAGATGAAAATGAAATCATACAAAGTGTAAAAGATACTGATACAGCTTGGCATTGTGGGGCAAAAAGCTACAAGCATGAATTATGCAGAAATGACAACAGCATAGGTATTGAAATGTGTAGCGAAAAAGATAACAATGGACAATACTACATCAATCAAGCGACACAAAATAGAACGATTAGACTAATCAAAGTACTTATGAAACAATACAACATACCAATAGAAAATGTACTTAGACATTTTGATGTAACGGGCAAAATTTGCCCAGAACCTTTTGTAAAAAACCAAGTACAATGGTTGGATTTTAAAAAAAGGCTAAGTGAAGAAAAGGAAGGCGGTGCAGATATGATATATAATTACATGGACGAAAATATGCCAGAATGGGCAAAACCTACCATACAAAAGCTGATTGACAAGGGCGCATTGAAGGGGAATGAAAAAGGTGAATTGATGTTGACAGATGTGATGTTGAGGATATTTGTAGCAAATGACAGAATGGGATTATACGATAAATAGGAGGTATAATATGGACAGTTTTATACCATGGGTAGGAGGCAAAAAGTTATTAAGAGGGGAAATTGTAAAAAGATTTCCCCCACATATTGACCGATATGTTGAAGTATTTGGCGGTGCAGCATGGGTATTATTTTATGCAGAAAAGCACGCTAATGAAGAAATTTACAACGATATCAATGGTGAACTAGTCAATTTGTTTCGTATGGTAAAATATCACCCTAATGCTGTAATAGAAGAATTAAAATTCACACTCAATGCAAGGCAGACATTTGAACAATACAAAATAGATAGAGGTATGACGGAAATACAAAGAGCAGCAACAATGTATTATTTAATTAGAACATCTTATGGTGCGAATTTACAGCAATATGGTAAAAAGTGCAGAAATCCATACAATTTTATGAAAGATATGGAAAAAATACAACAAAGGCTGTCAAGGGTAGTCATTGAGAATAAAGATTTTAGTAATTTAATAAAGCAGTATGATAAAGAAAATACACTTTTTTATTGTGACCCACCTTACTACAAATCAGAAAGGAGGTACACAAAAGATATTGTATTTCATAAACAATATCATATATTGTTGTATGAAATACTTTATAATATAAAAGGTAAATTTGTACTTAGCTATAATGATGATGATTTTATAAAAGAATTGTATAAAGAATTTAATATACAAGAAGTGGAGAGAGGTAACAACTTGAGTAATTGCGAAGGAAAAAAACAGGCATATCAAGAATTGATTATTACAAATTTTTGATAATATGAAGTGATTATGATATATCAAAACCGCCCTATCACTTTATTTTTTTGTCCTTTTTTTGTCCCTTTTTTATACGAAATAACTCGTATATGTTTATAAATTTCAAAATGAATGATTAAAAAAATGTTGAAAATACAATAATTACATAATGTTCCATAAAATATAAAACTGATAATAATTATACAATATCTATAAAATAATATAGAAAGCAAATATTAATATATTATAATTTTTGTTTTATTATGTTAAATCTATGTTAAAAACATTGTATTTTATCAATAGAAATGTTAAATTGAATTTGTTTGAAGGCATTTATAGCAAAAATAGCAAAAGAAAAGTAAAAAGAAATCAAATTGACTACAAACATTCGGTATTTTATAATGCTGTGTTGTTTTATGGAAAATGGTATTCTTTGATATTTGTATAGATTCATTTTTATTATGACGATTACAAATATCTATTAAAATACAAAGGCATTTCAAAAAAATAATGGGGATTATCACACACAAGTAAGGAGGAACAGAATGAGTTATTTAGACATTATCATTCCATTTGTAGGCGGTTTGGCTTTATTTATTTATGGTATGCAGATTATGGCACAGGGGTTACAAAATGCAGCCGGAAATAAAATGAAACAACTTTTAAAAGCATTAACACAAAATAAAATAATGGGCGTTTTGCTTGGTGCGATTGTAACGGCAATTATACAGAGTTCTTCTGCTACAACGATTATGGTAGTTGGTTTTGTAAATGCTGGTTTAATGGATTTGACACAATCTATGAGTGTAATTATGGGGGCAAATATTGGTACAACAGTAACAGGTTGGCTTGTTTCCAGTGTAGAATGGGCAAAGTTTTTAAGCCCTGCTGTGATTGCACCAGTAGTAGTTATGATTGGTGTTATATTAATGATAACAGCAAAAAATATTAGTCATAAAGAAATATCCTCCATAATAATTGGATTTGGTATATTGTTTATAGGCATTGAAATGATGTCTGATGCAGTATATCCTTTAAGAGAATCTGAAATATTTAAAACACTCTTTATGACATTGGGAGAAAATCCAATTTTAGGTATTTTGACAGGTGCAGCTGTAACAGCAATTATACAGAGTTCTTCTGCTTCTGTTGGTATACTGCAAACATTGGCAGCTTCTGGGTTAGTACCATTTCATGCAGCCGTTTATATCATTATGGGACAAAATATAGGAACCTGTATTACAGCAATGCTTTCGGCCATAGGTGCAAGCCGTAATGCAAAATGTGCTTCTTATATGCATTTATTGTTTAATATTATTGGTACTGTTTTGTTTAGTATAGTAAGTATTGCTTATTTTAAAATTATCAATCCAACTATGGGATTTGGACCAATTTCTCAAACAGAAATTAGTGTCGTTCATACAGTATTTAATATTGCTACTACAATATTATTATTTCCATTTTCTAGTTATATTATTAATATTGCTAAAAAGCTCAATCATGTGGAAATGGAACAAGAAAAAGACGAAAGCGAATTGGTGCATTTGGATGACCGTCTGCTTGAAACACCAAGTTTTGCAGTACAAAGTGCAGTATTAGAAGTGGTTCGTATGGGATATATTGTAGAAAAAAATCTCAATACAGCAGTAGCAGCACTTTTGGAGCGTAATCATGATAAAATAGATAAAGTACGTAAAAGAGAAGTAACAATCAATAATCTTTGCAATAGTATATCAGATTATTTGGTTAAAATTTGTAATACACATATCAATCAGACAGAAAATTCTGTTGTGACATCTTTGCTTGCTGTGATTACAGATATGGAACGTATTGGCGACCATTGTAAAAATTTGGCTGGCTGTGCAGAAGCATTGGAAAGAGATAATGTATTCTTTTCAGAGTCTGCTGTAGAAGAACTTTTACAAATGATTGACAAAACAAAATCAAGTTATGATAATGCTTTGAAAGCATTAGAATTTTCAGATACAACATTTGCGTATGAAACAGTACGTGCAGAAGATATTGTGGATGATATGGAAGAAAAATTAAGAGCAGGACATATCAATCGATTGGCAAACAATTTATGTAATGTGCGTTCAGGTGTCAGATATTTAGATACATTAACAAATTTAGAACGTATTTCTGACCATGCTATGAATATTGCTCAGAGTGTAATTAATGAAAATAGAAAAGCACAGCATTTCCATGAAGTAACAGAATAATGTTTATTTTAAAACAAATACTATTGCTGAGGTGATAGTGATGTCAAAAGATAATAAATATAAAAGAAATGCGCAATATAAAGATGATGTGTCAGGAAATGATTTGTATCAAATTCGTCAAAATGCGCAGTATGATTTAGAAAGCGGAAAATCAGAACCAAATAATAATATTTTTTGGCAAGAGAGAAGTAATCCTTTGAGCAGTAAAGGAAACTAATAAAATATATTTTCATAATTAGAAATAAACGAACAAATAAAAAGTCATTGAGTAAAAATATCTCAATGGCTTTTTATCATATTATTTATATTGCTATAAATGCAAAAAGTACAGCGATGATAATAGAGGGAAGCATATTTGCAACTTTTATCGTTTTTTCCCAAATTAAATTAATGCCTACACAAAATATAAGCATAGACCCTACAAAAGAAATATTATGTAATGCTTGTTCTGTCATAAAAGGTTGTATAGATTTTGCTAATATTGTAATAAATCCTTGTAATAATGCTACTGGTACAGCAGAAAAAATACAGCCTTTTCCCATAAATGATGCCATTATCAATATAATAATGAAATCCAGTATTGCTTTTACAGCAAGTGTAGAATAATCACCAAAAATACCATCTTGAATTGCTCCAACAATCGCCATAGCACCTATACATACAGTAAGCGACGCTGTTCAAAGGCATAGACAAAAGAACTGTCTTTTGCATTTCCTGTTTTATTTTTAAGCCATTGTCCAAATTGTTCAATATGTAATTCGATGTTTAATATTTCTCCTACTAAAGAGCCTATTACAATACTTGTTATCATCATCATAGTACCATTACTAGTGATTTTTCCATTTTGTATTGTCATCATATTTTCAATCGTACCGCCAATACCAATAAATATAACACAAATGCCAGTAGCTTTCATAATGGTGCTTTGATAATTTTCATTCATTATCTTACCACAATATAAACCAATTATACCACCTATTATAATTGCTGTTGTATTGATTAGTGTACCAATTCCTATCATTTTTTAACACTCCTTTTTCACTATTTTATTGTTTTATCATTTTTTGTCAATATATTATTTTATATGGGAGTGGCTAAACAAGCATTTAAAACATTGGAGCGTTGCTCCAAACCTCACTTGCTTTTTGGAAAAAGCGAGGCAAAAACTTTACTGGAAAACTTCGTTTTCCTAATGACAAACAGAAATAAAAATGACTTTTAAAACTACTCTTTTTGGATACTCCTTTTATATTGATAAATAACGACAAAATTTATGATATTTTTGCTTTTATATTGTATAAATACATTTGCTGTGGTATGATATTAATAATTATTTGCCGTAATTTTTTACGGCATTTTCATTTTAAAAACAGTGAATGTATAAAAATGGAGGAATAAAATGAATCAAGAGTTAATTATGATATTAGATTTTGGAGGTCAGTATAATCAGCTGATTGCAAGACGTGTCAGAGAACATCATGTATATTGTGAAGTTGTGCCTTGGAATAAACCTATAGAAGAAATTAAGTCAAAAAATCCGAAAGGAATTATATTTACAGGTGGTCCAAATAGTGTATATGGAGAAAACGCTCCTAAATGCTCTGAAGAAATATTTCAATTAGGTGTTCCTGTTTTGGGTATTTGCTATGGCTGTCAGCTTCTTGCTTTTACATTAGGCGGAAAAGTGGGCAATGCTGGAGTAAAAAGTGAGTATGGTAAAGCAGAAGTGACATTTGATACTTCTAGTAAATTATTGAAAGGTATTAACCAAAATGAAATTTGCTGGATGAGTCACACAGACTATGTAACTGAGTTACCAGAAGGATTTAAAGTAATAGGGAAAACGACAACTTGTCCCACTGCTGCTATTGAATGTGAACAAAAAGGATATTATGGTGTGCAGTTCCATCCAGAAGTAAATCATACTCCAAAAGGCTCTCAAATGCTTTATAATTTTCTGTATGAGATTTGTGGCTGTACAGGACAATGGACTATGACAAATTATATAGAAGACCAGATTCAATCTATACGTAATCAAGTTGGAGATGGTAAAGTGCTTTGTGCGCTTTCTGGCGGTGTGGATTCTAGTGTTGTTGCGGCACTTGTTTCTAAAGCTGTTGGTAAACAGTTGACTTGTGTTTTTGTAGATAATGGTTTAATGAGAAAAAATGAAGGTGATGAGGTTGAGGCTGTTTTTAGTGATTTATTTGATTCGCATTTTGTAAGAGCAAATGCTCAAAAACGTTTTTTAGATAAATTGAAAGGTGTTACAGAACCAGAATCAAAAAGAAAAATAATAGGGGAAGAGTTTATTAGAGTATTTGAAGATGAAGCAAAAAAGATAGGTAAAGTGGATTATCTTGTGCAAGGTACAATCTATCCAGATGTGATTGAAAGCGGTTTGGGTGATAGCGCTGTTATAAAATCTCATCATAATGTGGGAGGATTACCTGATGTTGTGGACTTTGAAGAATTGATTGAACCTCTCCGCTTGCTTTTTAAAGATGAAGTGCGCCAAATGGGTATAGAGCTAGGATTGCCTGATACACTTGTGTGGCGTCAGCCTTTCCCTGGTCCAGGACTTGGTATTCGTGTTATTGGTGAGGTGACAGAACAAAAACTTGAAATATTAAGAGAGGCAGATGCTATATTTAGAGAAGAAATTGCAAATGCAGCATTAGAACGTAGTATTAATCAATATTTTGCTGTAATTACAGATATTAGAAGTGTGGGCGTTATGGGCGATTTTAGAACATATGATTATACAATCGCTTTGCGTGGTGTAACTACAACTGATTTTATGACTGCTGATTGGGCTAGAATACCTTATGATGTGCTTGATAAGATTTCTAGTAGAATTGTAAATGAAGTAAAACACGTAAATCGTATTGTTTATGATATTACAAGTAAACCACCAGCTACTATTGAGTGGGAATAATATCAACAAGTCCAAGAAGTCGCATAAACACTGACTTTTTG
>CAJUNT010000003.1 GCA_910587735.1 uncultured Clostridia bacterium
GACACGGCCCTTTCACGGCTGTAACCCGGGTTCGATTCCCGGTCGGGTCATTTAAATTTCTAGTGACGATGCGTTTATGGGACACACCCGTACCCATTCCGAACACGACGGTTAAGACATAAACGGCTGATGATACTTGGCGGGGGACTGCCTGGAAAAGTAAGTGGTTGCTAGAATTATGCCGATGTGGCTCAATTGGCAGAGCAGCTGACTTGTAATCAGCAGGTTAACGGTTCGAGTCCGTTCATCGGCTTTTAACAAAGTATTCTATGGGTCTTTAGCTCAGTTGGTTAGAGCATCCGGCTCATAACCGGACGGTCCCGGGTTCGAGTCCCTGAAGACCCACTTTATATTAAAATTTTATATGGCTCAGTAGCTCAGTTGGTTAGAGCGCCGGCCTGTCACGCCGGAGGTCGAGGGTTCGAGCCCCTTCTGAGTCGTTTATATGGGAGTTTAGCTCAGCTGGGAGAGCATCTGCCTTACAAGCAGAGGGTCACAGGTTCGAGCCCTGTAACTCCCATTTTTTTTATTTAAACATTTATAAAAAATACTGATATAAGATTTTATGAGGTTGATATTATGGTGTTTAGTGGATTTTATACAATGTTTTCTATTCTTCCTCTTGTTGTCATGATTGGCTTTATAATTGTTTTTATAATTATTATAGTAACTATTTTAAAAAATATTATGATATGGAATAAAAATAATCATTCTCTACAGCTTACCGTTTCTGCAACGATTGTATCCAAAAGAATACTTTATCGTAGACGTGCAAATGCAAACGACATAACAGGTATGCATGGTCATCATACTATATCTAATTATTATATTACGTTTGAATTTGAGAGTGGTGATAGAATGGAATTTTCTGTAGACAGTTCAGAATATGGCTTATTAGTAGAAGGAGATACAGGAAATTTGTGTTTTCAAGGAACAAGATATTTGTCTTTTGAACGACATAAATAATGATAGGCTGATAAGAAATGAAGCAAGATATAAAATTATTAAAAAGTGTAATATCAAATTATAATAATTTTTGTTTCGTTGCAGAAAAATTAGAGTGGATAGATATAAAAGAAAAACATGAAGATTGGTTTAGAATATATCCACTAGGTATATTTATATCTGTTTATGAATTTCCTAAAGGATATATACAAAATAATATAGTATTTGCATATGTACGAGCTGTTCTGTCTAATATAGCATTTTTTGAAGAATGGGATAAAGATTTTTGGAATATATCTCAAAAGGAAAGAAAAGAATACTTAACAAGGGGAATATTATTATATCAACCATATGCTATTATGAAAGAAGTACGCTTTATAGAACGAAGTTGGAAATATCTTGCTGAAGAAATAAAATATTTTGCACATCGAAATAAAGTTTTAGCTTCCGAGCAAAAGCAATATATTGATAAATTTAAAAATGCAAAGGTAATTGAAATGGGAGGAAGTGATGCAGGTGATTTTATTTATATGGCAATTAAATGCAATTTTATGTTAATTGTTTCGTGTGGATTTTGGGATTAAAAGAAAATTAAAATAATTAAGTTTTTTATAAGAATCATGTCTTTTTAAAAAAGTACAGGATTCTTTTTTTATATTCTAAATTTAATGCAAATAGTACATATATATAAAAAATATGATATTATATTTGTTTTATTTGATTATAAAATGAAATTTATTTTAGTATAGCTGTTATAAATAAAAACACAAAATGAACATAAAAATAAAATTTATTTTCATAAAATGAATAATGGAAAATATAAAAATAAAAAGTTTTAACAGTATCTTCACGGTCAATTCTATTGAATTTTATTATTTTTTTATTATAATAGTATCTGAAAACCGACTAGTCGGTTTGTTCTATCATGTCTAAAAAGGAGGAGGAGATTCTATTACAATGAAAAAAAATATATTGGAGACAGCATTTCAATTATTTTTAAAAAATGGTTTTGCAGGTGTATCTACAAATGAAATTATAAGAGAAGCAAATGTAACAAAAGGATGTTTTTATCATTATTTTAAAAGTAAAGAGGATTTAATATATAATGTTATTGTAATATATTTGTATCCTTATTTAGAAAGTATTATAAAGGCATTGGAAAAATGGAGAACCGAACAAAAAGAATTGGATGTATTTAAAAGCATACATTTTTGTTATACATTTATGCCAAAGTTAGTAACAGAAACAGGAAAAATGATTCCTTTTAGAGAAATACAATTTTTGATATATGAAGGAATTAAAAAATATGTTTATTTAGCAAAAAAAAGTTGTGAATGTAGCCGGCAACAACGCTTTTTATTAAAAAATTTGTTAGATGAAGGAAAAAAACAAGGAGTTATTTCAGCAAAAATTGATACAGATGCTTATGCAACAACTATGATGGCATTAAAAGATGGTATGATTGCTTTACATATATTAGATAATAGTATTGATACAAAAGAAAAATGGGAAAGTACGTTTCAAACAATATGGCAAGAAATAAAGTTGACATCTCAAGTTGAATATGTAAACAGAGGAGGATATTTATATGAAAAAACAATGTCTTAAAATGGGTATAGATATTGGTTCAACAACAGTAAAGGTAGTTGTAATTGATAATAAAAATGATATATTATTTAGTAAATATGAAAGACATTTTTCAGAAATTAAAAAAACAATGATAAAATTGCTAAAAGAAGCATATGAAAAATTAGGAGATGTTTCTTTTTGTGCTATGCTGACAGGAAGTGGAGGAGTTTCTATTGCAACATCATTAGATATTCCTTTTATACAGGAAGTAGTTGCAACAGCAAAGGCGATTGAAACAGCAGCACCTAAAACAGATGTTGCTATCGAATTAGGCGGAGAAGATGCTAAAATTATTTATTTTTCAAATGGCATAGAACAAAGAATGAATGGTGTTTGCGCTGGAGGTACGGGTTCCTTTATTGACCAGATGGCTAGTCTTTTACAGACAGATGCAAGTGGTTTAAATGAATTAGCAAAAAATTATAAAGTTATTTATCCTATTGCTTCTCGCTGTGGTGTGTTTGCAAAAACGGATATACAACCTTTAATCAATGAAGGTGCAGCAAAAGAAGATTTAGCAGTATCTATATTTCAAGCGGTTGTGAATCAAACAATTAGTGGTCTTGCTTGTGGTAAGCCAATTAGGGGGTATGTTACATTTTTAGGAGGACCTTTACACTTTTTATCTGAATTGCGTCAAAGATTTATAGAAACATTAAAATTAACAGAAGAAACTGCTTTGTTGCCAGAAAATTCTCATTTATTTGCAGCTTATGGTACAGCTTTATCAAATGAACAAGATACAAAACAAATGACATTTCCTTTATTACTAGAAAATATATCTCATGGGAAAGAATTAGAAATGGAGGTAAACCGTTTAGAACCTCTTTTTGAAAATCAAGAAGCATATGAACTATTTCAGCAAAGACACAATAAGGAAAAAGTTGAAAAAATTGATTTATTTGAATATAAAGGAGATGCCTTTTTAGGTATAGATGCAGGCTCTACTACAACAAAAGTTGCTCTTGTTTCTACAACAGGAGGATTATTATATTCTTATTATGGAAGCAATGAAGGAAATCCTTTAAAAGTAATTATAAAAAGTTTAAATGAATTATATGAAAAAATACCTAAAGATGTTAAAATAAGAAATTCTTGTGTAACAGGTTATGGAGAAGGATTGATTAAAGAAGCATTGATGATTGATTTAGGATATATTGAAACCGTTGCACATTATAAAGCAGCAAGTTTTTTTAAACCAGATGTTGATTTTATATTAGACATTGGCGGACAAGATATGAAATGTATCAGAATTAAAAATAATGTAATTGATAGTGTACAGTTGAATGAGGCTTGTTCTTCTGGTTGTGGTTCTTTTATAGAAACATTTGCGAAGTCACTGAATTATACTGTATCAGAATTTGCAAAAGTTGCTATTTTGGCAAAAAATCCCATTGATTTGGGTTCAAGATGTACTGTATTTATGAATTCTCGTGTCAAACAAGCACAAAAAGAGGGTGCAGAGGTATCAGATATCTCTGCTGGCTTAGCCTATTCTGTCATTAAAAATGCTTTGCTAAAAGTAATTAAAATTGCAGACCCTAAAGTAATAGGAAAAAGTATTGTTGTGCAAGGAGGTACATTTTATAATGATGCAATATTGAAAAGCTTTGAAATTATAAGTGGTAGAGAGGCAGTAAGACCAGATATTGCAGGTATTATGGGAGCATTTGGAGCAGGACTGATAGCACGAGAAAAATATAAAGAAGGTTATCAAACAACATTAATTTCTAAAGAGGAAATGAATGCACTTGAAATGAAATCTACATTAACAAGATGCCAAGGCTGTACCAATCACTGTCTTTTGACAATCAATCATTTTTCTAACAACAGAAGATTTATAACAGGAAATCGTTGTGAAAGAGGTTTAGGAAAAGAAAAAAGCGAAAACAGTGCTCCTAATTTATATGAATATAAAAGAAAAAGACTATTTGAATATTATGTACCTTTAGAATTAGAAAAAGCACCTCGAGGTATAGTAGGAATTCCTCGTGTATTAAATATGTGGGAGGAATATCCATTTTGGTTTACATTTTTTACAAAATTAGGCTTTAGAGTAGAACTTTCACCTTATTCCAGTAAAGCAGTATATGAAAAAGGTATTGAATCAATACCAAGTGAATCTGTTTGTTATCCTGCAAAATTAGTGCATGGACATATTATGAGTTTGATATCATCAGGAGTACGTTTTATATTCTATCCAAGTGTTGTATATGAAAGACGAGATATTGCAGAATCCGATAACAATTATAATTGTCCGATAGTAACATCCTATTCTGAAAATATTAAAAATAATGTAGAAGATTTGAGAGAACAAAATATTAAATTTTTAAATCCATTTTTATCTATGGAAGATAAAACAGCATTAGCAAAAAGACTGATACAGGAATGTAAGCCTTTTGGATTGTCTGCTAAAGAAATTATGTCTGCTGTGGAAGATGCATGGAAAGAATGGGGACAATTTAGAGAGGATATACATAACAAAGGTGTTGAAACACTGCAATATATAAAAGAACATAATATGATGGGTATTGTTTTAGGTGGACGTCCTTATCATGTAGACCCTGAAATTAATCATGGTATACCAGAATTGATAGCAGGTTATCATATTGCTGTATTAACAGAAGATAGTGTAGCACATTTGGGAAAAGTAGAACGTCCCATGGTAGTACGTGACCAATGGACATATCATTCCAGATTATATGAGGCAGCAGCTTTTGTAAAAACACAGCAAAATCTGGAATATGTGCAATTAAATTCTTTTGGCTGTGGTTTAGATGCTGTAACAACAGATGAAGTAAAAAATATATTAACAAAAGCAGGAAAAATATATACTTCATTAAAAATTGATGAAGTAAATAATTTAGGAGCAGCTAGAATTAGAATTCGTTCATTGATTGCAGCAATAGAGGATAGAATAGAAAAGCAAATAAAATTACATAAAGGTGATGCTTCATTAAAAAGGGTTGTATTCACAAAAGAAATGAGAAAAGATTATACAATACTTTGTCCTCAAATGTCGCCAATTCATTTTGATATATTAAAGGAAGTATTTAGAAGTAGTGGCTATCATTTAGATGTTATGCCAGCTATGGATAAAAATGCCATTGATACAGGATTAAAATATGTAAATAATGATGCTTGTTATCCAGCATTGATAGTAGTAGGACAGCTTATAAATGGCTTAAATTCTGGAAATTATGATTTAAATAAAACAGCTGTTTTAATTTCTCAAACAGGCGGTGGTTGCCGTGCTACAAACTATATTAACTTTATAAGAAAGGCATTAGAGAATGCAGGTATGCCTCATGTTCCTGTTATTTCTATCAGTGCAGGAGGATTAGAAAGAAATCCAGGATTTCAATTATCACCAAAGTTAATACATAAAATGCTGAAAGGTTTTGTATATGGAGATTTGCTTATGAGGGTACTTTATAGAGTACGCCCATATGAAAAATTTAAAAATTCTGCAAATACATTATATGAATATTGGAATGAAAAAGTAAAAAAAGATATTGTGAAAGAAAGCTGGAAAACATATTGCAAAAACATAGAAAATATTGTGCATGATTTTGATGCATTAGAAATTACAAATGAAATAAAACCTAAAGTCGGTGTAGTAGGAGAAATACTTGTAAAATTCCATCCAACTGCAAATAATGATATTGTAGGTTTATTAGAAGCAGAAGGTGCAGAGGCAGTTGTACCAGATTTATTAGGATTTGGTTTGTATAGCTGTTATAATGCAGCACAAAAAAGAAAATATTTAGGTGGCTCTTTAAAAGGTAAATTATTAAATGATATTGCCATAGAAGTAATAGAATTTTATCAAAAACCAATGATAAAAGCATTAGCAGAAAGTAAAAGATTTCATGCTCCTGATAATATTAGGGCTTTGGGAAAATATGCTGAATCAATCGTATCTCTTTGTAATCAAACAGGAGAAGGCTGGTTTTTAACAGCAGAAATGTTGGAATTAATACGTTCTGGAGTAAATAATATTGTTTGTACACAGCCGTTTGGTTGTTTGCCTAACCATGTGGTCGGAAAGGGTGTTATAAAAGAATTAAGAAGAAAATATCCTCTTTCTAATATTGTGGCAATAGACTATGACCCTGGTGCAAGTGAGGTAAATCAATTAAATAGGATTAAATTGATGCTTGCTAGTGCAAATAAAACGATGTATAAAGTAGAGGCAGAACAGAAAGAAAAAAGAAGAAGAATACATTCTATTAAAAAAGCTTCTTTTGATATCAATATAAAAGGATAAAAGAAAACCCTTTCTTATTATAGAAGGGGTTTTAATTTTATTTTATTATTGTATTTCCTTGAATTGGTCTTTGCCAACATTACAAAGAGGACATTCCCAATCGTCAGGAAGTTTTTCAAAAGGTGTACCAGGTGCAATATTGTGTTCTGGGTCACCTACTGCTGGGTCATAAATATAACCGCATACTTCACATTCATATTTTTTCATAATCATATATCCACCTTTCTTATGAGTATTGTATATATTGTATGATTATACCATACAATATGCAACAATTTCAAATTCTTCTGGAATAGTTAAAGAATCAGCAGGAGATTCTAATTTCCATCTTAAATCAAATAATGTAGCACTTACCATTAACTGGAAGAAAAGCATAATGATACCACTGTCAATTTTTTGTTCATAAGTATTTTTATCTTTTTTAATAGCAAGTATTGCTTTTCCACCTGTTAAAAGAAATCTCCAAGGCTGTTGATTGAGTGAAGATGGTGCTAATTTTGAAAAAGCAAAGGCTTCTAAAAGTCCTCTTTCTTCTAATACAGAGGCATCTGCACCATTTCCCCATTTATCAATGTAAACCATTTCATCTAGCCCAATTTTATTACTTTCTAAAGAAATAGCTGCTCCTTTTTTTGGAGCATTAGCATCATATCCTAATGCGATTAATGCAACAACTTCTTTTTCGGAAAGTATTGACAAACGTTCTTTGATAGCTTTACCATCAGAAAATGTAATCCAACAAGAGGATATGCCCATATCTGTTGCCTTTAATATCATGCTTTCTCCAATGTAACCCGCATTTTCAACAGAATGTTCTTTGTTTTCAGAAAGAATCAAAATGTAATGCGGAGCATCTATCATATTTCCATGATAACCAGCAATGCCGTCTAAAGCAATATAAACATCATTGTTAGACAATATTCGTATTTCAGTTTCAATATTGTCATCTATTTTAGGGCAATTTTGAGCATAATCTTTTAATGCTTTTAATTTCTGAGTATCAACTGTATCTTTTTTATATTCTCTGACAGACTTTGTAGCTAATATAAGATTTTGATAATCCATAGATATACTCCTTTGTTTTTATATATTTTTATATTATTTAACAGAAAAAATTTATAATATGTCTATATTTTATTCCAATATACTGTAAATTGTCAACATTTTTTTAGACAATTTTTTTATTACTATGTTTTTTGTATAGTAGAGTAATTGGATATTTTAATCAAAAATATATTCTATAAACATTTTAATTTTATCCAATTCACAAATATTTTATTCTATACAAAAAAATGTTCAATTTATTATAAGCTATTAAAAAATATTTTTTGCAAAAGACTTTTATATTTTATAACATTATCGTTTTTTTATGGTATAATGGGAAGGAATGTTGATAAGTGTTATTTCATATATTGATAAAGCATAAAAATATATATTTTAAAAATAGTCGGATAGGGTGAAAAATATTTATGGAATGGATAAAAAGTTTTTTTGGTGATTTGGGTATTACAGATTTTATGCGTCCGACAGTGGGTATTTTTGACTTGTTGGATATTTTAATTGTTGCCTATATTATTTATAAAATAGTATTTTGGATTAAAGAAACAAGAGCATGGGCGCTATTTAAAGGAATATTAGTAATATTTGTTTTTGCAGCAGTGGCGGCTCTTTTGCATTTAAATACAATTATGTGGATATTAACCAATACAATTTCTGTGGGTATTATTGCAGTAATTGTTGTATTTCAACCTGAGTTGAGAAAGGCACTAGAGGAATTAGGAAAGGGAAAAGCATTTTTCTTTTTTAGTAATTTAGGAAAAACGGACTCTGACGGAAATGATGAGAAAATAGCGAATCGTACTATTGATGAAATATTAAAAGCAGCAGATAAAATGGCGGCTGTAAAAACAGGTGCATTAATATTACTAGAACAAGATGTACCATTAGGAGATTTAGAAAGAACAGGAATTCCTATTGATGCCATTGTTTCTAGTCAGCTTTTAATTAATATATTTGAACATAATACGCCTCTTCATGATGGTGCAGTGATTATACGCAACAATCGTGTGGCGGCAGCAACTTGCTTTTTGCCTTTAACAGAAAGTAATGATATTAGTATGGAACTAGGTACAAGACATAGAGCAGCAATAGGGGCAAGTGAAGTCTCTGATGCTTATGTGATTGTTGTTTCCGAAGAAACAGGCGCAATATCTATGGCACAAGGTGGTACACTTTACCGCAATGTTACAATAGATTCTTTGCGAAAAATGCTTTCTGGTTCGACAAAATCTACCAAAAGGAAATTGGTATTATGGAAAGGAAGGCAAACAAAATGAAAAAGTTACAAGAGAAAATTATGAAAGATATTGGCTGGAAATTACTTTCGCTTATTATTGCTATTGCATTATGGTTTATGGTAATTAATATAGAACACCCAGTAACAACAAGAATATATACTCAAACTATAACAATGAAAAATATAGATGCTTTAACACAACAAGGATTAACAGTATTAAATAAGGGACAAATAGAAAATATGAAAGTATCTGCAAAAATAAAAGCACAAAGGACAGCATTAGATAGACTCACACAATATAAAAATAATATCAGAGCAGTAGTAGATTTTAGTAAATTAGAAAATGTAAAATCTGGTGATACTGTGTCATTAGATGTTTCATTTTTATTGCCAGATAGTGCAGGTACAGGATTTGAAATTGTCAGTCAATCTCCTGAAAAAGCAGAAATTATTGTAGAAAAATTGGCAGCTAAGAGAATACCAATTAATGTTCATATTAATGGAGAAGCTGGAAATGGATATACAACATTACAGCCTCAAATTTCTCCTTCTTCTGTACAAATTTCGGGAGCGGCATCTATTATTAATCATGTAAAAACAGTACAGGTTAATGTAGAATTACAACAAGCATCAGAAGATGTTGTTGTTACGGCAGAACCGATTGCTTATGATGAAAATGGTAAACAGGTAGAAGGCGTTACAATGGATATAACAAAAGTTCATGTTTCTATTGGTGTACAAAAAAATAAAATGGTAAATTTGAGAGCAACTACGGAAGGTGTTCCAGCAGAAGGATATGAGGTTACAGAAATGATATGGTCACCTAAAGCAATTAACATTGCAGGTAGAGAAGAAGTTTTAAATCATTTACAAGCGATTACACTTCCTGCTGTAAATGTAACAAATGCTACAACAACAATAACAGAATCTGTATTGTTAAATGAAATATTGCCAGATGGTACTATGCTGAGTAACGATACTCCTTTAGAAGCAGAAGTTTCTGTAATAATTAAAGAACAAGAAAATCAGCAAATTACAGTACAAAGTGCATTAATTGAAATGAAAGGAACACAACAAGAAATAAATGAATATGTGCTTTCTGAGGATAGTGTTTCTTTGCAATTAACAGGTTCAGCAAAAGCACTAGCAACCATTACAACAGGAAGTATTCCTATTACAGCAGATGTAACGGATTTAACGGTAGGAGAGCATATTGTTGCATTAGAAATTGATTTACCAGAAGGTGTTACATTAGTAGGAGAAACACCTGAAATTACTATAACAATATCAGAAAAAGAACAACAAACAGATATACCAGAAGAAAATGAAGAAACAGACCAAGTAATTACAGAAACAGAACAGCCATCAATATCAGAAGAATAAACAATGTTTTTTAGGAGGAAACAAATTATGGGAATTTTGTTTGGTACAGACGGCGTGAGAGGAATTGCAAATACAGAACTCACTGGTACACAAGCGTATAATTTAGGTAGAGCAGGAGCATATGTCTTAACAAAGGAAAAAAAACATACACCAAGAATATTGGTAGGATTAGATACTAGAATTTCAGGAGATATGTTAGAATCTGCTCTTGTAGCAGGTATTTGTTCTGTAGGAGCAGAAGCGATACAAGTGGGAATTGTGCCAACACCTGCTGTTGCCTATTTGGTAAGAAAATATAAATTAGATGCAGGAGTTATGATTTCTGCATCTCATAATCCAGTAGAATATAATGGAATTAAATTTTTTAATCATTTAGGTTATAAACTGCGTGACGAATTAGAAGAAGAAATAGAAGATATTATGTTTCATGGCATGGATACTTTGCCACAACCAACAGGAAAAGATATTGGTGTAAAATCTATTGCAGAAGATGCTTTAGAAGACTATATTTCTTTTTTACAGCAGTCAACAGATACAACTTTTGAAGGAATTAAAGTGGCAATTGACTGTGCAAATGGTTCTTCTTATAAAGCAGCGCCTATTTCTTTATTAAATTTAAAAGCACGTATTTGTATTATACATAATGAGCCAGATGGTACAAATATCAATGAAAACTGTGGCTCTACACATATACAGGATTTATGTGCTTTTGTAAAAGAAAATCATGCAGATGTAGGTTTTGCATTTGATGGAGATGCAGACAGATGTCTTGCAGTAGACGAAAATGGTCAATTGATTGATGGAGATAAAATACTTGCTATATGTGGTATGGCAATGAAACAGCAAAATACATTGAAAAATGATACCATTGTTGCAACAATTATGTCTAATATGGGCTTATCTTTATTGGCAAAAAAACAAGGCATACAAATTGAACAAACAAATGTAGGCGACAGATATGTTTTGGAAAGAATGATTGAAAAAGATTATAATTTAGGAGGAGAGCAGTCAGGACATATTATATTTTTGGATTATAATACAACAGGAGATGGCATATTGACTGCGATACAATTCTTAACTGTTATGAAAAAAACAGGTAAAAAAGCATCAGAATTAGCTAATATGATGGAAACAATGCCTCAAGTACTTGTAAATGCAAAAGTAAATAACAGCAAAAAAAATGATTATATGAAAGTACCAGAAGTTAAACAAGCTATTGAAAATTTAAATGCTAAATTTAATGGAGAAGGTAGAGTGTTAATTCGTACTTCAGGAACAGAACCTCTTGTACGTGTTATGATAGAAGGAAAAGATTTAGAAGTCATGCAAAAAGAAGCAGAAAAACTAGCAGAATTGATTAGTGAAAAATTGCAGTAAATAGTAATACTATTTAACTTTTTGATATAGTTTGTCATAATAATAAAATAATGACAGCTATATCAAAAAGAAGAAAGAAATAATAGTACTCAAATAAATTATGTTGAAAAAATATTAAAAAAAGCATTGAAATCCTTTTTAAATTTCAATGCTTTTTATTTATATTCAATTAATCTTGTGTATAAGGCATTAATGCAACATGTCTTGCTCTTTTAATTGCTGTTGTTAAAGCTCTTTGATGTTTTGCACAGTTGCCTGTAATTCTTCTTGGAAGAATTTTGCCTCTTTCAGAAACATATCTTCTTAATTTGCTGATATCTTTATAATCGATTGTTGTTACTTTATCTGCACAAGACGCACAAACACGTTTTTTTCTGCGTCCACGTTTTTTCTGAATCATGTTATATATCCTCCTTTTTTGATATTAGAAGGGCAAATCATCATCGTCTTCAATACTTTCATCAATAGGATAAAATCCATCTGCAACACTTGGCGCTGGTTGAGGTATTGGTCTTGTAGGAGCAGGAGCTGGTGTAGCTTCACCCATACTTCCATTTGCAGCCATACGGCTTTCAAAAGCTATTTTACTTTCTGCAAAATATTGTTCCTCTACCACAACATCAGTACTCCAACGCTTTTGACCGTTTTGGTCTTCCCAAGAACGTACTTGAAGTCTACCAACGATGCTGACCATTTGACCTTTTTTATAATATTTTTCTGCAAACTCTGCTGATTTTCCGAAAGAAACACAGTTGATAAAGTCTGCATCAGGTTCACCTTGACGTTTAAATCTTCTATTTACTGCTAATGTATATCGAGCAATAGCCAGAGGTTCGGCAGCTTGAGAGTATCGTACTTCTGGATTCTGTGTTAATCTGCCCATTAAAATTACTTTATTCATAAAACGCCTCCGTTATATAAAACCAATAAACAAATTATTTATTTCTGTTTTTTGACTTTTTAATATTATGCTTCTTTGCGAACAATAAGATAACGAAGAACATTTTCCATAATACGTATACGGCTTTCAATTTCTGCTGGAGCAGTTGCTGGAGCTTCAAAAGTTGTAAAACTGAAGAAACCTTCGTTTACTTTTTTAATTTCGTAAGCAAGTTTTCTTTTACCCCAGTCATCAACTTTTTCAATTTTAGAATCGAATCTTTCTAATAAAGCCTGTACTTTTGCAACTTCTGCTGCTTTTGCTTCTTCATCCAATGTTGGATTTAAAACTAATGCTAATTCGTATTTATTCATGATTACACCTCCTTTTGGACAATGGCCCTTTTCATAAAAAGAGCAAGGATTTTTAACTTACAGAAGTAAATGATATCATAATAATGTAAAAAATACAAGTGTTTTTTGATATTTTTATGTTATTATTAATGATAATACTATAATAAATGTTGTATTTGAAAAATGATTATTATAAAATTAGAAAAAATAAGAATCAAATGGATATTGTTGATAAAAATAAGCGGAAACATTGTTTCCGCTTAGAAGTATTATTGTACCCCTGGGATTTTTGGCAATGTAGCAAAACCATTTTCTAATTCTTCATCTGTTGGAGCATAATCTTGCATATTTCCAGATTTATAATTCATATATGCTGTTAAGTCATAAGCACCATTTCCTGTTAATCCAAACAATATTGTTTTAGATTCTCCAGTTTCTTTACATTTTTTTGCTTCATCAATCGCTGCCGCGATAGCATGAGCAGACTCTGGTGCTGGCAATATGGATTCTGTTTTTGCAAATAATGTTGCAGCATCAAATATATGATTTTGGAATAATGCCCTTGCTTCATCAATATAACCATCATGATACAATTTAGATACAATAGGTGACATACCATGATAACGTAAACCACCTGCGTGTATAGAAGAAGGCATGAAGCCACTACCTAATGTATACATTTTTGCAAGGGGTGTTACATGACCTGTATCACAAAAATCATATGCATATTTGCCACGAGAAAGAGAAGGACAAGCTGCTGGTTCTACTGCAATAAAATAAGGATTTGCTTTTCCTGTTAATTTATCTTTCATAAAATCAGAAATTAAACCACCTAGATTAGAGCCACCACCTGCACAACCTATAATAATATCAGGATACTCGTCTATTTTTTCCATTTGTAATTTTGATTCTGCACCAATAATAGATTGATGTAATAATACTTGATTTAAAACAGAACCAAGTGCATATTTTGTGTTTGGTGTAGAAATAGCTTTTTCTACAGCTTCACTGATTGCTGTACCAAGAGAGCCAGTACAATTAGGGTCTTGTGCTAATATTTCTCTGCCAACTTTTGTGGTATTGCTTGGGCTTGGAACAACATTTCCTCCATATGTTTCAATTACTGCTTTTCTGTATGGTTTTTGTTCTGCACTAATTTTTACCATATAAACATCAAGAGGTATGTTATAGAAAGAACACGCCATAGCAAGAGCAGTACCCCATTGTCCTGCGCCAGTTTCTGTTGTAATATGAGAAATACCTTGCTGTTTATTATAATAAACTTGTGCGATAGCAGAATTTAATTTATGACTGCCTGAAGTGTTGCTTCCTTCATATTTATAATAAATTTTTGCAGGAGTATCTAATGCTTTTTCTAATGTATATGCTCTGTGTAATGGAGAAGGTCTATACATTTTATAATATGCCTGTACTTCTTCTGGAATATCAATATAGCGTTCTGTTGAAAATTCTTGTTTGCAAAGTTCTTCTGCAAATATAGGGTAAAAATCTTCTTTTACAGCAGGTTTCATTGTTGCAGGATTGATAAAAGGGTCATGCTGTTCAGGCATATCTGCACGGACATTATACCATTGTTTTGGTAGTTCGTTTTCTGTTAATAGAATTCTGTTAGGAATGTTTTTTGACATAATTCATCTCTCCTATTCTGATATAAAAATAATATGATAGAAATATAAAAAGCCCTCTGCATAGTTTATATGCAGAGGGCGTAATATATATTTACATTACGTGGTGCCACCTCTATTGGTTATAAAATAACCCACTTATACCGTACAAACATACAGTATTCTCTGTAACGGGAGAACCCGAGTTGCATATTAATTCTAATAAAAGAACTTTCAGCTCCTACTCACAAGTCCATTCCAACAACAAAACTGTATTGGTTCACATCTGCCACCAACTTTCTGAAAGCAGTTTCTATTGTGTACTTACTCTTGGTCAATGTTTTAATATATATGGTTGTTATTTATTTTAATCATTTTTTTATATTTGTCAATAGTAAAATAAAATTTTTTGATATAGATATTTTAAAAATGGGAACATATTAAAAAAGTAAGTCGTCTTATAGTATAAAAAAGGAGCATGATATAGTATGGGAAAATGTATTGCAATATTATTTTTAGCATTAGCAGCTTATGGAAATTTTTCAAATGATACGACAACAACAGAACAACAAAATGTCCTTATGATTATGGTAGATGATGAACATTATTATAGTGAAGGAAAAGAAAGTGAAATATATGGTCGTTGTGGTGTGATGGACGGAGAAATTACTTCAACAGTAGAACAAACAGAAATACCAAATAAAAATAATCAGTCTAATTTTGGAAAAGGTTATGGTTATCAGTATATAGATAAAAATATAGAAGTGAATATGGACGGTAAATGGATAGTATTTGAAAAAATAGAATGAACACATTAAGAAATATTTAATAAAATAGAAATAGAAGTATACTTTTTCTTTTTTCTGTTTTGTAGTATGATAAAAACAGTGGGAGGCGTATGTGTGTGCAATCAGAAAGCAATGCAGAAATAAGAAGAAAAAGAAGAATGAAAAGAAAAAGAAGGAAAAAAATAATTAAAATATTACTATTATTATTTTTGATTATTTTAGCAATTATTTTTGGTTTTGTTTTATTTTTAAAAAAAGGAGAACACAAACCATATACCATAGGATTAGACGCAGGACATGGAGGAGAAGATGTCGGCGCAATAGGATACATAGAAGAAGTAGAATTGACAGAAAAAACCACAGATTTTTTACAGGAATTATTAGAAAAAGATGGTCGTTTTAAAGTAGTTCGTTCTCGTAAGAATGGAGAAGATATAGAAATTACAAAAAGAAAAGAGATATTATTAAAACAAGAACCAGATTTGATACTTTCTATACATGGAAATTCTGACCCTACTGGAACAGCAAGAGGATTTGAATGTTATCCTTCTCCACCAGGACGATATAACCATGAAATTAGTTATTATTTTGCAGTATGTATTACAGAAAGTATGGCAGAGATAGGAAACCATTTAAGAGGAGAAAATGGCGTCAGATATGCTTATTATGTGACAGACCAAAATGGAAATACACAAAAAGCGATAAAAGAAATATCGGATACTATGATATATGCTCAACAGTCTTTTGGTATGGTAGAAAATTTAAAATGTCCTTCTGTATTAGTAGAACAATGTTTTGTAACAAATCAGCAAGATGTTGAGCAATTTGGAAGTGAAACGGGCTGTAAATTAGCAGCAAGTGCATACTATAAAGCAATTTGTAAATATTTGGGTATTAAGGAAATATCAAGCAATATATAATTTGTATTTGTATCAAGGACAAATGTATTGTGAAAAATGACAATTAATTAAGATTATTTAAAAAAAAACATTGCAAAATCACGAAAAATAGTTCTGTCTTTTATAAAAAACAACAGAATGGTTGACGTGTTTCTATCATATGTTATAATTTTTTTAATAAAGAAAAGAGCAATTCTTTTTTGACTTTATTAAAGAGGTATCTAAATATAATGCCTTCTTTTTAAAAAAGAGGGCATTTTTTTCATTCATAATATCATCATTTTGAAATCATAGGGAGGTTTAACAAAATGAATAGAGTTTATAATTTTTCCGCAGGTCCATCCATGCTTCCTTTAGAAGTGTTGGAAAAGGCACAGAAGGAATTTGTTTGTTATGGTAATAGTGGTATGTCTGTTATGGAAATGAGTCATCGTTCAAAGGATTTTGAAGAAATATTGCATCATACAGAAAATACATTAAGAGAGCTGATGCAGATACCAGACAATTATAAAGTGCTGTTTTTACAGGGAGGCGGCTCTACACAGTTTGCAATGATTCCTATGAATTTAATGAATAAAAATCATAAAGCAGATTATGTAAAAACAGGACAATGGGCAACAAAAGCAATACAAGAAGCACAAAAATATGGAAAAGTAAATATTGTTGCCTCTTCAGAAGATACCACATTTGATAGAATACCAAATTTAGATAAAAGTAAATTTGATACAGAAGCAGATTATTTTTATATTACATTAAATAATACTATTTATGGTACAAGATATACTATATTGCCTGATACAGGCAGTGTTCCTTTAGTAGGAGATATGTCTTCCAGTATATTGTCAGAAGAAATTGACATTACAAAATTTGGTCTGCTTTATGCAGGAGCGCAAAAAAATTTAGGTCCAGCTGGTGTAACAGTAATCATTATCAGAGAAGATTTATTAGGAAATGCTATGGAATTTACACCAACAATGCTTCGCTATGATGTTCATGCAAAAAATGATTCATTATATAATACACCTCCTACATATGGTATTTATTTTATGGGACTTGTATTTGATTGGGTAAAACAGCAGGGAGGCGTAAAAGAATTACAAAAAATAAATGAACAAAAAGCATCTATACTGTATGACTTTTTAGATAATTCTAAATTATTTAAAGGTACTGTTGTAAAAAAAGACCGCTCTTTGATGAATGTGCCATTTATTCTACCAACAGAAGAATTAAATAAGAAATTTATTGCAGAGGCGAAAAATAAAGGCTTTGTGAATTTGAAAGGACATAGAACAGTAGGAGGCATGAGAGCAAGTATATATAATGCTATGCCTATAAAGGGTATCGAATCACTTGTGGCATTAATGGAACAGTTTGAAAAAGAAAATAAATAAGGAGAAATAGTATCATGTATAATATCAGAACATTAAATCAAATTTCTCACATAGGATTGAAAAAATTGCCTGCATCAGAATTTATTATTTCTGATACAGAAGAAAATCCAGATGGTATTATTGTAAGAAGTTTTGATATGCACAATATGGCTTTACCTGAAAATTTGTTAGCAGTAGCAAGAGCTGGCGCTGGTACAAACAATATTCCTGTTGAAAAATGTACAGAAAGGGGAATACCAGTATTTAATACCCCTGGAGCAAATGCAAATGCTGTAAAAGAATTGGTATTGACAGGACTTTTGGTTTCTTCCAGAAAAGTTATTGAAGGAGCAAACTGGACACAAACATTAATAAATAGCAATAATGTAGAAAAAGATGCAGAGGCAGGTAAAAAGCAATTTATAGGACCGGAAATATCTGGAAAAAAATTAGGTGTAATTGGTTTGGGGGCAATAGGTGTATTGGTAGCAAATGCAGCTTTAGATTTGGGCATGGAAGTAATAGGATATGACCCCTATTTATCAATAGAGTCTGCATGGCATTTATCTTCTAGTGTAAAACACGCATCTACGTTAGAGGAAGTTGTAAGCCAAAGTGATTATATTACATTGCATATTCCTTTAAATGATAAAACAAAACATACTTTTAATAAAGATTTGTTTGCTGCAACAAAAAGAGGCGCACGTCTTATGAATTTTGCAAGAGGCGAATTGGTAGATACAAAAGCATTAAAATGTGCTATCAATGAGGGAATTATATCAAAATATATTGTAGATTTTCCAAGTAAAGACTTATTAGGTATTGATAAAGTAGTGGTGACACCTCATTTGGGAGCATCTACACCAGAATCAGAAGAAAACTGTGCTATGATGGCAGCAGTGGCAATTAGAGAATATTTAAAATATGGTAATATTAAATATTCTGTAAATTTCCCTAATTGTTATATTGATTATTCTGGAAAACCTAGAGTTGTAATTTCTCATAGAAATATTGTTAATATGATTGGTCAGTTAGGTGCTGTATTTACAAAATATAGTGTGAATATTGACAATATGATAAATAAAAGCAAAGGAAATTTAGCATATAATATTATTGTATGTGATAGTTTAAATGGAAAAGAAAAAGAACTTGTACAAGATTTATATAATATTGAAAGTGTGATAAAAGTAAGAGTATTATATTAAAGGGGAGATTTTTTTGGCAATCATAAGACCTTTTCGGGCAATCCGTCCAGTAGCAGAAAAAGCAGAAAAAGTGGCTGCTTTGCCTTATGATGTTATGAATAGCGAGGAAGCAAGAGAAATGGTAAAAGATAATCCATATTCTTTTCTTCATATAGATAAGGCAGAAATAGATTTAGACCCTTCTATTGATTTATATCATGAAAAAGTGTATCAAAAGGCAAAACAAAATATGGAAAATATGATACAAGATGGCATTCTGATACAAGATGAGAAACCTTTGTTTTATATTTATTGTTTAACAATGAATGGAAAAACTCAAACCGGGCTTGTAGTATGTACTTCTATTGATGAATATTTAGATAATACAATTAAAAAACATGAGTTGACAAGAGCAGATAAAGAAGCAGATAGAATATGTCATGTAGATACATTAAATGCAAATACAGGTCCTATTTTTTTAGCATATCATAATAATGAACAAATAAAATCCATATTGCATACTATTATGGAAAAGCAAAAAGCAGTTTATGATTTTGTTTCAGAAGATGGTATTGGTCATAAAGTTTGGCTAGTTTCTGATGAGAAAGATATTTCAGAGTTAATAGTACTATTTGAAAAAGTACCAAACCTTTATATTGCAGACGGACATCATAGAAATGCTTCGGCTGTAAAAGTAGGACTAAAACGTAGACAGAATAAACCAAATTATACAGGAGAAGAAGAATTTAATTATTATCTTTCTGTATTGTTTTCTGATGATGAATTATATGTTATGGATTATAATAGAGTTGTAAAAGATTTGAATGGTTTAACAGAGAAAGAATTTTTTAAAAAAATAGAACAAAAGTTTGAAATAGAATTATATCAAAAAGAAGGATGCTGTCATCCGAAACAACGTCATCAATTTGGTATGTATTTGGACAAAAAGTGGTATTTATTGACTGCAAAAAATAATATCATACAAAAAGATATTGTTGCTGCTTTAGATGTTTCTATACTTCAAAATGAAGTATTAGAACCAATACTTGCTATTGGTGACCCTAGAACAGATAAAAGAATTGATTTTATAGGAGGAATAAGAGGATTAGAAGCATTACAACAAAAAGTAGATAGTGGTGATATGAAAATTGCTTTTTCTATGTATCCAACATCTATGAAAGAATTGATGAGTGTAGCAGATGAAAATAGAACAATGCCCCCAAAATCTACATGGTTTGAGCCTAAATTAAGAAGCGGGCTTTTTATACATGATTTGGAAAAATAATATTTAGATTTTATTTCCAGTATAAAAAAAATCACTTTTGTTATACTAAATATTACAGTAGTAAATATTTTGTCGTTTTATAAAATGCAGTGCGACAATAAACTTTTTCTACTGTAAAGGAGTGGTATCCAATGAAAAGCTTTACAATGGGTATTGTAACAGGTGGTTTGATGACAGCGATTGGAATTGGTTGTTTGCTACAAGACCAAAAGTATTATCAATCTATCAAAAAAAAGGGAAATAAAATAATGAAAAAAGGCAAACATATGGCAAGAAAAGCCGAAAATGTTGTAGAAGATGCAGTTGATGATTTATTAGAACTGTAAAGAGTGAAGGGCAGGCAAATATTATAATACATAATATTTGTCTGTTTTTCTATATTTTTATCTGTATGGAATACAAAAAGTGAAACAAAATGTAACATTGACATTGAATCAAGTCTTTTGACTATGATATAATAAATAATAATTTATCAAATAGCAGTAAAATTTGTATTCCTTTGAGCTTATTATGATTAATATAAAAAAATTATTTTTTTACGTTGTATGTGTATTTATTTTAGTGAATAATGGTATATGATATTATTTTTTTACAAATAAAAAAATATTGTCAATATTTTATAAAAATCAAATATGTGTTATAATTTTATAGATTAAGTAAATATGATATTATTTTTTTTACTATAATATGAAATGATAAATAAAGTGATTTTATAGTGTCCCTATGTTGTTATTCAAGAAGGCAAATTAGAAGATTTGATAGTAATGTATATAGTTTATTTTCTAGTTTGAAATAAAATGTAATTTTGTATGATATAGAGAAGGGAATATTCGCAGTAGTGTAGTAGAAGGGAGGTTTTACAATATTATGAAAACAGTAATGAATATAGAGGAATTATTAGATGTTTTGGGGGACACAAGTGTTATTGTGATAAAACAACAAGATGAGAAAATATTATACCTCAATAAAAAAGCAAAAGAAATCAATCCTGAATTTCAAAAAAATACGATTTGTCATGGTCTTTGGAAGGGAAAATGTGAAAATTGTCCCATAAAGAATATAGAAGATAAAAAATATAATAAAACAGTAGTATATAGTGAGTCAACAAATGAAATCATTGATATATGTGCTATGAGCATATTATGGAAAGGGATTACACCAGCTTTTGTAATTACAATGTCGCCCCATATTGCAACAGAAGAAGAAAAGGAATCCGAAATTGCTAAAAGCTGGCTGACTCATGCACTATCTCAAGTATATGAGATGGCCGTAGTAAATAATTTAAGTAAAAATGAATATGTTGTGTTTCATAATGGAGGTATAATTGATTTACCTGAAAATGGAAAAACACAGGTATTATTTGATAATATAGAAAAAAAGCTAGAGGAAGATTATAAAGAAAATTGGCGTTCTATATTTTCAATAGAAAATCTTTTAGAGAGTTTTCAAAATGGAGAAAAAAAAGTATTATTAGATTTATATTTTGAAAAAGAAAAAAGATGGTTTTCCTGCGGATGTTTTTTGCTAGAAAGTACATATAGCAAAGAAATATTGAGCATTATATTAGTAAGAGATATTACAGAAAGCAAACATAAAGAAAAAGAACAACAAATACAATTAGAATTTACACATTCTAGTATGAGAGGTGCAAGTGGTAAATATTTGGTAACAGAAGAAGATATTTATTTACTTGAAGGAAGTCCTCAATATTTTGAAGTTCTCTGTATGGCGGAAAAGGAATATTATGAATTAAAAGGAAAAGTGTTACCTTGGTTGGAGGAAGCAGAAAGAAGAAAGTATATTCAAACAGCAATAGAGAATGGAAAAAATAGAGAACCTCTTTTATGGGAAGCACCTAGAAAAATGAGCAATGGTATGGTACATTGGTTTCAATTACAAGGAATGTTTATAGGAGAGCAATCTGGATATCCCGTATATTATGGTATATTGTTGGATACTTCAGAAAGAAAACGCTTAGAAATAGAACAAAAGACAACATTTAATAGTTTGCCTGGAGGCGTGGCAAAAATACGACTGGATGATAGACTTACTATATTAGAAGTAAATGATTATTTTTTTGAAATGTTTGGAAAAACAACAGGAGCAGGATTCTTTTCCAGTATTTATAGTATAGATAGAAAAATAGCGCAGAGAGAATTTGACAAAATGATACAACAACACAGTCGTTTTAAAATGGAATTAAGAATGTTGGATGCCAGAGAAGAAATTATGTGGATTCATTTGGAAGGTAATGAATTCAGCATAGAAAATGGGATACCTGTATGTTTGTTTGTTATGATAGATATTACAAATTATATTGAAATGCGTTTACAACTGGAAGAAGTAAAAGAAAAGTATCATAAAAATATTGCTGGTTCAAACCATAGAATATTGGTATATGACAATAATCATGACCATTTTGAATTTATTGATGAGGCAGCAGATGAACAATATTATAAAAGTATTCCATTCCAATATCATGTAAAAGATGATAAAATTGTATTTTCAGAAGCAATTAAAAATCAAATTGGTATGAAAATATGTTATGAAAATTTTAAACAATGGCTTTTACAATCTAATGTTGTATTTCAAGGAGATATGAATATATTAAAAAATATTTATAATCAATGTATGATAGATAATATTAGTATTAAAGCACAACTTCGCTTTTTAACAATAAATGGTTCTTATGAATGGTTTGAAATACATTGTAATCCTTTATGGGATGAAAATAAAAAGCAATGTTTAAAAATAGCTGGAACATTAGTAAACATCAATGCTTTGCGCCAAATGCAAAGTGAGGCAACAACATGGAGAGAAAGAGCAAGGAGAGACCCTCTAACAGGTTTATACAATAGAGCTATATTTAGAGAAAAAGTATTAGCTTTGTTGGAAGAAAATACAAAAGGTGCATTGATATTTATGGATGTGGACTATTTTAAAAAAGTAAACGATACATTAGGTCATGCCATAGGTGATGATGTATTACTTACAGTAGCAAAAAGATTAAAAGGATTTTTTAGAGAGTCTGAAGATATTATAGCAAGATATGGTGGAGATGAATTTATTGTATTTTTGAAAAATGTTTGCACAGAACAAGATTTGAGAAAAAAATTACAGCAATTATTAGAAGTATTTCGAGAGAAATATCAGAGAGGAGATACCTCTTGGAATATTACAGGCAGTGTAGGTGCAGCATTTTATCCTCAAGATGCTTCAGATTACCAAATGCTATTGGAGAAAGCAGATACAGCATTATATGTTTCTAAAAATAAGGGCAGAGATAGGTTTACACTATATTCTGACTGCAATAATGAAGAATAAATAATGATACCCCCTATATTTAAAATAGGGGGATTTTATTTGTTTCATAAAAAAAGAGGTATAAAATTAGTATTTTTATAATATCACTTGGTATGAAATAATGCTTTTTGGGTATTGTTTTATAGAGGTGATATCGTTGAAACAAAAATATCTATTTTGTTGTATTACAATTTGTATGATAATGTTTGTAATAATGGATTTTGGAATATATCATGTAGAAAATATAACAAGCAGTTATTTTAAATTTTTAGCTATGACATTATTATTTTTAAGTGCTAATTATTATAAAAAAATGATATTATGCTATACTATATTTTGTGATTTTTTACTATTGTTTACATCAATGTATACATTAGGAATTGCTTTTTTTATAGTAGTACATTTATTTTATTTGTGTCAAATGATTCCTTTTTTCGAATATCAAAAAAGGCAACAACAATGTATGCTATTGTTATTGCTTTTTGGAATTCTGTTTAGTTTTTTACCACTGTATACAGTAGCGATTTGTTATAGTATTACTTTTTTGCTTCATATTATTGTTGCAGTGACTCAAAAGTGCAGTAAAATGTATATTACTGGTTTAGTTTTATTTGTATTATGTGATTGCTGTACTGCAATTTCTTTTTTAACATTTAATACTATGGTTGCAAAATGTATATGGATATTATATTTACCATCACAAATATTGCTTACTATTACAAAACAACATTATTTTTCCACTGTGTTACCACTTCCGCAAATAAAATACCCTCACCTGCTCCGTCTTCAAAAAAAGAGATAACTTCTTTTATACCATTTTCTAATGTATGCACACAACATTTTGATGTTACAGCATCACCTTTATAACATTCTTTACGATATACAACACGGATATCTAAAATAGTCATAGTGTTATAAATATCATCAGGTATATCATCGATTGCCCATTCGATATATTTGACATTGTTAGTATGACCGTTGTTATCAGTATCCCTTCTAGTTACAATAAATGTTCTTTCCATAATTGTATCATCGTTCTGTAATTTGGGTAGCTTATACTTTTCATTTTCTATTGCAGTGATTTCTGTGTTACCATATTTTTGTTCCATTTCACTGCCTATAACAGTTGGCTTTCTTTCCTCTAAATCCATAAATATCCAGCGGGAAGCAATATGAGCAGAAATAGCACCATATTGGTCATAAAGCATATAAGAGCGTTCTGCCTGCATACGACGACATTTACTGCTCCATGTTACGATTTTTATTGTTTCACCGCATTTAGGCATATGGTCTATTATAATATGCCAATTTACTACCGCCCACCCTCTATGGTGTTCAGCCATATAATCTAATGTATATCCTAAACTAGCTGAATGTCTAATTGCTGTATCCTGCAAATGAAATACAAGCGCAGAGGGTGTTAAAAATAAATTGCTGTCTACTTCAAAATAACCAATTTGTTGTTGCTCTGTATAACTTTTATCCATAATTCTTCTCCTTAAATGAATGATTTGTGATATAATTTTAATGGTTAATCATATTGATAACGATTTGTTATTTTTACTATTGAAATTTATAACATAGGAGAAATTAAACGAGAAACAGATTCTTTAACACGAAACCACCATTTTCTTTTGCTATACCATTCCTTTGTAATTTCTACACAGTTATCTAAATCATTTAAAAAGTCCTGTTCTAATAATATTGTTGTTTGTTCATCATATAAAAAGGCATTAATTTCAAAATTTAAGTCAAAACTACGTATATCCATATTTGCTGTACCAATAGAGCAAATTTTACTATCAACAAATACTGCTTTTGTATGAATAAATCCCTTTTCATATTGATAACAACGTACACCAGCCTCTAAAAGTTCTCCTAAATAAGACATACTTGCCCAATAAACAAAAAAATGGTCAGGATTTCCAGGTATAATAATACGAACATCAATGCCAGAAAGTGCTGCAACACGAAGTGCTTCCAATATACCATCATCAGGAACAAAATAAGGTGTTTCAATATAAATGTGTTTTTCTGCCTCATTCATCATTTTAAAATAACCATTCCATATATTTTTCCAAACTGTATCAGGACCACTGGATATGATTTGCATTTTGATACCATCTATTTGTTTTCTTTCTGGAAAATATAATTTCTTTAGTGAAATAGGAGCATAAGCAGTAGTAAAGTTCCAATCCATCATAAATCTAATTTGAAGTTGGTCGATTGCATCTCCTTGTATTCTTAAATGTGTATCGCGCCATGAGCCATATCTTTTTACAATGCCTAAATATTCATTACCTATGTTAAAGCCGCCAATATAGCCAATTTCACCATCTATAATACAGATTTTTCTGTGGTCACGATAATTTAAACGAATAATAAAACGAGGTAAAAACGCAACAGCATAGCCTCCATTTTGTTCTAGTTCTTGAAAAAAATTACGAGGAAGGCTACTGCACCCCATACCATCATAAAGTAAGCGAACTTCCACACCTTCTTTTGCTTTTAATGCAAGTTCATGCACAATTTTTTTACCTAAGTCATCTCCTCTTAATATATAATATTCCATGTGTATAAATTTTTTTGCCTGACGTATATCATTTATTAAAGCATCAAATTTACTATTTCCATCTATAAAGCGTTTTAATGTGTTATTTGTTGTAACCCAACTTCCTGCATTGATATGGAGAGAAATTAAGTCATCTAGATTTTCCTGTACAATATATTCTTGTTTTTTTTCAATTATTTTTTTTTGAGAACGAAATGTATCAAGGGAAGTATCATTGAATAGCAAATAACGATAATATACTTCTGTATCATATTTTTCTTTTTGTATAAACATTTTTTCTCTTTTACTGTTTCTCCCAAATACCATATAAATGATAAATCCAAAAAAAGGAATAAAAAATAATACAAGAAGCCATGCCCAACTGCTTGCTGGTTTTCGTCTTTCAAAAAATACAACAAGCCCTGCAAAAATAACATTCAATATAAAAATTCCTGTTAACAAAAATGGTAAAAAATCAATAAATGTCATTTTATCACCTCTATAAAAATATGAAATTTATGATAATGTATTATAAGTATTTGATAATATAATAGGCTGTATTTTATTGAAATCATATGAAAAGATGGTCAAAAATTGAAAATATTATCCTATCAAAAATGCTACTTTATTATTATAATTATTATAACGTATTTTTTTTGTTTTTTCCTCTTTATTTTGACAACATTTATAAAATTTAAAATAAAAAATTTTTATTTTCTATTTCCTAAAATAAAAAACAATGTTAAAATAGAAACAACTGCTTTATATTAAAAAAACATAATGAAAGAGGAGGAACGATTGTGCTATTTGATATATTATTTATAGTGCTTATTATCATTATTATTGCGCTTGCAGTATTGTATTATTTTAATCGTAAAAATATGGGGAAAATGGTACAAGCACAAGACTTTATTGAACAAAATAAGGTTTTGACACAAATTTTTGTAATAGACAAAAAAATGGAAAAACCATCTCCTACAAACATGACAAAAGCTGTATATGAGCAAATGCCTAAAACAGCAAAAATGAGAAAAATGCCTTTGGTAAAGGCAAAGGTAGGACCACAGATTGTAAATTTAATGTGTGACAAATCTGTTTTTGAAATTATACCAGTAAAAAAGAATGTAAAAGTTGAATTAGCAGGAATTTATATTGTAAAAGTGCAGGGAACGAATTTAGCAAATAAAAAGAAAAAAACATTTGGCGAAAAAATGAGTTTGAAAATGAAGGAAATGCAGGAAAAAAAATAGTAATATAAAAAAAGAAGCAATGATTTATAATATTGCTTCTTTTTTATGTATTATTTAGTCTTCATCAATAATAACAACAGTACCGCCTAATCTTTTGTTTAATTCAGAGCGTGTAATTTTAATAACATTAGGCATAATACCTTCTGGATGTTCTGCGATGAAATAAGGGTCTTCATCGTCACAGTCATTTTCGTCTAAATAACCAGAAAAATTAGAAATAATAGATTTCATAATTTCAACACTAGAACCCCAATAACCTAAATCTAAAAATATTTGTCTTTCTTTTTGTCCTGTTTTAGAAAATTTTGTGCTTTTATAAACAATAGCAAATAAACGACGTTCTTCCCCCTTGTATGTGAAGTAAACAGCCATTTCATTATTTTCGCCGTTTTTATTTTCATAGCGGTTGACTTTAGCGGAGGGGTCAAACCATTTTAATATAAACTGATAAATTTGCTCTAATTCAATTTCTTTTGTAATATAACCATGCGTTTTTGCTGTCATAGTCCCTCTCTCCTTACTATATTTAACAATGAATAGTGATTTATTTTGATATTTTCCATTATACAAGAAACAATGATATACTGCAATAGAGAAAGCAAATTGCATAAAAAAATACACATAATTTAAAACAATACAGAAGTAATTCCTATATATAAAGCAGGTACAAGTAATGCAGGAAGTAAATTTAATGTTTTAATACTTTTGATATTTAATATGCCAAGTGCAGAACTCATAATCAATATACCACCCACAATAGAAATTTCTGTCATTAAGCTGTCTGTCATAAAGCTACTTATAAATTGTGCTAAAAGATAAATACTACCTTGCCATAAAAAAAGTATTACAGCAGAAAAGGCAATACCAATACCAAAATTAGAGGCAAGTATCATAGAGGTAACACCATCTAACATAGCATTTGTAAATAAAAGTGTATTATTTCCATTTAAGGCACTTTCTATGGGACCTAATATAGACATTGTTCCAATACAAAATAAAAGAACAGCCGTTGTGAGTCCTTGCGCTAAATTTCCAGTAGATACTTTTTTAGCAAGATTTTGAAATTTTCCATCTAAATCTATAATAGAACCAATAAGACCACCAAATGCCATACTAAATATAAATAAAACTGGATATTGACTGTTTGGCATAGCTTTTACAAAATTGCTAATTCCTAATGAAAGTGCTGCTAACCCTAAACCATTCATCATAGTGTCTTGATATTCCTGTTTAATTCCTTTGTGTAATGTAGCCCCTATTACACTGCCAGCCAATATAGTACAGCAATTTGTAATTGTTCCAAGCATTATCATTCCTCCTTAAATATATTGTTGTATTTTATAATATTTTATCATATACTTATTGTACCACTTTTTTGACTGTTATGTTAGGTATGTTTATAAATTTAAAAATAATTTAAAATAATAAAATGATATGATACATGAAAAGTAAAGAAAGAAGAGTATAAAAATGAATTATCGATGTGAAATAAAAACAGATTTAGGAACTATGACATTAATTGAAACTGAAAATAAAATTAGTCATATTAGTTTTAGTATTATGGAAAAATTGTTAGAAATACCCATTAAAAAAACAATGCTTTTAGAAAAGGCAGAACAGCAAATATTAGAATATTTTGAAGGAAAAAGACAAAATTTTTCATTGCCTATTGCACCAGAAGGAACAGCATTTCAAAAAAAGGTATGGAAAGCATTACAAAATATTCCTTATGGACAAACACGCAGTTATGGAGAAATAGCAAAAGAGATTGGACAATGTCATGCTGTAAGAGCAGTAGGAAATGCTAATCACAATAATCCTATTGCTATTGTGATTCCTTGCCATAGAGTAATTGGAGCAAATGGAAAATTAACAGGATATTATAGTGGAATAGATAAAAAAGAGTTTCTGTTAAAATTAGAAGGTGCTTTAATATAATTAATGTTCAGTGGAAAATATATTTTCCACTGAACAAATGATATTTTTTGAAATAATATTTAATTTGCTACTGTAGCACTATCTAATGATGCATTATAAGATGTGCCTTGCAGTAAAGGTGCTGTGGGTGCAGAAGCATTATAATTGTTATAATTATTTGTACCTGCAATATCATTTCTCATACTATCATTAGCACTACCATTTGTAATGCCATAATAATCCCAATAGCCTGCACCATTTGTATTATTAATACCAAAACGATTTAACATATTTTCTCCATCTGTACGCATACCACTATAATCATAATTATAGTCATAAGCATTATTTCCTCGTGTTGCACCACCTAAATTATTAGATACCTTTTCACCACATGCCGTAATACCAAACATTAATGAAAATATTGCAGCTATTGTAAATATAGGAACTTTTTTCATGAAAATCCTCCTTACCAGTATTTTGTTTCATCATAATACATTATGGAATATGATTTATAGTATACTGTAATATGATTTTAGTAAAAATAATATAGCTTTTATGAAATGAATATTTGTATTTCATTTGCAAAACAAATTTGTAATAAGATAGATTGCAAATAGTTTTATCAAATTGATTACAAATTTATTTTTTACATGAAATATTTTTTCATACAACAATAAATTTGCCATTTTGACAAAAAATAGCCAAAGTAATTTTATTTTGTCAAATAAAGGGGTAGAAAAATAGTAAATTTTCCGATATAATAAAGTTATAAGTTGTCAAACAAATCCAAAAGAAAAAGGGTGGTATTATGAATTTTCAACGAAGCAGTGGTATATTACTTCATCCCTCCAGCTTACCTAGTAAATTTGGTATAGGTGATTTCGGACCAAATGCATATAAATTTGTAGATTATTTAGAAAAAGCCGGACAGCATATTTGGCAGGTATTACCATTAGGACCAACTAGTTTTGGAGATTCTCCTTATCAGAGTTTTTCTACATTTGCTGGAAATACATTATTTATTAGTCCTGAAATATTGTATAAAAAGGGGTACTTAGAAGAAATAGATGTGGAATTTGCACCTGGTTTTTCATGTAAAAAAACAGATTATGGTAATGCAATTCCTTTTAAAAAGGGATTATTTGAAAAAGCATATCGTCGTTTTCAAAAAAAGGCTTTTACAGCAGACCAAGTGGAATTTCAAAAATTTTGCGATACAAATGATTTTTGGTTAGAAGATTATGCTTTATTTGCATCTTTAAAAGATTATTTTATTGCAGAGAGACAAGAAGCAGGTTTTTCAAATGAGTTTTTTGCTTTTGAAGAAAAAACTGCTAAAATATTGCCAAAAAATTTACAAAAAGACTATTATTTTGGCTCTGTTTGGAGTACATGGCCAGAAGAATTAGTGAATAGGGAATGTGGCGCATTAGAAAAATGGAAAAGAAAATTATCATCTGCTATTGACAGATATAAATTTTTACAATTTGAATTTTTCCGCCAATGGGAAGCATTAAAAAAATATGCAAATGAAAAAAATATCAAAATTATAGGAGATATTCCTATATTTGTAGCTTATGATAGTGCAGATACATGGGCGAATCCTAAAAATTATTATATAGACGAAAAGGGCTATCCTACATTAGTAGCAGGTGTTCCACCAGACTATTTTAGTGAAACAGGTCAGCTCTGGGGAAATCCTCTTTATAATTGGGAGGAACATGAAAAAATAGGTTATCAATGGTGGATTGATAGAATACGTTATACATTAAATATGGTAGATATTCTTCGTATTGACCATTTTAGAGGTTTTGAAAGTTTTTGGGCAGTTCCTTTTGGTGACAGAGATGCAACAAAAGGAGAATGGAGAAAGGGTCCTGGTGAAAAGTTATTTACTGCTATTAAAAAGGAATTAGGAGATTTACCTATTATTGCAGAAGACTTAGGCATTATTACAGATGATGTAAGACAATTAAGAAAAAAATTAGGCTTTCCAGGTATGAGGATATTGCATTTTGCTTTTAGTGATGACAGCAAAAATGATTATTTGCCACATAATTATGAATCTAATACAGTAGTATATACTGGTACACATGATAATGACACTACAATAGGCTGGTATACAAATGGTACAGAACATGAAAAAGACCATGTACGTCGCTATATGAATATTAGTGGTAATGACATTGCATGGGATATGATTCGTCTTGCTATGAGTTCCTCGGCAGTGTTTGCTATATTCCCTATACAAGATGTTCTACGTTTAGACAGTAGTCATCGTATGAATGTGCCAAGTACATCAGCAGGTAATTGGCAATTCCGTTTTGAATTATCTCAATTAAATGATGATGATGCAAATGGTTTACGTTATTTATCAGAATTATTTAATAGAATACCTGAAGTAAAAGAAGAACAACAACAAAACTCTGTTTCAGAACAACAGCAGGAAATTGTTACAGAACAACAGGAAATTATTATAGAACAGCAACAAACGGTTATCAAAGAGCAGAAAGTAGAATTTTCACCAGAAAAAGAAAAACATATAAAAAGACCGAAAAAAAGAAAAAAATAATAGCAATATATAAAAATAAAAGCTCTGAAAAATTCAGAGCTTTTACTTGTCGAAAAAACTTATTTAAAAGACATTGATGTTATAACTAATATTTTTGTATAGTGTATAATACTTTGACTTAAAATTGACATGATAAAAAGCATTTGATATGATAATATATAAAGTTTTATTATATGAATAGTATTGATGTTGTTATAAAAATAAAAAAGGGGGCGATTTTTTATGAAAAAACAACAAAATTTACAGGAAATGATTCAAAAAGATTTTGAACAGTATAATATTGTTTGGACACAGTTTTATAATGATAAAGATGCAATGGAAGCCCTTTTTTTAATGTTGATTAGTCATTATATTGATAAAATTAATGGTTTTGCAGAAGATATTGAAGTTTTGAGTGCTTATCAAAAAATAGAACAACAGGTAGAAATCTGTCGCAAAAATATTTCTCTACTAATAGAAAGAATGAAGTTATTTCAACAAAATCATTATAGTAACGATGGTTTATTAGATTTATATTTAAAGCAGGAAAAGGAAAAAGATGTCATTATAATAGAAATGGATTTTACAGCAGTTCGTTTAAGTATTGGCATTATGGAGGGAATTTCTTCCATAGAAAAAGAAGAAGTAATTGAAAAATTAGGAGAAATAGAAGAGATTTGTAGTCTGCCTTTGACAAGAAAGAAAAAATGGGATAAATTAAGACAATATGTAGTATGGATTTCTGGCAAAGATGTTAAAATTGCTATGAAATTATTACCTTTATTTTTAAAAATACAATAATGAAGGAGAAGGACTTTTAATATGATTAAATTAATTGCAACAGATATGGATGGTACATTATTGAAAGATAATAAAGAAATTGATAGTGAAATATATGAATTACTTCCTAAAATGAAACAAAAAAATATTCATTTTGTGGCAGCAAGCGGAAGACAACGCCCTAGTTTGGAAAAATCATTTGAACATTATTTAGAAGATGTTACAATATTAGCAGAAAATGGTGCTTATGTAGTACATAACGGAGAAGAAATTTATTCTAGTGTTATGTCAAAAGAATTGATTGATTTTATAACAGAAGAAATAAAAAAATTAAATAATGTAGGAATATTATATTGTGGCAAACATTGCTGTTATACACCTTATATAGAATGTTACAATACATTAGCCTCTCCTAAATTTCATTATAATATAAAATTAATCAATCATTTTGATGATATTAAAGAAGATATTATTAAAGTTTCGTTAGTAGACCCACAAGGTGCAAGCAGATATAGTTTTCCTATATTAGAAAAGATATTAAAAGGAAAGGTGGAAATTGCTGTTTCTGGTTTTGACTGTATTGATATTGTTAACAAGGGTGTATCAAAAGGAAATGCTATTGAGATATTGCAAAAAAAATGGAATATTATGCCAGAAGAAACAATGACATTTGGCGACAATTATAATGATATAGAAATGTTACAGCAAGCAAAATATAGTTTTGCTATGGCACATTCCGAACAAGGTGTAAAAAAATGTGCTAATTATATTGCTGGAGATAATAATGAAGGAGCTGTTGTAGCACAAATTAAAAAGTTCGTCAATATTTGAGGTGAAAAGATGAAAACAGTAGCAAGCCATGCATTAGGCTGCAAAGTAAATCAGTATGAAAGTGAAGCAATAGCAGAGTTATTTGAACAAAAGGGCTATACAATAGTAGACATGGAACAGCCAGCAGACGTATATATTATTAATACGTGTACAGTAACTAATTTTGGTGATAAAAAATCCAGACAACTTATTCGTAAAGTAAAAAGACAAAATCCAGATAGTATTATTGTTGTAGCTGGCTGTTATGCACAAACTGCACCTAATGAAATTATGGCAATAGATGGTGTAAATATTGTGGTAGGTACAAAAGATAGAAAACAAATTTTGAAATTAGTAGAAAATTATGATAAAAAAGAGCAAACACAGAATTGTGTTTCTGAAATTATGCAAGAAAGAGAATTTGAGGATTTATCTATACAAAAATTGGAGAATAGAACAAGAGCATATTTAAAAATACAAGATGGTTGTAGCCAATTTTGTTCTTACTGCATTATACCTTATGCAAGGGGTCCTATCAGAAGCAGAAAGCCGGAAGATGTAATTTCGGAGGTAATACGTTTATCAAAAAATGGATTTCAAGAAGTAATATTAGCAGGAATCCATGTAGCATCTTATGGAAAAGATTTAAAGAATATTACATTGCTTGAAATGATTCAAAAAGTGCATAATATAGAAGGAATCAAAAGAATACGATTTAGCTCTATTGAACCTAATATTGTGACAAAAGAATTTGCAGAAACATTATCTAAATTACCTAAAGTTTGTGACCACTTTCATTTGTCTTTACAAAGTGGTTGTGATAAGACATTGTATGCTATGAATAGAAAGTATAATACAGAAAGATATCGCCAAGCGGTTAATATATTAAGGGAATATATGCCTTCTGTTGCTATTACAACAGATATGATTGTAGGTTTTCCCAATGAATCCGAAGAAGACTTTTTAAATAGCTATCAATTTGCTAAGGAAATGGAATTTTCTAAAATACACGTATTTCCTTACTCACCAAAAAGAGGAACACCAGCAGCGACAATGTCTGGGCAAATTCCTAACAGCATAAAAAATGAAAGAAGTCAAAAGCTGATTGCATTAAGTCAACAAATGACAGAATTGTTTTTAAGTCGATTTGTGGGGAAAGAAATGGAAGTACTTTATGAAAGAGAAATAGAACAAAATATATATGAAGGACATACCACGAATTATATTAAAGTGCATACAAAAAGTAATCAGAATATAACAAATAAAATGATAAAAACAAGCATTATCAGCCAAAAAGGAGAGATTGTACAAGGTATTGTAACAAAACTGTAAGTTTTATTCTATAAATTTTATTTGCATAATCTGTAAATTTATATTATTATGAAACAAGAGAGCTTGTAGTTCGGAAATATGAAAAAATATATATAAGGGAGAGTGATAAGACATGGATAATTTACATGAAACACAATTTTTTGATAGCGTAGATAAAGAAGTACAAAATGAAGCAAAAAATATATTATTAAATGTAAGTGAGGCATTAAAAGAAAAGGGATATAATCCTGTAAATCAAATTGTAGGTTATATTCTTTCTGGTGACCCTACTTATATTACAAGTCATAAAAATGCACGTTCTTTAATTCGTAAATTAGAAAGAGATGAATTACTAGAGGAACTTGTAAATAATTATTTAGAGAAGAATGTATTATGAGAACACTTGGACTGGATTATGGAGATAAAACAATTGGAGTTGCAGTAAGTGATGGTTTTGGCTGGACTGCACAAGGTGTAGAGGTTATTAAAAGAACTACTGATACAGAATATAAAAAAAGCATTTTAAAAATTGCAGAATTGATAAAAGAATATGAAGTGGATACCATTGTATTAGGTTATCCTAAAAATATGAACAATACGGAAGGAAAAAGATGTGAAAAAACGAAAATATTTCAAAAACATCTGGAAAAGGCATTTCCCAATATTACTGTTATACTTTGGGACGAAAGAATGAGCACTATGGCGGCAGAAAGAAGTCTTTTGGCGGCAGATATGAGTCGCAAAAAAAGAAAAAATATAATAGATAAAATGGCAGCAGTGCATATATTGCAGGGTTATTTAGATAAAAAGCAAAATGGAAAATGTTGAGGTGTATTATGTCAAATCAATTTGATGAAGATTTGGAACAAGAATTTGAAATTGTTTCTATGGAAGATGAGAATGGTATAGAAACAGAATTTGTAATTATTGATAATATAACAAGTGGAGGCAATAGATATCTTTTAGTTATGGAAAGTAGCTTAATGGACGAAGAAGAAGCAGATGCCATTATATTGAAAGAAATTGCTATTGGTGCAGACGACGTCACGTATGAATGGGTAGAAGAAGATGAGGAATTTGAAAGAGTTTCTGCTTTATTTGCTGAACGAGAAGGAGAATATGACGTCAGAATAGATTAAAAAGCGTTCAAAGAAAACAGGAGATTTGTTTTCTATTACTATAAAAAGTGTGATACAAAATATAAAAAGCAGTATTATTTTTGTAAAGCATAATAAAAGCAGTATGTCATTTTTACAAAAATAAAATGAACTGCTCTTTTTCTGTTGCATTTTCTAAAAAAAGTGAAAATAGTTTTTGCATTTGATAAGTTTAGAAAAAGCATTTGTATGGCATACTATTTTTATAACAAAAGAACGGTAAAAGTGAGCAGATGTAAAAAATGAATAAAAATAAAATGAAAGGAGAAAACAGTTTTGTTTTTATAAAAAATCAATGCTGTTTTTTGGCGGCATTTTCTTTTTTATATAAAAGAGAAGAAATAAAAGTAAATTTTTTGTGGTATGTTAAGATAATAGACTAGTATAAAAAGAAATAGATATATTGCTTGAAATGAATATAATAAAACGGGGTTTCCGCCAGTAGATTGTGCTGGAAAAAAATATATATAATGTGAAAAAATGGAATTTATGTTGCATGAAAGTACTTTATTATAATATAATTTTTTCAGATTTTCTACTCTAAACAATCGTTTTTTATAATAAAATTCTTTGATTTTGTAGACAAAAAATTTTTATATCAGCTCCTTTTGAAGTCAATAAAAATAAAAAAAGGAGGTGTGTTTTTTGGCAACAAAAAAACAAAAGTTGAAAGTAATGGCGCTAGGCGGTCTGGAAGAAATAGGAAAGAATATGACAGTATTAGAATATAATAATGATATTATTGTAATTGACTGTGGACTTGCCTTTCCAGAGGATGATATGTTAGGCATTGATTTAGTTATACCTGATGTTTCATATTTGACAAAAAATGCAGAAAAAGTGAGAGGAATTGTATTGACACATGGTCACGAAGACCATATTGGAGCTTTGCCATATGTATTAAAAGAATTGAATGTACCAATATTTGGTACACTATTAACATTAGGACTTTTGGAAAATAAGCTCAAAGAACATGAATTATTAAATCAAGTAGTGTGTCATACAGTTGTTCCAGGAGAATCTGTAAAATTAGGACAAATGAAAGTAGAATTTATACACACAAATCATTCAATAGCAGACGCTGTGGCGTTAGCAATCACAACACCATTAGGTGTAGTGATACACACAGGAGATTTTAAAGTAGATTATACTCCTATTGATGGAGATATTATGGATATTCATCGATTTGCAGAATTGGGTAAGCAAGGTGTGCTTTTGCTTATGAGTGATAGTACAAACGCAGAAAGAAAAGGCTTTACAATGTCTGAAAAATCAGTAGGAGCTGTATTTGATAGATTATTTGAAGAAACACCTAAAAACCGTATTATGGTAGCAACATTTTCTTCTAATATTCATAGGATACAACAGATTATTAATTCTGCTAAAACATTTGGAAGAAAAGTTGCAATTATTGGCAGAAGTATGATAAATGCGGTTAAAACATCTTCTGAGTTAGGATATTTGAATATACCAGCAGGTATATTGATAGATATTTCAGAAATTCGTAATTTTAAAGATGAACAGCTTGTCATTATTACAACAGGTAGTCAAGGGGAAACGATGTCAGCATTGTCTAGAATTGCGTCAGGAGAGCATAGACAAATTTCTGTAAATCCAGATGATAAAATTATTATCAGTGCATCTTCTATACCTGGAAATGAAAAAAATATTTCTCGTGTCATTAATGAACTTTTGAAAAAAGGCGCTAATGTGGTGTATGAGGGTATGGCAGATATTCATGTTTCAGGACACGCACGACAGGAAGAACTGAAATTAATGCTTGCATTAACGAAACCACAGTATTTTATGCCTGTGCATGGCGAATTTATGCATTTAACAAGCCATAGAGATTTGGCAATTTCTATGGGTATGGATAAAAAAAATATATTTTTGATGAAAACAGGAGATGTTCTTGAAATCTCTAAAAATGATGCAAAAGTTAACGGAACAATACCAGTAGGACAGGTTATGGTAGATGGTCTTGGTGTAGGAGATGTAGGCAATATTGTATTAAGAGATAGAAAACATTTATCACAAGATGGACTAATGGTAGTTGTTGTAACAATGGAAAAAGAAAGCGGTATGATTGTAGCAGGACCAGATATTATTTCAAGAGGTTTTGTTTATGTAAGGGAAGCAGAAGACTTGATGGAGGAAGCGAAGGGCGTTGTTAAGGAAGCGTTGATAAAATGTGAAGAAAAGCATATTACAGGCTGGAGTTATATTAAAGGGCTGATTAAAGACACATTGAAAAATTATTTATGGCAAAGAACAAAACGCAGTCCTATGATTTTGCCCATTATTATGGAGGTATAAGTTTTGGATACTATAAAAAAGATGGCAATGGAATTAGGGGAAAAAGTATATCAATCTGATTTATACCAATCCTATTTATACTATAAAAAAAGAGTGGAAAACAAACCAAATTTAAAACAAAAAATTGATGAATTAAAAAAATTGCAGTTGAGCCAAGGCTTAAGAAGAAGACAAGGCGAATTTATAGCTTTAAAAGAGGAAGAAGATTTAAGCAAAGCATATAGTGATGTTGCATTAGACCCAGATGGTATGGGATTTTGGGAAAGTGAAAAGCAGTTGATGTCATTTATGGCAGAAGTTTTGGAAATTGTAGTTGCACAAGCACCTATTGATTTTAGTTATACAGATGATATGGAAGATTAAAAAAGTTTAAAGCATGAAAAACATAAAAACTTATATGAAATATAAAAAATATTGATTTTATTTAAAAAAGCAGTACAGATTTTATATCTGTACTGCTTTTTTGAAAAGAACTGAATAAAAAAGTTTGTTAAAAAACAGAATTTTTTACATTAATATTAAGCTGCTGTTTCAAAAAATTGTTTGTGCCAAACTAAAAACATATATATTGTCCATATTTTTCTGCTATTATCTGCTTTGCCTGCTTTATGCTCATCTAAAAATTTTACAATTTCATTTGTTTTAAAATAGGTTTGTGCTGTTTTGCTTGTAAAAGCAGTTTTTACAATATTATAATACTTGTCCTCTTTTAACCAAACACGAATTGGCACAGGAAAACCTAATTTTTTCTTTTCTGCAACCATATCTGGTAAATACCGATGAGAAGCAATACGCATAGCATATTTTGTATTTTCTTTATTTACTTTAAATTTTGTAGGTAATGTTCTTGCTACTTTAAATACTTCTTTATCTAAAAATGGTACTCTGACCTCAAGAGAATGTGCACAGCTCATTTTATCAGCTTTTAGTAAAATATCTCCTATTAACCAAAGATTGATGTCTATATACTGCATTTTTGTAACATCATCTAAATGCTTTACTTTGTCATAAAGAGGTTTTGTAATTTCTGTATGATGATAGTGTTTTGTAGGGTGTTTTAGTAGCTTTTCTCTTTCTGATTCTTGAAACATAAAAGCATTTCCTATAAAACGCTCTTGTAATTCTTTACTGCCACGAATGATATAATTTTTGCCTTTTACATGAAAAGGAATTGCTTTTGCAATACCGCCTAATATTTTTTTTACTGGTTTTGGAAGGCGTGTAATAGGGAGTAAGTCATGAGGTTCTCTATAAATATTGTAGCCACCGAAAAATTCGTCTGCACCTTCTCCAGAAAGAGCAACTTTAACATATTTTGATGCTGTTTGACTGACAAAATATAATGCAATAGCAGAAGGGTCTGCTAAAGGCTCGTCCATATGATATTGTACCTTAGGAATAGCTTCCCAATACTCTTGTGTTGTAATCAATTTACTATAATTGTCAATATTGATTTTTTTAGATAATGCTTTTGCATAATCAATTTCATTATATTTTTCATAATCGAATCCTACTGTAAATGTTTTATCACCATGAAAACAAGCAGCAACATAACTAGAGTCTACACCACTAGAAAGAAAAGAACCAACTTCTACATCACTAATTTTATGTTTTTTAATAGAATCTTGCATTGCAGCATCAATTTCTTTTACAAATTGTTCTAATGTTTTGCTGTTATCTGCATCAAATGTTGGTTCCCAATAACGCTTTATATTCATAATACCATTTTGGAATGTAAAACAATGAGAAGGCATCAGTTTATAAACACCTTTAAAAAATGTTTCAGGTAATACAGAGTATTGAAATGTTAAATAATTTTCTAATGCTTCTATATTGACTTCCTTTTTAAAATGAGGATATTCTAATATACTTTTAATTTCAGAACCATATACAATATTATCGTTGATAATAGTATAGTAAAAAGGTTTGATTCCAAAAAAATCTCTTGCTCCGAAAAGTAAATTCTTTTTGCTATCCCAAATAACAAATGCAAACATACCCCTTAATTGATTCAGCATATCTTCCCCATATTCTTCATAAGCATGAAGTAATACTTCTGTATCAGAATCATTTTTAAATATATGTCCTTTATTGATTAACTCTTCCCGTAATGATTGATAATTATAAATTTCACCATTAAATGTTATAACAATATCATCTGTTTCATTATACATAGGCTGTGAACCATGGTCTAAGTCTATAATACTTAAACGACGAAAGCCTAATGCTACATTTTGGTCAATATGTTTTCCACCACTGTCTGGACCTCTATGCACTATTTTATTCATCATATTATCTAATACATCATTTGCATTTGCTAATGTACCAGTAAAACCACAAATACCACACATATTTTGTTTCCTCCTGTTTGTTATATTCCATAATGTAAAACTTTATCATAGTTATAAAAGAAAAGCAATAAATTTGATTATTAGATTTTTACAATATTATATTAGTCAATATAAAGCCAATCTAAATGATTAATAAAATATTGTATATCTTGTATTAGTTTGCAAGTATGATAACCATCAGCAACAGCATGATTTACAAATATAGAAAAAGGTAATGTTATTTTATTATGATGTTTATGATATTTACCAAATACAATAATTGGTAAAAGCATTTTGTTTTCTGTAAATGTATCATAATTGATGCTGGTAAAAGAAAGCCAAGGAACACAAGAAATAGGACAATAATTTTGTCCTGTTCTAGGTTTTGTTTTGATTCCTTTTATATTTTGATATTGCTTCATATCTTTTATAACATTGTTGTAAAAAATGGGAAAAGAACAATGATACTCTGACCAAATATCAGAAAATGTTTTATCATCATTATGAAAAATAGTATAGGAAGGGTGACAAATATCCCAATAGCCTAACTCACCTGCTTCATTATAAGCCATACGAAATTCTTTATTTTGATTGATATTATATATAATAGCATATAAAAAAGTGGGATAAAATTTTAAGTTTTTATGTTTTATTTCAGATACTAGTTTTGTAACATCAATTTCTGCTGTTACAGTATATTTTGCTTTCACTAAATTAATATAATATTGATAGTGTTCTTTTCTTTCCCAATTTTCCATATCAATGACAGTAAAAGCCATAAAATCACCTCTTTTCTATTATGCTATAATTTCAATTTGATTACCATCTGGGTCTAATACACAACTTTCATAATAGCCATCTCCTGTTGTACGAGGATAGCTGATAATAGAGTAACCATCTTCTTCTAATTTTTGAGTAAGCATATTTACATTTTCAATAGAACCAACAGAAAATGCAATATGAATATAACCCATATGAAATAGTTCTTTGCTATTATTATCCATTACAGGACGTGTCATAATTTCTAAGCGACTGCCATCTTGAAATGATATAAAATAAGTTTCTAAACCAGTAGTTTTATTTTTATATTTTGTATTTGAAATACCGCCAAAATAATATTCATAAAATGATTTTAAACGATCTAATTTTTTAGTATAAATGGCAATATGGTCAATTCTCATATAAATTTCCCCTTTATTCTGAATTGTTTAAAGTGTTTTTATATTCCACTAGAATCAAAATCTTTCATAACTTCTATAATTTCATTTGTATTCAAAATAATGTCACAAACATACACGCAATTTGTATCATCATTGAAATGTTCAGCAGGTATTGTATATGTTGCTGTTGTTCCATCTAATAGTGATACATCAACGACAACATCTTGCTCTAATTTTTCACCATTATAATTCATTGTAATAATAGAAAATGTTTTATTTTTCATACCAAGTATAGAAATAATTTCCTTTGTAGCAATATCTTGTTGCATTTGATAGTCATAATCTAACCAGATACTATTAGAAGCATCTAAAGAATATTTAGGAGTACTAAAATTAATAATAACATTATCTTGTGAACTAATTAACATTAAATCCATATCTACATTGTTGAGAGTACCCCACTGTAAACTAATTAAATGGTCATAAGGGTGTGATATTACAATGTCACCATTTTCATATAATTGTTCTATTTCATCAGAAGTGTTTTTTTGTGAAGAAATATCTTTTGTAATTTGACTGATATTTTGTTGTTGTGTATGCTTTGATTGAAATTTATCCCATATTATCATAAAAAGTAAAAGCAAAAGCAAAATGATAGTATAGGCAATACCAACTTTAACACTTAAATAATATAAAAGTGCCATCAAAATACAAAATCCTAGTGCAAATCCTATCCAACCAATGGTGTTATAGGAATCAAAAGTAGGCTTTCCGCTTATATAAATGGTATATAATGAAAATGTTGATAACAAAATGCCAATAATGGCGAGTATCCATTTTAAAACCCTATTCATAAAAGCCCTCCTTGCTTTATATTAGATTCTGTCATATTAATATGATTTTGCAAAGGGAAACTTTTTATAAATGAAAAAAGTTTCCCCTTACTCATTACAAAATATATTTAAGATATAAAGCAAAATTTTTATTTAAATATAAATACTTTTCTATTTTTATATCAAATAAAAAGAACTATGTTTCAAAAGAAAAATCATTTCTATATAGAATATTTTTCTATATTTGTATATAGTATTATTTTGCTAAATGCCAATGAGGGCAATGATTATAAATAAGAATTTTTATAATCCCATTTCTTTTTTTACTTTTGCAAAACATTCTACTACAAAATCTAAATCTTCTTTGCTATGTCCAGCAGAAATTTGTGTGCGAACTCTTGCCTTTTCCATTGGAACAACAGGATAAGAAAAGCCTATAACATAGACACCTAATTCTAACATTCGAGTAGCAAATTCTTTTGCTACTTTTGCATCATAAAGCATAACAGGTACAATAGGGTGAGAACCTTCTGGAATATCAAAACCTAGATTGCTCATTTTTTGACGGAAATAAGCAGTATTTTCATGTACCTTATCACGTAATGTTGTAGACTGTTCTAATAAATCAATTGTTTTGATAGTAGCAGCACATATAGCAGGTGCTACAGTATTTGAAAAAAGATAAGGGCGAGAGCGTTGACGAAGTAAGTCTACAATTTCCTTTTTTGCACTGGTATATCCTCCTGAAGCACCACCTAATGCTTTTCCAAAAGTACCAGTTAAAATATCAACTCTACCTATAACACCACAGTATTCTGGTGTTCCTCTACCATGCTCACCCATAAATCCTACTGCATGACTATCATCTACCATAACAAGAGCATCATATTGTTCTGCTAAATCACAAATGCCTTTTAAATTGGCAATAAAACCGTCCATAGAAAATACGCCGTCTGTGGCAATTAAACGAATACGTGCTTCTTTTGACTGTTCTAAACATTCTTTTAATGAATTCATATCATTGTTTTTATAGCGCATTTTTTTTGCTTTGCAAAGTCGAACACCATCAATAATACTAGCATGGTTTAATTCGTCAGAAATAATAACATCTTCTTCATTTAGTAAGGATTCAAATAATCCTCCATTTGCATCAAAACAAGAGGAATATAATATAGTGTCTTCCATACCTAAAAATTTACTAATACGGTCTTCTAATATTTTATGAATTTGTTGTGTTCCACATATAAAACGAACAGAGCTTAAACCAAATCCCCATTTATCATAGCTGTCTTTTGCAGCAGCAATTAATTCGCTGTTATCCGAAAGTCCTAAGTAGTTATTTGCACACATATTAACAACTTGTTTTTTAGCTGTTGTATCAATACGTGATTTTTGAGGTGTTGTAATAATACGCTCCTCTTTTGCAGTACCTGCATTTTGAATTGACTGCAAATCATTTTTAAAATATTCAAGTGCCTTTTTCATGTGATAAAAAACCTCCTTAAAAAAATAAAAAATTTTACTATATTTATTAATATGATATTATGAATTTATTTTTTCCGCTTCATAAGAAACAGTATAAGTATCTGCGTCCCATGTTATATTATCGTCTGAAATACCTAAAGAGTTTAGTAAAGGACGTAAAGGTAAAAATGTAATACCATTTTGTATGATTGGAGCGCTATCCATTTCCTGTGTAGTACCATTAATAGTAATTGTATGAGAGCCTATTTCGTAACGAATTGCTTTTTGATATTGGCTTGTTTCATTTTTAGGTATCAGTATTGTAATAATTTGATTAATATTATCCCATTGAATGTTTTGTGCATCTATACCAAGTGTACCTGCAACGGCTCTTAAGGGTAGAAGTGTTCTACCATTACTGTCTATAAAAGGTGGAGACTCTAAATAACCAGTTTTATCTTCATAAGTATATGTATTTTTTCCTACTGTAAATGTAACGGTTGCTGTTGTTTTTGGCACTTCTGGTAGTATTTCAAATTCCTGTGAAACAGTAGCAAATAATGTATTTTTACCTTGTAAATATCCTATTGAGAATGTATGTGTTCCCTCTTCTAAATAAGAAGATTTATAAGGAAATATATAGTTCCATGTACCATCTTCTGCTACAGTAATATCTCCATATTCTTCATCATCAATGCGTATTTGTAATTTTTTTCCGGGAGAGGCTATGCCTGTAGCAGAAGGTTTTTTGCTACCCTCTAATGTTTTTATTTTAATTTCTGATTTATAAGAAGCAGGAGATTCTTTATATGTACCTACTTTTATAGTATCATATGTATTATTTCCGCTTAAAGATAATATAACATCTTTATCTATTTCTGAAGTTTCACTGGGAGCAACATCTAAATTATGAAATTCTATTGTGCCATCAGTGTCATCTGTTTGCTTTTGTATTGTGATATAAGCAATAGCAGGATTTTGATAATCAATTTCAAATTGAACTTTGTCTTGATATTTTCCAGATGTTACGATTTCTGGTTTATTTTGAAATATAAAACCATTATTTAATTTTAAAGCATATATAGTATCTTTTTGTGTTACGACACCACTTTCATCTTTTATGCAAAAGACACTTAAATTAGTAGAGCCTGTAATTTCTTTTACATTACTTGTTTCTAAATAAATGGTAGTAAATGAGGAATTTACTGCGAAAACTGTTTTAGTGTTGCTTATGTAGGAGGCAATAGGTGTGCAAGTAAATGCAAATGCACATAGCATACAAGCTAATATTTTTTTCTTCATAATTGAAAACTCCTTTTTAATATAGTTAAGAAAGTATGTTATACTTTTGACATCGCTTTCTTATGTTTATTTTACACTATTTTAAGAAAAATTGCTTTATTTTTTTAAAATTATTGTATAAACTTTACAATGTATTTTATGGTTATTGTTATGAAATATATTATAATAAAAAACCTCTCTTTAACATATACAAAGAGAGGTGAAAAAAGTTTGAAATAAAAACGATATTTTATTGTATTATTTTATACCAGAAGAAATTTTTTGACGCATTGTTTCTATTTGTACATCTGTTAAATCAAGAGGTTTATAAGCTATTTGAATACCATCATTTTCATAACGAGGAATCAAATGCATATGGAAATGGTCTACTGTTTGACCTGCAACACTACCATTATTTTGCATAACATTCATATATTCTAAACCTAATGTTTTTTTCATTACTTGAGCGATTTGAACAGCTAATGTAAATAAACGTCCTCCTACTTCTGGGTCTAATTCAAATATGTTTGGAACATGTTGCTTTAAAAGAATTAATACGTGTCCTTCATTAGCAGGAAAGCGGTCTAGTATTACCTTAAATTCATCATTTTCATACAATGTGGCTGAGGCAAATGCTCCAGATACAATATTGCAAAATATACAATCACTCATAAAAAAACACTCCTTTTCCAGTTACTTTTTATTTTATAGTATAACATGGAAAAGTATTTTTGACTATTGATATTTTGAGAAAAGGAAACAAAGACGAATACAATGGTCTTGTTTGTCTGTTATAATTTCAAAAAGTATATCTCTTAAATCTGTTTTAGGAATGGCAATAAGCAATTCTCTAAAAAAGTCTGTTTGTTCCATTTCTTGATGTAATGCTTTTTCTATTTCAGAAGAAACATTTTCTATATTAATTTCAGTAGCAGAAGTTGGCTCTGTCTGTGTTGGCTGTGTAATATGTTTACCTGAAATATTGTATGAAATTTCTTGTAGTTGTTTTAAATGTTTCACTTCGTCTAAATAGGCATTACGTAATGTTTCAACATCTTGCTGCAATGCTGTATTTTTGATTAAAGCATCAAAAGTAGATAATGATTGCATTGTTTCTTGTTGAGCAATTTCTAATAATTCTAAAAGACGTTTGTCTTGTTTTAAATCATTTTTTGTAACAGAAACATTTGTTTCTCTTGTATTTATAGAAGTATTTTTTTGATAAATATTTGTGTTAGAACGATATGGATACATGGCTAAACTCCTTTACAATACTTTTTTAATGCTATCATATGCAGTAAAAAATAAAAAATTGCTAAAAATAAAATACATTATTGTTTTGATATATTATTTCATTTGCTAAAATATATCAAATTTTGCAGTATAGATTTTTTTATTAATAAATGTAAAATTTATATGGATATTACAAACTTTTTTTGATATGATAAAAAAGGAACCTATATAAAAAATAATTTGATGTGATATAAAAATAAATGGGAGTGAGCTGTTAGGTGAAAAAAATAGTATTGACAGGTGGAGGAACAGCAGGTCATGTAACGCCGAATTTGGCATTGATACCAGCATTAAAACAGCAAGGCTATGATATTATATATATTGGCTCTGAGCAGGGTATGGAAAAGGGATTGATTGAAAAAGAAAATATTACTTATTATGGTATTCCCACAGGTAAATTGAGAAGATATCTTTCTGCTAAAAATATTACAGATATATTTCGTGTTGTTTCTGGTATAAAGCAAGCCACAGCATTGATAAAGAAAATAAAACCAGATATTGTTTTTTCTAAAGGTGGCTTTGTTGCTGTACCAGTGGTATTGGGAGCAAAATTCAATAAAGTACCTGTAATTATACATGAGTCTGATATGACTCCAGGATTAGCAAATCGTATTGCTATGCCTTTTGCAAAAAAGGTTTGTACTACATTTCCCGAAACATTGGAATATATTACAAAGGGAAAAGGCGTAAATACAGGAACACCAATACGAAAAGGATTATTTGAAGGAAAAAAAGAAAAAGGATTAAAAATTTGTGGTTTTACAGAGCAAAAGCCTATTATTATGATGATGGGAGGGAGTTTAGGCTCTGTGAAAATTAATGTGCAGTTGAGGGGTGCCTTGCCAACACTTTTAAATGATTTTCAATTAGTGCATATTTGTGGAAAAGGAAATTTTGATAAAAAATTAGAAAATAAAAAAGGATATAAACAATTTGAATATTTGTCAGAAGAACTGCCTCATATTTTTGCTATGTCAGATGTCATTATTTCCAGAGCAGGAAGTAATTCTATATCTGAATTTTTAGCTTTAAAAAAGCCAAATCTTTTGATACCTCTTTCTGCAAAGGCGAGCAGAGGTGACCAAATATTGAATGCGCAGTCTTTTGAAAAACAAGGTTTTTCAATGGTACTGCAAGAAGAAGATATGACATATATTTCTTTAGAAAAAGCAGTTCGTTTATTGTATGAAAATAGACAAAAATATATTAAAAATATGGAAAATAGCCATCTTTCAGATGGAGTAAATGAAGTTTTAAAAATCATTCAATATGAATAGGAGGAATGTTTTATGAAAATTTTAGTTTGTGGTGGTGCTGGCTATATTGGTAGTCATACAGTAAAGGAATTATTAGATAAAGGATATGAAGTGGTTGTAATAGATAGCTTGGAAACAGGACATAAAAAAGCGGTGGACGAAAGAGCAGATCTTTGTATAGGTAATATTTCAGATGGTGCTTTTTTAGAAAATGTTTTTACAAAGTATAATATAGATGCTATCATTGATTTTGCAGCATATTCTCTTGTAGGAGAAAGCGTAAAAGAACCAGCAAAATATTTTGAAAACAATGTGGGAGGTACATTAAGCCTTTTAAGCAAAATGAGAGAACACAATGTAAAATATATTGTATTTTCTTCAACAGCAGCAACTTATGGAGAACCAGAAAATATTCCTATATTAGAAAGTGATAGAACATTACCAACTAACCCTTATGGAGAATCTAAACTTTGTGTAGAAAAAATACTTCGTTGGTTTGATGAGGCATATGGTATAAAATATTCTGTATTGCGTTATTTTAATGCTGCAGGTGCACATAAAAGCGGTACAATAGGAGAAGACCATTTCCCAGAAAGTCATTTGATTCCGATTATATTACAGGTAGCATTAGGAAAAAGAGAGTTTATAGGCGTGTTTGGAGATGATTATCCAACAGAAGATGGTACTTGTATTAGAGATTATATTCATGTAACAGATTTAGCAAATGCACATATTCTTTCTTTGGAAAAAACAATGAAAGAAAACAAAAGCCGTACTTATAATTTAGGAAATGGCAAAGGTTTTTCTGTAAAAGAAGTGATTGAAATGACAAGAAAAGTAACAGGAAAAGATATTCCTGAAAAAGTAGAACCAAGACGAGCAGGTGACCCATCTGTGTTAATTGCTTCTTCTGAAAAAATTATAAAAGAATTAGGGTGGCAACCACAGTATAATACATTAGAAAAGATAATTGATTCTGCATGGCAATGGCATAAAAATCATCCAAATGGGTTTGAAGATAGATAATAAATTAGCTTGTCAAATAAGCATTAATAAATATGTATGATGATATGAAAATAGAGCATATTATACAAATAAAAAAATGTTTTGTTTTCATGAAAAATCTCCTTTCATTATATTTGTTTTTTAGTTTTGTAGTTAAATTTTATAGATGCTATTAAAACAAAAAATACGATATTCTAAAAAAAGTCCTCAAATTATTTGAGGACTTTTCTAATATCATTATTTTATAAAGAATATTTTGTAATCATTTTTTTGATAGCTTCATTAAAATATATAAAATCATGTTGAGCATTCCATTGTTCAAATGAAAAAGGGATATTTATATTTTTTAATTCATTACAAAAATGCAAATGGTCTTTATAAAAAGCATCGTTTGTACCACAAGTTAAATAAATTTGGGGTAATATATTTTGTTTCCTTGCTTTTTTCGCATTTTCTAATATATCCAATTCAGATTTCCAAGTAAGTGATTCTCCAAATATAGTGGTAAAATCGTTAATTAATTGTTTTCCAAATTGTTGCTGATATTTTATACTGTTTTGCTTCATATCATAAAGCCCTTGCTTTAGCAATAAGCAACAGGAAGAAAAAGCACCACAAATACCATATTGCTGTGGTTTGGATAAAGCACATAATAAAGCACCATATCCTCCCATAGAACTGCCTAATATAATAGTATCATCTCTGTGAGAAGAAATAGAAAAAATATTTTTACAAATGAGAGGTAATTCCTCTGTAATATAATCAAAATATTGATTACAATAAAAACTTCTTTCTGCATCAGGCAATATATAAATGGTATTTCCCTCCATAGCGTATGTAGATAACATAGAGTAATCTAGCCATGTTTTGCTGTTTCCACATAGCCCATGCAGTACATAGGCTACTTTATATTGTTTTTGATTTAATAAATTATTTGGTGTAATAATCGTAATATCTGTGTCTTTTTCAAGTATATTAGAAAATACTGTACCACTTAATCTCATGATTGATACGCTCCTTTACTGAAATAGTTATATTAAACTATTTCAGTAAATACAATGCATAGCCTCATAGCTATCACTCCTTTGTTTATATAATTAGCCTTGAGCAAAACCTCATGAACCCAACAAATAAGCGGTTTTGCAAGAAATAATAAATAAATTTATCACTATAAAATATAGAAACAGCCAACCGATTTTGGTATTATTAAATTGTAAGAAAACCACACGAAAGGGGTTGACTGTTATCTATCGCCAAGAAATTTTACAGGACATTGCATTATTCACTTCTACACCAAAAGCTCAGTTTTACGATAAGCTGTTTGTTAACCTTGATTTATCCGAGTTCCCAGAACCTACGGCAAAAACAGGCAGAAATGCTTTCTCAAAAAGAGCATTGCTCTGTGCTTTTATTGTCATGAAATGCGAATGCTTTTCCTATATTACAGATTTAGTTGATTATCTTAACAATAATCTTATCATTGCTTATTATTGCGGTTTTAATATTACAAAACCACTTCCATCATACTGGACTTTTAACCGCTTTATACGCAATATTGACAACAAGCTGCTTAAAAATTTTATACAGTCGCAACTATTAAAGCTTTCCCAAATGGGTATCCTCAGTACTTCTGTTATTGCTCTGAACTCTACTCCCATAAACGCTCATACTCATCAGAATACATACAGCTTCAAATCAGTATAATAAATGAAATTTTGAATGCTATTGAGGCTACAAAAACCATATTTTGATTGATTGCATTACAGGCTTACCAATCTTTGAGATGACAACAACTGCCGATGTTTCGGACTGTACAGTCACTCTTGATATTCTAAGCCAAACCAATCACTTTATTTTTATTGATAAGCGTACATTCTTAGCCGATAAAGGCTATGACGTCAAAGCTGTTTACAATACTGTAAAAGAGCTCTATCATGGTGAATGTGTTATTCCTCTTAACAAGCGAAACACTAAAAATCCAAAAAGCTCTCAAGCGGACATCCCATTTGTGAAGCAGGTCTTGCTATGATGAAAGATGGTAAATCTTATGACAATCACAGAACCCGGCAGAAATACTGCTGCCCATTGAAACAGTCTAAAAACAAAAGCTGTCCGTGCAATCACAAATGCTGGAATAATGGCAAGAAAAATAGAGGATGCACCAAATATATTACTCTTCCCTATGATTACAGACTTTCCATTGACCGTGACTGTATTTCGTTTAAGAAAATTTACGCACTGCGAACAGAAGTCGAACGTTACAATGCACGTTTCAAGCAGACAGGGCAGGAGTGTATGTGGGTACATAATTTTAACGCCGTTCAAAATCTGAATTCTGTTGCTCATATTGCTCTACTTGCTGTTGCTTTTACTGCTGTCATCACTAAGTCTAAATGCTTTTATCGCAGCCTTAAATCTATTAAGCGTATTGCTTAACCTGATTCATTTCATATTTTGAGATAGGCTTTTGTCTTTTGAGACGAATGTCTGCTTTATTGTGCCTTTATGAGACACTTTTTGTTTTTTCTTGATTTTCTTTGCTATTTCGTCTTTTTATTTTTTGAGTTTTGCTCATCTCTATATATAATTTATGGTATCATTTCAACATTATTCCATACAGCCTCATGTCTTTCTATTTCTATATCTGAAATCCATTGATTTAATTCATCTGTAAATACTTTTTGTTTCATAGCTGTTGTATATTCTGCTCTCATAATTTCCTTTAATTGAGCATCATCAGGAATAGATTTTTTATCAACACGAATAATAAAATACCCTTCTGTTGTAGAAATCGGTTCGCTAATTTGCCCTTGCTCTAAATTAAAATCCATATCAAAAGCAGAATCTAAACGATTTTTATATGTTTCCATAACACCGCTGTTTTGATTTTGTTGAGTATCTGATGGATACTCTTGTAGTAATGTTTGAAAATCTTCTCCTTCTTTTAATCGTTGTGATATTTGTTGTGCTGTTTGTTGGTCTGATACAAATATATTGCTTATAGTATATTCTGTGTATGCTGCTCTTTGTGATTCTTTGTTCTGCTCAAAATATGCATGAAATTCTGTTTCAGAGGGCTGATAATCTTTTGTTACAGCTTCTATCACTTTTTTATAAAGCAATGTATCTTCCATAATTTTATACATATCTTGGTCAGAAATAGAAATAATATTTTTTTGTTCTTCTGTCATAGAAGCAAGTTCTGCATCTCCATCTATTTTTGCTGAGGCTTTTTCTTCATCAGAAAGAGAAACTTGATATTTATTTGCTTTGTCTGATGTAACTTTTACATGAAGCATTGTAACAAAAGCTCTTTCTTTTACAACATCTTCTGCAGATTGTCCATCAAAATCTGTTTCCCATATGTCATCACCACCAATAGCATTAAAATCTTTTGTTGCTTCATATAAATATAGCATATATTCTGATTTAGAAATCGCCTTACCATTGATTGTTGCAATAGTATCTTCTTTAGGAATCGGCTTGGAACAGCCAACTAGTGCAATCAATGATAAACAAAAAAGTATGACGAATATTGATTTTAAATTTTTCATGTATACACCTACTCCATAATATAGTGTATTATTTGTAATAGTGACAAATAGTAATATAACAATATTGATATTGTATTATCATTTTTATTATACACTAGAAAAATAAAAAATCCTAGCATTTCAATGATTGTAATAATATTTTAATATTGCTCAATATAGTACTTTCTTTTTCTTCCTTTTTCATCAGTATTGTAATATAAGGAGATGCACCAGCAGTAAAAAGATATTTCCCCTTTCCATTAGCAATTAGTGAAGTAATAAGTTCTGGCTCTATATTTGCATCTGCTTTTAACTGTAATAATATACTATTACTTTTTTGTGCAATAGAAAGTACACCCAAATCATGAGCATATGCTTTTAAAAGTACAACATCTAAAAGCGATTGCACACTTTTTGGTAAATTTCCATATCTATCTTCCAATTCTTCTTGTATATTATAATAATCTGATTGATTAGATATGACAGCAATTTTTTTATACATTTCCATTCTTTGTTGCTGGTTTTTAATATAAAAATCAGGAATATATGCATTAATGTTTAAATCTACAGTGGTTTCAAAATACTCCTGTTTTGGTTCTCCTTTCATATTTTGTATTTCTGATTCTAAAAGACGACAATACATATCATAGCCTATTGCCTCCATATGTCCATGTTGTTCTGCACCTAAAAGATTGCCTGCACCTCTGATTTCTAAATCTCTCATAGCAATTTTAAATCCAGAGCCAAATTCTGTAAATTCCCTTATTGTTTGCAATCGTTTTTCTGCTGTTTCCTGTAATACTTTATCCCTATGGTACATTAAATAGGCATAAGCCATTCTATTGGAACGACCTACGCGTCCCCTTAACTGATATAGCTGTGAAAGTCCCATACGGTCAGCATCTTGTATAATAATAGTATTGGTATTTGAAATATCAAGTCCTGTTTCTATAATGGTTGTGCATACCAAAACATCAATTTGTCCTTCTATAAATTCGGACATAATATTTTCTAGTTCTCTTTCTGTCATTTGACCATGTGCATAACTGATTTTTGCTTCAGGAACTAATTTTTGTAAACGTAATGTTTCTTCAGCAATGTTTTGTACACGATTAAATAAATAATATACCTGTCCACCTCTTGCTAGTTCTCTATGAATTGCCTCTTTTACAAATGCTGGATTGCTTTCTAATACATATGTCTGTATAGGATAGCGTTCTTGAGGAGGTTCTTCTAATATGCTCATATCACGAATACCAGAAAGACTCATGTGTAGTGTACGCGGAATAGGTGTCGCTGTTAATGTCAACACATTTACATTTTCACGAAAAGATTTTAATTTTTCTTTATGTCCTACACCAAAGCGTTGTTCTTCATCTATAATAATCAATCCTAAATCTTTAAAACAAATATCTTTTGATAAAATTCTATGTGTACCAATAACAATATCTATAATACCATTTTTTAAACCTTCCAATGTTTCTTTTTGCTGTTTTGGTGTACGAAAACGAGAAAGTAATCCTATTTTAATAGGATAGCCAGACATTCTTTGTAAAAATGTATTGTAATGCTGTTGTGCAAGTATAGTAGTGGGTACTAAATAAGCAACCTGTTTGCTGTCTTGTATTGCTTTAAAAGCAGCTCTTATTGCAACCTCTGTTTTACCATATCCTACATCACCACATATCAATCTATCCATTACTTTGCCATTTTCCATATCTCTTTTTACATCTTCAATGGCGTCTAATTGGTCTTCTGTTTCTTCAAAAGGGAACCCCTCTTCAAATTCTTTTTGCCATAGTGTGTCCTTAGAATATACAAAACCTTTTGCGTCTGCTCTTTTTGCATAGAGTGCTACTAAATCTTGTGCTAATATTTTGATAGCAGAACGTGCTTTTGTTTTTGCTTTACCCCATTCTTGTCCTCCTAATTTATTTAATTTAGGAGCAACACCATGACTACCAATGTATTTTTGTATTAAATTCATTTGATTAACGGGTACAAAAAGATTTCCACCATTTGCATAAGATATTTTCATATAATCTTTATTAATACCATCTACAATGATTTTTTCGAGTCCTTGAAAAATGCCAATACCATGATTATCATGTACAACATAATCACCCAACTTTAAATCTGTAAAGCTTTCTATTACAGCACCTTTTTTTTCTTTTTTACGTCTTTTTTTTGCCTTTACTTCTCCAAAAAATTCTTTATCAGAAAATACAGCAAAACCAATATCTTGATAAGAAAAGCCTTGTGTTAACCTGCCTGATGCTATCATAATACTACCTTTTGATAAAGAAGGTGCATTTTGCAATGTTTCACAAAAAAATGCAATAATATCTCTTTCTTGCAATTCCTTTACCATTCTTTCACAACGGGTATGTCCTCCTGCTAATATAATAATACGATAGTTTAATTTTTTTAACATAGTAATTTCATTGCAAAATAAATCAATTCTTTTTTGAAATGCAGGAGCAGATTTGACAGAAAAGAAAAAGGTATTTTTTACAGAAAAATAAGGCGCTTTTTGGGATATTGTTGTTATGAGAATTTCAGAAAAATGAGAAGCCTCTTTCAAAATATGAATATAATCAAAAAGAATATTTCCTTGTGTAGGAAGTATATAGCCCTTTTCTATACGCTCCTTCATGCTTTCGCTATATTCTGTAAAAATGGTATCCATATGCTGTTGTATTTTATCAGGTTCTTCAAAAAATAAAAGAGTATCTTTAGGTATATAACTTAAAAGACTGACTGTATTTTCATAAAAATAGTTTATATAATTATTGATGTTGTTATGGATTTGCCCATTTTTGAGTGCATATATTATCTGTTCTGTTGTTTCTTTTAATCGTTGTGCAGAATCTGTAAAACCATTTTTTTCAAATTTTTGTAATGTAGTTTGATATTCTTTTTCTATTTTTTGTACAGCAGTTTTTGCTAGTTCTTTATCAAATACCAATTCTCTCATAGGAAAAATGGATATACTTTTTATTTTTTGAGTAGAGCGTTGTGTATTGGTATTTACAAGACGTATGGAATCAATTTCATCGTCCCAGAGCTCAATACGAAATGTTTGTTCCGCTATGGGAGAATGAATGTCTATAATACCTCCTCTTATTGCAAACTGCCCTACCGATTCTACTAATTCTGTTCTTTCATATCCCATTAATAAAAGTTGCTCTAATAAATTTTTGCTGTCTACAATATCCCCTTCTTTTAATTCTAATATAAATGAAGAAAAAGTCTCTTTTGTAGGCATTTTGTCAAGTAATGCTTCTATAGAAAGTACAAGTATTGTTTGTTGACCAGTGATATAACGATTGAGTATAGAAAAGCGCTGACAAGTAATCGTTTGACTATGCACATCAGCACTATAAAAAAGTAAATCTTTTGCTGGATAAAAAAAGGTATCTTTACGAAAAAAAGAAAGATTTTCATAAATCTGTCTTGCTCTTAATTCACTATATGTTAGTATAACAGCAGGACGCTGCAAATGATGACAAATTCCAGCAATCATATGTGTCTGCTGAACATCAATCATACCAGAGGCAAGTATAGGAGTGTTATGATTGCGAATATTTTCAAGCATATGTTGATATTGCTGTAATTCTAATAGGGGTTCAAAAAGGGTATTCAAGAAATCACCTCGTTTGTATTAGAAGGTTTTGATTTTTTATTTTCTTTTTTTAATTTTTGATTTGTTTGATTCATTGCTTCAACAATACCTTTTGTTAAAAGTATTTCTATGGCATGGCTTGCTTTTTCTACACCGCTTAATATAAGGGGCTCATCATCTTTTGAAAACTTAGCGAGTACATAATCTGCTAAATCCCAACCATTTGGTTTTTCGCCAATACCTACTTTAATACGAATAAATGCATCTGTATTTAAATGTGCAATGATATTTTTGATACCATTGTGTCCTCCAGCACTTCCTTTTTCTCTAATACGTACACTACTGAGAGGAAGACTTGTATCATCATATATTACATAAAATTGTTCTATGGGAATTTTATAAAATTTTAGTATTTCTCTAATGCTTTCACCACTTAAATTCATATAGGTTTGTGGTTTTACAAGAAGTACTTTTTTACCTGCTATCACACCATCGCCTATGAGTGCCTTATGCTTAAATTTTGTTACATCAATATTATATTCTTTTGCTAACTGGTCAATAACCCAAAATCCTACATTATGTTTGGTTTTATCATATTCTTTACCAGGATTTCCTAATCCTGCAATTACAATCATATTTTTATCACCTCTGTTTTGTTGAAAAAATGGTAGTAACGATAATATACCCATAAAAATCCCCTTTTGTTATTGTAAATTTGTTATTTTTTATTATAACTGTTGTGAAAGAAAAAGCAAGGTATTTTCAAAGTATATATGATACCAAAAATGATTTATAAATAATACTATAAAATATTATTTTTGATTTCTATTAAACTATGTTTTTGCAGTTCATATAAATGAGAAGAAAGTGCATTTGCTTCTGCTATATTATGAGTGATGACAATACAAATTTTATCAAGTAATTTTTTTTGTAAAAATGGTATGATTTTTTGTTTTCTTTCTACATCAATACCTGTAAAAGGTTCATCTAAAAGAAAAATATCTCCATCATAAACAAGTGCTTTTGCTAATGCAACACGACGTAGCATACCACCACTAAGTTCATGAGGTAATTTTTTTTTTATATCAAATAAATCTAATTGCTCTAATGTATGCAAACAATACGCTTTATCTTTGCTTACAGTAAGCATATTATCCAATACAGTAAGCCAGGGTAAAAGTCTATTTTCTTGAAAAAGAAATGATATTTTTTTTGCATTATGTGTAATTGTACCATGCTGAGGTGTTAACAATCCACTTATGAGCTTTAAAAAAGTGGTTTTTCCACAGCCACTTTTACCTAATATGCAATAAATACCTTTTTCTGTAAAAGAACAATAGAATTGTTGTAATATGATTTTATCATAATGAAATGTTACATTTTCAAATTGTAGTATTGCTTTTGTTTTCATATGAAATACCTATCCTTTTACTAATATGATATAATAATTTTAAAAAAATTTTTTCTAATAAAATACTAAATAATATAGCACATATTGTCCATACAAATAATTCTGCTGTTTCTAAATAAATTTTTGTTTCATAAATTTTTTTTCCTATGGAAATGTTGGGGGTACATATTACTTCTGCAGCTATGCCTGCTTTCCATGCCATGCCAATACCTGCATGACAAGCCGATATAAAATAAGGCATGACAGAAGGAATATATATATATCGACAGGTTTTAAAAGCAGAAAAGCCATATACTTTTGCCATTTCCAGATATTGTTTTTCTGTTTGTTGTATACCAATACTAATGTTTATCCATATTAAAGGAAATACCATTAAAAAAGATATTACAACAGGTACAAAATCTGTTCGTATCCATAAAAGTACAATGATACTAAAAGAAGCAACAGGTGTTGCTTTCATTACGTGTATTGCTGGAGAAAAAAATTGATATAATATTTTATTATGATGACAAAGTACTGCAAATAAAATGCCTAACAAAACAGAAAATAAATATCCTATTAATATACGTATAAAAGAATGAAATATTGTAAACCAAAAAGATAATTTGAAACAAATATAAAAAAATGTTTTGACAACACTGATAGGAGAAGGTATCAGTATTTGCTTTTTTACAATGATAAATAAAATTTGCCAAAATAACAGCCATACAATCAGTATGGCTGTTTTGGAAATCAGCTTTTTATTTTGTGTAGTAAAAATCTTCATTAGGCAATGCGCCCCCTATGGATTTTGGATTTGCTTCAAATAATATTTGATAAAAACCTTGTAATGCATTTTTCATTTCATCATTAGCAATAAAAACAATATTACAATTAGGAATTGCTTTTTCAGCAGCAGTGGCAGAATCCATAATACCATATTTTTGTACTAATTCAGCAGCCTCACTAATATTGTTATTTACATAGTTGACAGATTCTTCATATTCCTTTAAAAAGTTTTCAAATGCATCTGTATTGTTTTGTATAAAATCTTTTCTTGCTACAATACAGCCCATAGCAAGCTGTGATGGCATTAATGAATTTGTTAGTTGTGTGGTATTCCATTCCTCTGTTAAATCAAGTGCTTGATGTATTGTATTGTCTTTGAGCAAAACAGCTGTAACATTAGGCTCTGGTAAAAGTGCAATGTTGACATCTCCAGATAATAAAGCAGTAGCAAGCTCTGCGTGTTCTGCCATATATTCTACTGTTATATGTTGAATATTGTTTTTTTGTAGAATATAATTTAAAACATATTCTGGAGTAGAGCCTTGTCCTGTAGCATAAATTGTTTTGCCTTCTAAATCAGAAACAGATTGTATTGTGTCACCACGTTCTAAAATATGTAAAACGCCTAATGTATTTATGGCAGCAATAGAGATTTCTTGCTCTGACTTGTTATAAACAGCAGCAGCCACATTGGTAGGTAATGCTGCAATATCGACACTACCATTTATCAGTTTTGCCATAACTTCATCTGGTGCAGAAGAAACTTCAAATGTATATTCATTTGATGAATTAGTAGAATCCATTAATTTTACAGCTCCAATGCCTGTTGGACCTTTTAATACAGCAACAGAAATAGCAGTGGTTTCTGCATTACTTGTAGGATTTGTTAGTGTTTCGGTATGAGAAGGTTCTTTTGAACAAGCTGTAATACTAAAAAGAAAAATAATTGCTAATAAAATACTTAAAATATTTTTTTGTTTGTTTCTCATAATTATTTCGCTGCTTAAAATATATAAAATTGATTGATTAAATAGTGTAGTTAAAATAGTTATGGATACTATTTTATACTGAATAAATTTATTTTTGCAGCTTCTCCTTTCATTTCGTTTTATATTGAATAAAAAATGAAGGAACTATTGCAGTTCCTCCATTTTCTATTATTGTATTACAATGAAGTGAACAACATTGCTATGTAATTATGCATTGTCATAATCTCTTTCCATATTGATAAGTGAAAGGTCAAAATCGCCTAATGCTTCTAAACTGTTTGCAGAAGTAGCAGATTTTCCATATTGTGTAACATCATTAATTCCTTTTGTTGTGTGACACATAGAAGAAGCACCACCAGTACAGCCGTTTTTACACGCCATACCTTCTATAAAGTTACCATTCAATTTACCAACAGAAGCAAGACGTAATGCTTTTGCACATTCATCTAAACCATTGCAGCGTACAGGGTGTATCTCAACATCAATATTTTGAATTTCTTTTGCCTGTACAACACCCTCTGTTACACCACCAGTTCTACCAAATACTCTGCCATAGTAAGAAGAATTTCCAAGAGGCATTTCTTCTAATGTACCAATATTGATATTTCTAGCATCTAATACAGATTGTAATTCTTCAAATGTTAATACAATATCAACAGCATCTTTAATATCATTTTGTTTAATTTCTACCTTTTTAGCTGTACAAGGACCTATAAATACAATTTTTGCATCTGGATGCTGATATTTAATCATTCTGGAAACAGCAACCATAGGAGAAACCGCAGTAGATACATGAGGCATCAACTGTGGATAATGACGTTTTACAAAGTCTACAAAGGCAGGACAACAAGAAGATGTTTTCCAACCTTTTTCTTCTATTGTTTCTGCAAATTCTTTTGCTTCATAAAGAGAAACCATATCTGCACCAAGCGCAGCCTCTGCTATATCATAAAAACCTAAATTTTTAATAGCAGTAAATACCTGTCCGAGTTTATATTCTGGGAACTGACTGGCGATTGCTGGCGCAACAACAGCAAATACTTTATAACTAGTATTGTTCCAAGAATTTTTAATCAATGAAAGCGCATCTTTTATAAATGTTTTGTCTACAATCGCACCAAAAGGACACTGATATACACAAGAACCACAAGAAACACATTTTGTATGGTCAATTTCTGATTTACGATTGTCGTCTACGGAAACCGCACTGACAGGACAGGCACGAACACAAGGACGTTTTACCTCACTTATGGCATTAAAAGGACAAACCTCTTTACATCTACCACATTCAATACAGATTTCTTGATTGATATAAGAACGATGGTTCACGATTGTAATAGCGTGCTTTGGACAAACTTCTTGACATTTGTGTCCCAAACAACCACGGCATGCCTCTGTTACAACAAAGCGGTCAATAGGACATTCATCACAAGCAGAATCTAAAACATTAATGACTCTATCATCTTTTGCTGGATTTAATGCAAGACTTACACGGTCTTCAATAATGTGACGCTCTTTATAAATACAGCAGCGGAATATTGCTTTTGGACCTGGTATAATGGATTTTGCAATATCTTGATAATATTCATCTTGTTCTGTGAGAGTACCTTGAAAGAAACGAGATGCAATTTCTTTGTTCACAAGATACTTAATATATTCTACATTACTATCAAAATGTTTCATAAAATTATACACTCCCTATTCTTTAATATTAAATGTTTAGACAAATAGTTATAAAAAAAAGTATTGTATAGGTGTATTATAAGGTATGTGCTAGATTCTGTCAAAGAAAAGCTGATATAATTTTGCAACAAAAAAACAGAGCCATATTTGTATGACTCTGTATAAATTTTATTGCTCCATTTGTTTACCCAAAAATCCAGCGGCGGATTGTGCTAATTTGCCTTCCAATTCACCCATTTTTTTATCTTGTGAAAGGAATATAACAGCACCCATGACATCGCCTTCTGATATAATTGGTGTGATAAGCTGATAATTATAATTTTCTGTTTCATTATCTTGTAGCATAGGGATAAAAGTATTTTCTTTTCTGTCTGCAATAACGGTAGTTCTTTGGTTGATGCATTGTTCCAATTCGCCACTGATATGTTTTTCAAAAAACTCTTTTTTACTACCACCAGAAACAGCAATGATTTGGTCTTTATCTACAATGCAAGTAAGATGTCCAGCGGTTTGCGCTAATGACTCGGCATACTCACGAGCAAAAGCACCTAATTCTCCAATAGGGGAATATTTTTTTAATATGATTTCGCCTTCTCTGTCTGTAAATATTTCTAAGGGGTCGCCCTCTCTAATTCTCAATGTTCTTCTGATTTCTTTTGGTATTACAACTCTACCTAAGTCATCAATTCTTCTCACAATGCCTGTTGCTTTCATGATAATTTCCTCCTATTTTATAACGGCAGTAAATCACCGCTTTTTTTGTATTATATTTTTTGACAATAGTATTTGTAAAACTGCAAAATTTATACAAAATTTATGATATGGATTTTTTTGGAAAAAATAAAAAAGTGCTTTACAAAAAGTATATTGCATTAATAAAGGAAGAAAGACACAAAAACATTACAAAAGTTACAGCAAGTTTACAGTTATGTTACAATATAAGCAAAACTATTGCACAGAAAAAAGGTATCGGTTATAATGTGTTCAGCAAAGGGGAAAACAAGCCAAATGCTAACAGACTGTATACCGGGGGGCGTCGGAAGTACGCCAAGTGCAAAATAGGATTTGAAATATTACAGTACTGTTACACTTAGTTGATAAGTATTGACGAAAAAAAACAACAATGCTATAATTCAACTTGTATCAAGGGGCTACCCTTTGAGAGGGGCTTGGTAAGAAAGCCTAGTTTAAAAATACTCTACACGAAAACAACAAACAAATGGTTTTATAATTAAAAGGAGGAACTAACGACATGAAAAAGTTTATTTCATTTGCTTTAGCAGCTTCTATGGCACTCAGCATGGTACCTGCTACAGCATTTGCAGCAAGTGATTTGACAGCTTCTCACTCTAACATAAGAGTAACAGCTAACACAGAATTTTATCCTAAAAAAGTAGCAGACGCAGACGCAAGTTTGACAACAAGAGAAGTACCATACATTTTGCTGGAAGCAACAACAGATTTTAAATATGATGAACAAACATTTGAATTGGCATTAGAAAATGCTGAATGGTTGGAAAGAAAAGACGATGGTGACATATTATTCGTTGAAACAGATGAATATATGACAGGCGAAGACGGTGTTAAATTTAAACCAGCAGGTTCTACAACAACAGACCCTGGCACAACACCTACACCAACACCAGGCGCACCAACTGTACAACAAGCTGAAACAGCTTACAAAAAAGCAGTAAAAAGCTTAGTAGATGCAAAAGACGCTTATGACAAAGCTATGGCTGGTAATGCAGAATATTTAGCAGCTAAAAAAGCTTATGATGAAGCTAAAGCAGAAGCAGATGCAGCAGCAGACAAGGTAAAAGAAGAACAACAAAAGGCAGCAGATGCACAAAAAGAACTTCAAGATGCAGAAGGTGCAGAAGCAGCAGCAGAAGCAGCTAAACAAGTAAGAAAAACTGACACATATCAGAAACACTTGAAAAACTTGCTTTTAGATACTGTTTCATTGGATGATCTTACATCAGAAGATACAGCATTGGGTGTTAAATATTATAGTACTGCAGATAGTGCAAAATACTTTACTGCAGCTCCTACAGCAGGTGATTCAGCATATGGTGAAGTTTTAAGTGTAAGCGCATTATATTTACAAGATGATAGTGGATCTGCAGCTTCCGGAACTGATTTTTATTTTATACAATTAAGTTCAAAAGGTGTAGCAGATCTTAGTGGCACAAGTTCAGTATGGTTAGCAACTGCTGGTGCTGGTACTGCAATAACAACTAAAGTAATAACTCAAGGTGCTTCTGCAGCATTAGCAGCAGATAGTGTTACATTATCGGCAGATGATATTGAATCTGGTATTTCAGGTGGTTATATTGAACTTAGTGCTGAAGGTGACAAAAAGGATAGAGCAAATGCAAACAAGAGAAAGTTTGTACAAGATGCATTAGATTATTTGCCAACAACAGAAACTGGTATTCAAAATGCGATAGATGCAGTTTTAAGTGAGGCAGAAATTCAAGCATTAAGAGATATAGCAGATGAAGCAGAAGCAAACATTGGTATTGCACAAATTAAAGCAGATCAAGCCGCTAAAAAAGCAGAAGAAGCTAAAAAAGCATTGGATGCTTTGGGTGCAGCAGACCTTGATAAAGTTCAGGCTGACTTTGATGCATTGGTTAAAGCAAGAGAAGATGCAGGTATTGATTACTTGTTAGCAGTGAAAAATGCTACAGGTGGTGAAGTTACAGCTGGAGCAGCTTCTATTACTGCACTTGGAACTTTTGATACAGATGCAGGTATTACTGCAGGTGATACAGCATTAGCAATTACACCAGCACAATGGGTAAGTAAATATAATTCTGCTGTAGCAGCTGCAAAAGCTAAAGGTATCGTTCTTGGCTCTTACACAGCAGCAGTTGGAACTGAAACATTAACAGTTGAAGTTACAAAGAAATCTGACAGCAGAATCATTGTTCATACAAGCGGTTACAGATTTAAAGATGGCGATGTATTAAGCATTCCTTTGTTCGTAAGAACAACAGGCGGAACAGCAAGCGTATCTATTGATTCTCTTGACTCCGAATTTACAAGCCAAGGCAAAACATTTGCTAAAACAGCTGATGGTGACACAGAATTGAGCATCGAAAAAGTACAAAACTTCTATGATGATGATGAAGTGAAAAACTTGTACTTAGAAGAACTCGTTGCTGGCACAATCGAACCAGGAAAATACATCTCTTTACGTGTAAATGGCGACTTCAATTTGAAAGCTGCTAAAGATGGTGTTAAAGTAACAAGAATTACTGGTGACGGTGGCACAGATGTAAAAGTATACAAAAAAGATGGCGACAACAAATATGTAGCATTTGAACCAGGCGATGAAGCTGATGAAATCTATCTTTATGTAGAAGGTACAGCAAAATCTACAAAAGCTACACAATATAGAATTCAAGGCTTGAAAATTGTTGAAGACGGCGCAGATTTCGGTGATGAAGCTTCTATCACAGTAAGCGGTGGCGGCACAAGCAAACAAACAATCAAAATTGGTAACTACGAAGACTTCGGTGTTAAATTAACAGCAGAAGACAAAGACCTTCCAGTTATCTATGCTGGTGCAATGGCTAACAGCAAATATGACAACCAAACATTGAAAGTAACAATTGAAGAAACAGTTGCTAACTCTTTCATTGATAATAGAAAAATGGAAATCACATTGCCAGAAGGTGTTGAATTCGTAAACGATAGCGGCAAGAGAGGCGCTGCACCAGATAGCATTGATGATGTAACAGAAGATTTCAAAGTATACAACTTTGCAGGAAGCGAAAGCGATGTTAAGAAAGCTATGACATTGAATGACAATGGTACAAAGATTACTATCAGTGGTAAAGATTTGCCAGATGCTTCCGGTACAAACAAAGACAGAAAGAGAAAAATTGAATTCAGCGTACACGTATCTGCAGAAGCAGACTTCACAGGCGATGTTGTTATGACATTGGGTGGACCTGGTGTTGCTGACAAAAATGTAAGTGCAACAGTTGCAACTGTTAAAGCTCCTATTGAAGTTAGAACAGCTGTAAATGAATTGAAAATTGACTATAGAAACACAGAAATCGCTGATATCACATTGGTAGAGCCAGAAGCTGGATTATGGGCTAAAGATGACATTATCAATTTGGAAGGCGAAAGAATGAGCTTCGAAAGTGGCGCTAAAGCTGAAGTTGTAAATGGCGACATGAAACTTGACAAATATGACGGAGATTACATTGATGTAAACGATGGCGTATTGTCTGTAAAAGTTAGCAGCAGAAGCTCCAAAACACCTGCAGAAATCAAAATTTCTGGATTGTCATTATACATGGACAGAAGTCTTGCAGCAGGTAACTACAAATTGAAAGTATTCGGTGAAGCTAAAAACGAATTCTTCATGAACAACTACGATAAAGATGGCGATGACTTTGCTAACGTATTTGAAACACAAAAAGTTACTGTAATGGATGACTTTGTAAAAATCGTAACAGCAGGTCGTGATAAAGACGATGCTACATTTACAACAAAAATCGTTGTACCTGTAGGCGGAGATACAATCACAGCTGGAACAAAAGAAATCAAATTGAGTGAAATGCAAGGCGGCGCTTGCCCTCCAGCATACATCAACAATGATGGTTACACAATGTTACCAGTTAGAGCCGTAGTAGAAGCTTTGAACGAAATCGCAACAGTAAGATGGGATGACGCTACAAAGACATGTACAATCGGATTTGGTCAGAGAGTATTCTCCATGACAGTTGGAAGCAAAGTTCTTAACTTGAATGGTGTATCTACAGCATTGAATGCAGCTCCAGAAAACAAAGATGGTCGTGTATTCTTACCATTGAGAGACCTTGGATATGCATTAGGATTGTCTGACAGCCAAATCTCTTGGGATTCTACAACACAAACAGCTCAGTTGAACTAATTTGAAAAAAAGTTCAGTGAAATAAAATAAAATTGGGGCGGTGACGTATGTCACCGCCTTGGTTTGTTTTTCAAAAAAAAAGTTTGGAAATATTTACTATTAAAAATTTGTGAATTATTGAAGACTATACACAATAAAAGTCGTATAATGAAAAAGAACAAAGAAGGGAGGAAACACTATGAAAAATTGGAAATCTGTTTTAATTGGATTCGCTGCAGGCACTATGTGTATGGCAACAACACCCGCTTTTGCTGGTATTTATAAGGCGGTACAGGCTCAGCTTATGCCTGACGTTTTATTTGATATTGATGGTAAAGTGGTTGGCTCTCCGTCTAATCAGCCAGTTGTAAATTATAATGGTTATATTTATGTGCCGATTCGATTCATTGCGGATTCTCTGGATTGTGAAATCGCTTTTGACCCTGTTACAAAACGTGTTAAAATTGTATCTCCAGAACCTGAAGTAATAGAAAAAGTGGTGGAAAAGGAAATTGAAAAAATTGTTTATGTAGACCAAAGTGATGACCCGGATTATGTGGTATATAATAAATTGCCTGTAACTGTTTACAGAGATGGATACAAAATTGCTTTGAGAACAATTATGATGGACGATAAAGATGGTGGCGGTAAAAAAAGAACCAGAACATATTTGACTGTCGAAAATACTGACATTAGTAAGGTGAGTCTAATGCCTTATGATGCAAAATTGACATTGGATGGCGTAGAATATGATGTATCTACTAGCGGCGGCGGTCGCTGGGAAGATAACTGGGACGAAACTATTAGAAAAGAAGAAGAAAAAGAAGGCTATTTATTATTTGATGGTGTGGATTATGATTACTCTAAAGGTACATTGGAATTCCAAATGCGTGTAAATGATGATTCAGGTGATACCATTGAAGATATTAGAATTGATTTTAAAAAATAAGGTGTGGTGAAAAATGAAAAAATGTTTTTTGTCTGTTTCTAAAATCATTTCAGTAGTGCTTTGTGTAAGCGTTTTGATGGGTAATGTGGTTTTTGGTGCAGAAAAAAAAGATAAAATATTGGATATTAAAACATTGGATTATGAAACCGCTGTTGATATGGCAATTAAAAGCGATTCCTCTTTGAAAAAGATTGCTGACCAGATTGATGTAACATTGAAAAATAGAGAGGATATGTTTATGGGTGACGTGCGCCCTGGTAGTTCTTCTCAGTTGGTTGTGCTGAGCGCACAGAGATTGGCTTATTTAAGCGGTATTCATTCTCTGGACGCAAGTTATCGTATTTCTGAAATTACAGAGGATGTTACAAAAATTGGTATTCGTGCCGCAGTGAAAAATTCTTTTTCTACAATTACATTGAATCAAAGTAAATTGGAATTGTTGAAAAAAAATTATGATTTGCAAAGACAACTTTTGGCACAGGCTACATTGAAAAATCAAGTAGGCATGATGAGCAAAAAGGATTTACAAGATTTAGATAGACAAACTCAACAAATGGCTGAACAAATTAGACAATTACAAATGAGTATTGATAATGCATATATTGCTTTAAATGATTTAATTGGTGTTGCACCAGAAGATAGATATGAAATTATCAATGATGTAGAGTATACACCTCTTGAAATGAATATGAGTATTGATATGTATGTAAGTAGAAAACTTTCTACTGACCAATCTTTACAGATGCAACAAATTGCAGTGGAAAATGCAGAATTTTCAGCAAAAACAATATCATTAGGTACAACAGGCTCTGAACATAGAACAAGTGAATTGGAAGCAACAAATACTGCAAGAGATTATAAAAATGCAAAAGAAAGCAAAGAAAAAAGTATTAGAGAGGCATATATACAATTACAACAATTAGAATCTATGAGAAAAAATTTGTTGACAGATTTAGAAAAAGCAAAATCAGATTTGGAAAAGGTAACTGTGAATTATAATGTGGGAAATGTTACTGAAATTACATTGAAACAAGCAGGATTAGCAGTTGACAGTATTGAAAATAGCCTTTTGGAAAATACATTAAATCATGATTTGCTTATGTTTACATTTGATAATACTTGTGTATTAGGCAGTGCAAGCTAAAAACAATATTATAATGATATTATAAAAAGAACAAGAATATTTATCTTGTTCTTTTTTTATGAAAAAATTACATATTTTTAATGATTTGGCAAAAGCTAATAAAAAGTATGTAAAGTAGGTGATGTCCGTGGAACAGATTTCAAAAAATTTAGAAAAAAATATTACTATTATAGAAAATGCTTTTCAAAACTGTGGTGATATTGTAAAAAGACGTTTTTTTGTGGGAGAAAAGAAAGATATTGCTGTATATATGATATATACAGATAATATTGTAAATGGAAGTGCCATAGAGGAATCTATATTAACAAATATAATGAATCGCTGTCGTATTGATGGAAAAAAAGAGGGTATGCTTAAAAGGCTGAATGAAGAAGTTATTGCTATTGGAGAAATGAATGAAGTAAAAACATTTCAAGAAATATTTGACGCAGTACTTTTAGGGGATACCATATTACTTATGGACGAAAATGACATTGCATTACAGGCTTCTACAAAAGGCTTTCCCTCTCGTGGAGTTAGTGAGGCAAAAACAGAAGTAGTTGTACAAGGACCAAAAGATGCTTTTACAGAAATAGGAGCAACTAATATTGTATTGATAAGAAGAAGAATACGAGATACAAAATTAAAAGTAAAAAGAACAAAAGTAGGCAAAAGAAGTAAAACAGATGTTGCAATATTATATATGGAGGATATTGTAAGAAAGGAAATATTGCAAGAGGTAGAATATAGAATCAATCAAATTGATATTGATGTAATATTAGATAGTGGGTATATTGACCAGTTACTGGAAAATAGATGGCTTTCTCCTTTTCCTCAATTACAAATGACAGAGCGTCCAGATAAAGCAGCGTCTGCATTATTAGAGGGCAGAGTTGTAATTGTGATAGATAATACACCTTTTGTAGTAATAGCACCAGCTACATTAAATGTATTTTTTCAAGCGTCAGAGGATTATTATGATAGATGGGAAATAATGAGTTTTATTAGATTAATAAGATATTGTGCAGGATTTTTAGCTGTAGCATTACCAGGACTTTATATTGCATTGACTGTATTTCATCCATCTATGCTTCCTACAAATTTAGCACTTAAAATAGCAGAAACAAGACAAAATATTCCATTTCCTGCAGTGGGAGAAATATTAATTATGGAATTAGCATTTGAATTATTGAGAGAGGCAGGAATCAGGCTTCCTTCTCCTGTAAGTTCTACAATAGGTATTGTGGGAGGAATTATTATAGGGCAGGCAGCCGTAGAAGCAGGTATTGTCAGTCCAAGTGTAGTAATTGTTTCAGCATTAACAGGAATTTGCACATTTGTTATTCCTAATATCGCATTGGTTTCAGGACTACGCTTAACAAAATATATTGTGTTGATATTTTCGGCATTTTTAGGGCTATATGGTTTTTGGCTTGCACTAATATTAATGCTGATTCATATGGCAAGTTTAAAAAGTTTTCATATACCGTTTTTGTATCCTTTTTGTTCCGCATCAGTAAACAATTATAATGATTTAGAGGATAGTATATTTCGTTTACCATTATGGTTTATGAAAAAAAGACCTATTTTTTCTAATGATAAACATAGACAAAGAGAAAAGGGAGGCAAAATGTAATGTTTTCCGAAAATGACAAAATTTCTATTAGACAATTACAAGCATTATTGATATTAGATTTGTTTGGAACGGCTGTTGTAACACTACCAAGACAGACTGTAAATTCAGCAGGAAATGATGGGTGGATTGCAGTACTCTTGGGTAGTGCAGTTATGGCAGTTTTTACACTTGTTTTTACAATATTAGGACGAAGGCATACAGATAAAACAATAGTAGAACTTTCTCAAACACTGCTTTCTCGTCCCATAGGTATACTAATTTCATTGGCACTAGCAATTAAAATTATAATAGGTGCAGGATTAGAATTACGTATATTTTGTGAAATGATAGGACAATCTATGTTATTTCGTACACCTATTTTTATAACAGTACTTGCTATGCTATTTATTTGTGCGTATGTATCTGCAATAGGTTATGAATGTCGTGCAAGAACAGGTGAGATATTATTTGTGTTTGTATTTGTACCTTTTTTGATATTGATGATATTAGCGATATTTACAGCAGATTATAGTAATTTACGTCCTATTATGAGCCATAATACTTCTCAAATTACAATAGGCGCTTGGAAAACAATACTTTCTTTTCAAGGATTAGAATTATTGTTTTTAGTATTTCCTTATTTACAGCACCCACAAAAAGCAAAAAGAGGAGTATTGGAAGCGGGCATTGCTATAGCATTTTTTATGACATTGATTACACTTTTAACCATTGCTGTTTTTGGGGAGTATTCTGTTACCAATAAATTATTTCCTGTATTGCAGATGATGGATTCTTTGCAGATGCCAGGTTCTTTTTTAGATAGACAAGATATATTTATGCTTTGGTTTTGGGTAGCGTCTATATTTGCATCAGTAAGTGCTGCACTCTTTTTTGTGACAATTATATTCGAAAGAATACAATACAATAAAAATAAAAAAATACCAGCAAGAAAATGGATCATATTTGTTATGATTATGATATTTTTAGTAGCAGTATTACCTCAAAATGTAGCAAATGTATATGATTATATGGAAAAATTAAAATTATATGGAGGAACATTTTATATTTTGATATTACCTGTTATACTTTTAATATTGGACAGCATAAAAGGAGGAAAGCAGATATGAAATGGATAAAACAATGTATATTATTTCTAGCAGTCTGTTTTCTTTCTGGCTGTTGGGATAATAAGGAAATGGAAGATAGAAGTTATATCATTACAATGGGTATTGACAAAAGTACAGATGATAATCGCTATGTTATTACATTGGCACCTGCACAGCTTTCTTCTATGAATAGCGGGGAAGAAAGTAGTAGCAGTGAAGCACCTGAAAAAGGGATTATAGTAAAAGGAGATACTATTGCTACTGCTATAAGACAAGCAGATACTTATAGTAGCAGACAGGTTTATTTGGGACAACTGAAAACAGTAGTATTAGGAAAAGAATTACTTCAGGAAAAGGAATATTTACAATCTGTATTAGATGAACTGGAAAGAAATCAAGATATTTCTGGAAAGATTATATTGTTGGGTACAAAAGGAACAGCAAAGGAATGTATTGATGCTATATTAGAGGCAGATGCTTCTACAGGACTTTTTATATGGGACTTTTATAAAAATACAGCACAAGATGTAGCAGTTACAAGAAAATTGGATTTAGAAACATTTTTGAGAGAAATTAGAAGTAGCAGTGGTAGCAGTATATTACCTAAAATTGAAGCAACAGAACAAGGAATTAAAATAGGTGGAGGAATTGTTATAAGCAATTATGCATTTATTGGCAGTTTAACGGGAAAACAAGAGGAAGGGGTATTATTACTCAAAGGAATGGGAAAAGGTGCTGTAATAGACGGAATATGGAAAAATAACACTATTCCTATGTGGATATATAAAAATAAAAGTAAGTTATATTTTTCAGAACAAAATAATGAATTATTTTGTCATATACAGCTTTTTATAGAAGGCAGTGCAGAAGGAAGTAGCTTGGAAAGTAAAAGTATATTTGATAGTGATTCTTTAACAGAATTGGAAAATATATTTGAAATCATCATAAAATCAGAAATAGAAAATACAATAGCATTAGCACAAAAAAATTATAAAAAAGATATATTTGACATTGCGTCAGAACTAAAAAAGAAAAATTTTGAACTTTATAATAAGTATGGAACAGACGCAAATGAAATGATACAAAATATGCATTTTGATGTTTCTGTTTCTGTCAAAATTAGAACAATAGGTGTTGTAGACTAATATTTTAAAAATTAAGGTATAACTTTTTATATTATGGTAATCCTTTTTATATCAAATCAAAAAAGAGGTGAAAATATGAAAGGATTAGCATATACATATTATAGAGCGAAATATATATTAAAAATGGAGAAAAAAAATATACTGTATGCTTGTACTTTTACATTGATATTATTTATATTTTGTATTGCAGTAGCAACAAGAGCATATTCTAATTATATACAAAGTGGTATTGCATCAAAAGTAATACGTTTTCATGTTTTAGCAAACAGTGATACAGAATATGACCAAAATTTAAAATTAGCAGTAAGAGATGCCATATTAAAGGATTTAGGGCAGCAATTAGAGCAATATCATACAAAAGAACAAACAAAACTATTTTTAAAAAACAATTTTGATAGAATAGAACAAATAGCATTAAATGAAATACAAAAACAAGGCTATGATTATGATGTAAAAGTCTATTTAGAAAAAACAGTATTTCCATTAAAACAATATGGTGATTTGTCATTCCCAGCTGGTGTGTATGATGCATTACGTGTTGAAATTGGGAAAGGGGAAGGGCAAAATTGGTGGTGTGTTGTATATCCTCCATTATGCTATGTTGACGTTGCTTATTCAGAAGTAACAGAGGAAAGTAAAATTCGCTTACAGTATACTTTAACAGAAGAAGAATTTTCTGTGATTGACAATACAGAAAATGAAATTAATACAAATGTAAAATTTAAAATTGTAGAATGGTGGCAAGAGAAAAAACAATCATAATAAAATATGAAATCAATATCAAATAGCTTCGGAGTGATACTATGAAAAATAAAATAGTTAAAATTATTTTTTTAATATGCTGTGTAATTACAACAGCATCAACAGTATACTATTATAAAAGTCAACAACAAACAATTACAACGCTTTCTTATGTTTCGTGGGGGACAAGAGGTCAGCTTGTAAGAGATGTACAGCAAGCACTAAAAAATAGAGGATATTATACAGGAAATGTAGATGGTATTTATGGTACAGGTACTTATAATGCGATTGTATCATTTCAAAGGGATAATGGACTAACAGCAGACGGCATTGCTGGAACAGCAACACTAAGTGCATTAGGCATTTCTTCTGGAACAGGTAGTAGTGGTGTTAGTCAAACAGGACAAAGTGATATTGATGAAGATTTATATTTGCTTGCCTCAGCAATACATGGAGAGGCTAGAGGAGAACCTTATGAAGGACAGGTAGCAGTAGGTGCAGTGATATTGAATAGAGTATCTAGTGAAGATTTTCCTAATTCTATTGCAGAAGTGGTATATCAAAGGGGTGCTTTTGATGCAGTGAGAGATGGTCAAATTACTTTAACACCTAATGATACAGCATTTCGTGCCGCACAAGATGCTTTAAATGGCTGGGACCCTACAAATGGCGCATTATATTATTGGAATCCTGCTACCGCAACAAGCCGATGGATATGGTCTGTACCCATCACAACATCAATAGGACGTCATGTATTTGGTGTAAAATAAAAATACAAAGAGTGATAAAACCCCTTATGATGATTCATAAGGGGTTTATATTATATCCATGTCATGATATTATCGTTAGTCGCTTTTGGAAGTAGAAAAAATGTTTTTGATTGGGGAAAAAACAATATTAATAAAGCAATTTGGAAAAACAAAGCCAATATAAAAATGACATAAAAGTACCATTTTTTTGTTTTATGATGAAATACCTTCATAGAAATAAAGCCACCTATACTGCCACCCAAAAGTGCTAATATAAAAAGAGTAGACTCAGGAACGCGCCATTTCCCCTTTACAGCACAATGTTTGTCAAATCCCATTGTAAAAAACAATAGTATGTTTATAATGAGTGTATAGATAAGTAATATTTTTACATACAAAGACATATTATTTCACCACGTTTCTCCAATCCAAATCTCCTCTGTCTAAAGCGAGAAGTAATATTTCTGCCGTAGCTAAATTGCTGGCAAGAGGAATATTATGCATATCGCAAAGACGTAATATAGAGTTAATATCAGGCTCATAATTTTTTTGAGCAATAGGGTCTCTTAAGAAAATCACCAAGTCAATATCATCACTTGCCACTTGTGCGCCAAGCTGTTGCTCGCCACCTAAAGGACCTGCTAAATATTTATGAACCACAAGATTTGCTGTTTCTTCTACAAGACGACCAGTTGTACCAGTAGCATATAATTCATGCTTGCAAAGTATATGACGGTACGCAATACAAAGATTTTCCATCAATTTTTTTTTGTTGTCATGTGCAATTAAAGCAATATTCATAATTTAAACCATTACTGAAAAATTATAAAAAGTCATATATAAAATATACTTTTTATAATGCCACAAATTTTACAGCAATTTTCTCCTTTCCTGTTTTGTCATATCTTTAGATATGCAACGCTGTGGGCTGCGTTTATTGTTTTTTCTTTTGTGTGAAATGTTCTTAATAAAGAACATCTTATTTATCACCTTTTGCACGTTTCAATCAATATAAATGTTTGGAAGTAATTTCGTTATTGAAAAGTGATAAAAGTTTATAAAAATAATATAAAATTTTATGTTTCATTCCTGTTTTAATGTATATGCTTTTGTGAAAATACTGTCCACAATTACTGATACATTTTATAGGCATAAATTCCCGACTAACGTATCGGTATTATCCGCAATTATTTTTTGTATTGCAGAAGTGTTTTCTCCATATCTTTTTCATTCGGATTTTGCTTTATATTACCCTTCAAAAAGCGATTTAGAACGCTTCATACCGATATTTAATACTAAACCAATTGCAGCCATATTTGTCCACATAGAACTACCACCATAACTAACAAATGGCAAAGACATACCTGTATTTGGCATAATGCCTGTTGCAACACCTACATTAACAAATGTTTGGAAGGCAATCATACCAGCAACGCCTACTACAATAAGCTGACTAAACAAATCACGAATGGATACTGCTATTAATATACAACGAAATATGATAAAAAGCAACAACAACAACACTATCACACAGCCTATAAATCCAAATTCTTCACCAATTACAGAAAAAATAAAATCATTATGGGGTTCAGGTAAGTAACTTAATTGATTTAATGTACCTTGATAGAGTCCTTTTCCATGAAGCTGTCCTGCACCAATTGCATTGATTGCCTTTTCTGTTTGATAATAAGAACTCATATCTCGAGTAGGGTCAACAAATGTTAATATTCTCGTAAATTGGTGAGGTTTTAATATTTTATCCATAATTAATGGCACTTCACGACTGACGTCCCATAACACAAATGCTACGGCAGGTATTAAAATATATAATACCAATCTTATAATTTTAAAATCAATGCCTGCTACAAATAATGTAATGCACAATATGGCAAGTAATACAAGACTAGCAGAAAGGGAAGGTTGTTTTTGTATTAAAATAACAGGAATTGCTACACTAGTACATATTAACAAAAGTGTAGGGACATGATTAATTTGCTCTTGTTTTTTTGTTAAAAATTTTGCTAGAAAAAATATCATAATCAGTTTTGCAAATTCAGAAGGTTGCACATTGACAGGACCAATAGCAATCCAACGAGTAGCACCTTTTACATTTGTTCCTAAAACTAATACAGCAAGTAATAGCAGTATATTTAAAATATAAAAAAGTACATAAAATCGTGAAATAGATTCATAATCAACAATAGAAGCAATTAACATTAAAGCAATTCCTATTGCAAACCATACAATTTGTTTATAAAAATTACTAGGGTCTTCTCCTAAATTAATATGTGTAGCACTGCCAATACATATAATACCAAATATAGATAATATGCAAATGGCAGTAATTAATAAAAAATCTAAATTAGAAAATTGTTTTTTTATATTCATAAAATAAACCTCCTATACAAAAATAACTCTATATAAAACATAAAACAATACAGACCGAAAAAATAATCCGGTCTGCAAAAATACAAATATATAATCATTTAGCATATCAAAAAATATTAAAAAATGCATTGCTCAAAATAATCAAACAGAGCAAATGTATAAAAAGTATTATTTGTATGTAAAATATATAAAAAATATGATATGTATTTAAAATGTTTTAATCTTGATTTACTTTACGCATACTTTTAATAGGAATATTGGCATAAAGTACAGGCACTGTACCCATATTATCATCAGATTGTGTCTGTGTAATTTGAATATCTAATTCTTCTTCGTCAATTTCCATGTAGTTAGATATGACTTTTATAATATCCGTTTTTAGCATTTCTAGTATTTGAGAAGAACAATTTACACGGTCATGAACAAGCACTAATTTCAATCTATCTTTTGCTACATTTTTTGATGCAGTGCTGTCCTTCTTTTTAAAGAAGTTAAGAAAATCCATTGAAAAATCACATCCTTTATTTAACGACGAAACATATTTTTGAAAAGTTTATTAAAAAGTCCTGCATCTTTTTCAAAGCGCATAATAGGAACATCTTCTCCTTGTATTCTTTTTACAATATTACGATAAGCTTGTCCTGCAAAAGATTCAGGGTCTGTTACAGCAGGTTCGCCTTTATTTGCAGCAACAACAATGCTTTCATCATCTGGAACAACGCCTAATATTTCAATAGCAAGTATTTCTGTAACATCATCAATACTCATCATATCACCACGTTTTACCATATCTACACGAAGTCTATTTAATACTAATGTAGGGTCATTTAATCCACTTGCCTCTAAAAGACCTATAATTCTGTCTGCATCTCTTACAGCAGATACTTCTGGCGTGGTGATGACAATCGCTCTGTCTGCACCAGCAATAGCATTTTTGAAACCTTGTTCAATGCCAGCAGGGCAGTCTATAATAATATAATCAAATTCTTCTTCTTTTAAATTTTCACAAAGTTTTTGCATTTGCTCAGGAGAAACAGCATCTTTATCTCTAGTTTGAGCAGCAGGTAATAAAAATAAGCTATTATATCGTTTATCTTTGATTAAGGCTTGTTTCAGCCGACAATTACCTTCTACCACATCAACTAAATCATAAACAATGCGGTTTTCCAGTCCCATAACGACGTCTAAATTTCTCAGTCCAATATCTGCGTCTACAAGTGCAACTTTTTTACCAGTTAGTGCAAGTCCGCAACCAATATTTGCACTGGTGGTTGTTTTACCAACACCGCCTTTTCCACTTGTTATTACGATAACTTCACTCATGTATTGTTCCCCCTAGTTCTGGAATTCACTTTTTCCGCTATTGCGGTTATTTATAATTTTAGCAGTTTTTTATAATAAACAAAACAAAATATGAAAAAGTTTTTGTGTATTAGTAAAGTCTGCAAAAAATATTTTATATAATATTATAGTATTTCGACAATCTGAGCCGAAAACAAATAAATTTTCGATTTGTTTTCCATATTAATATAAAAATAGTTTGTATACTTATATATTAACAAAAGTATTACCATTTTGCACTCTTTTTTTTTAGCAAATTATGATTTGCTGTCGCAAAAAACGACAGTAATCATAATTTATGTTATTTATGAAGTAATAATATTAAAGATACAAATGATTGTATAATCAATAAAAATGTTGCTGTGGAGAGGTCCCCAAGCCTCGCAAAAAGTCTTTATTTTTTCCATACATTTTTGATATGCTGTAAACCTGAAAGATAATGAAAAGCCATTGCTTTTTGGAGTAGCATATGACGACGTTTTTGACTTTGTTTACGAAGCTCTCCTCTTCAAGCAAGAGGCATAACATAAATTTGCCCCTCCTCCACATAGGCAAATTCTGGTGGTTTTGGACCTTTTTTGTTTTCTTCTGGAAAACGTGTAATAATGTCTGCAATACGAAGTTGCACTGGTATCATATATAATGCAGAAACAAATGCATCTGTCATACCATTACAACCAGCGTGAGCCATTCCTTTTAGTTGTCCCAGTATAATAATATTGCCTGATGCCTTTACTTCTCCACCAGGGTTGACATCTCCTATTACAACAACACTACCATCAAATGTAAGACATTGCCCAGAACGTACAGAACCCTTATGATATTTTGTAATATAATGTTGCTGTAAATCTTCAGGCAATATAATACCTTCTGGTATGCATTGTGAATTTTGGTCTTTTTTAATATCTCTTATAAATGTAATATTCATTGTTGTATGTTTAGATAAAATGTCTAAAAGTGTTTTTTCTTCTTCTTGAGAGAGTAATCTACCTTGAAAACCTATAGAAGTTTTTACACCCTCAAAAAATTTAGCAGATTCTATTACTTTTTTTTCAAAAAGTGATTCTAGTTCTGTAAAAGAAATATCTTCATATAATAAAATATTAATACCATCTTTTGTGCCCTTAAACATGACGTAATTTTCTTGATTCATAATTACTATCCCCCCAATAATTTTGCGACTTTATTTAGTATGATTTTATATGATATAATCATAAAATAATATTCGCAATATATAAAGTTTTTTTTAAAGCTTTTTTAAAAAATTTGTGGGTTTGGGTGGAAACCCACAAAAATACTACCATTTCTTATAAAATTTTAGTGTTTTACTAAAAATGAAAAATAATTATTCAGCTAATATATTTTCCATATAATGATTTTCAGGCTCATAATTTAATCCCATATAATCTCTTATAATTTCTCTTGCAATAACAGCAGCAGGTGCACCAGATATTTCTCCATAAGGCAATAGTACTGTAATTGCAATTTGTGGGTCATCATAAGGCGCAAAGCAAACAAACCAGCTATGAGAACTTCTTGATTTATCTTCTTCTGCTGTACCAGATTTTGCTGCAACTTGTATAGGAAAGTTATTAAATATTGTACGCAATGTCCCTTTTTGTCCAGATGTAACGAGAAGCATACCTTGGTATACAATATCTAAGTTTTGTTGTTGTAATTCCAATATATTTTCTACTACTTCATCAAATTGCTGTGCTGTAGTACCATCAGCATTTACTAATTTTGATACCATATGCATTTTATATCTTGTGCCACCATTCGCTAACGTAGCAATATATTTTGTCATATGGATAGGAGCATAGTTATTTACAGACTGTCCAATATAGGTACGTATAGAATCTGCATCTGTCCATTGTACTTGAGATTCTGATGCATTTGGATTGATAGCACGTATAGAACGTTCTTTATTTGTAGGTGTTGCCATCATAGGAGAACTTTCACCTATTTCTACCCCTGTATAATCATTTAAGCCAAATGCTGCCATATATTCATTTAATGTAGCAATACCTTGTGCTGTTGTTTTTTCAGAAGCATTTCCCATACGATAAGCAAGCTCATAAAAGAAATAGTTACAAGATACTTCTAATGCATGGGCTACATTCACAGCTCCATGTCTGCCACCACTACTGCCATAAATCCAGCATTTTGGATAAGGTTTACCTGCTTTGGTGAAATAGCCTAAGTCGTTTATTGTGCTGTTTGGTGTAATCACTCCTGTTTCTAATCCAGCAAGTGCTGGTATCATTTTAAATGTAGAACCAGGTGCTTTTCTTTCTGACATAGGTCTGTTAACAAGAGGCGTTGTATCTTTTCTATGCATTAAATCAATATAATAACTATTGTTAAAGTTATTTGAGAATTCATTTGTATCATAAGATGGATATGTGACAGAACTCAAAACTTCTCCAGAATCTACACGAGAAATTACAACAGAACCTGTACAAGGGTCTAAATTAGTATCTCCTGGTGTGAGTTCTCCAGAATCCAATTTATCATTAATTACTTGCAGAGGAGAAATGATACCATTTTGAATACTTGTCAAATATTCTGCATCTGCTGAAATTTTTCCTTGCTCAATTAATACTAATATTAATTGTCTTGGTGTAATTTCTCCCTTGTCTATGGCTGATGTCAGTACTTGTAATGCAAAATCCCTTGGATTTACTTTTCCTGCTTTTCTTTCTTCTTCTGTTAATTCTGTCAACTCAAATGCAGCATCTTGCTCTAGTATTTTTTGATATAAGATATATTGTTCTCCTTCTGTTGCATTACATATTTTATCAATAGAAATACTGTTATCTGAAAGCATACGACTAAATAATTCTTGGAGTGTTGTACCACCACCATTCAGTTTTCTTTTAATCACATCTCTTAATACATTTTCTAATGCATCATAAGCAGATTTTTGAAGTCGACTATCTAATGTTAAAAAAATGTCTTGCCCAGAAACAGGATTTTGAGATTCTATGGTATTCATACGTCTTCCTACGTTATCAACTTCTACAACCATTTTACCATCTTTACCATTTAATTCTCTTTCAAATATAGATTCTATACCAGACTGCCCTACAACATCAGTCATAGAATATATTTTATTGCCTTCTTCGTCAACATCATCTTTATAAATATCATAATTGGTATCTGTCATTTTTCTGGTATATCCTATAATATGAGCAAAATATTTTCCCATAGGATAATCCCTTAATGAATCTGTACCTACTATAATACAAGGAAATATATCATTCATTTCTTCTACATTAGCAAGTGTTTTAGTAGAAACGTCTAATGATATAGTAACAGGCTGATAACGATAAAAACGCTCCAAAAACATAGCATAACGTATGCCGATTACTTTTCTTACAATGTCAGAAGGCAATTCTTTTGGAATATCAAAATAATTTTGTAAATAATCAATAGTTTGTGTTGCGTCATATGCTTGTTGTTGTTCTGTTTTCATATCAACAGTGGTTTTCCAAGAAAGTTCTTTTCCTTTATTATCATTAAATAAGAAATTATAGGGTTGTTGTTGTGTAATTGGCAAATCGTCCACTAATGTTTCATTATTTTGGTCTAATATTTTTAATAATGATAATACCATAATATTTCTATCATCAACAGAAGTATAAAAAGAAATGGCACTTCTTTTTTCTTCCTCTGAAAAATGAGAAGGGATAGCAAGCTCATTTTCAAAATAAGTAAGTACTTCTTCGGCAGAACATTCTATCATATTTTTAGGAATACCATGCTGTTGTTTCCAGTCTTGTTCTTCCTGTAATGTTTTAAATGTAAATGTATAAGGTTTTGTATTTGATATAGGTAATGTATCTGTTAATGTCATATTTTTTTGCTTCATGTATTCTATAAAATCCATAACAAGCTTTGGCTTATATCCTGATAAATCAAGTGTAATACTGTTATCAATTTGTATAGAGTACGCAACATGATTGACAGCAAGAGGACGTCCATAACGGTCGTATATTGTACCACGAGAAGCAGGCAATTTTACTTCCCTTAATATACTTGTTGTCAATTTTTGTTCATATTCTTCGCCATGTATAATTTGTAGTAAAAATAAGCGAAAAATCAATATTGAAAAAAGTACAGTAATACTGCAAAGTAATATAAAAATTCTGTTTTTTGAAAATTCTTGTATTTTTTCTTGAAATTTGTTCATAAAACATCCTCCGTAAAAAGGGGAAGCCTTTAAAATAATCTATATTTATATTTTTCTTTTAATTCTAACCATTCATTTGTACCAAATAAAATACGATAGAGAGGAATAGTAAATATACAGGAGTATACTGTTTCTGGTAATATGGTATTTACCAATATATATATAATATTTAATTGTCCTCTAAAAAGAAAACTGGTAATATATATCATTGTTTCATATAAAAGAACAGCAACAGCACATAACATCATAGGCAAAATATAATTTTCTCTGTAAAAATTATGATTACCTCTACCGAATAAATAGCCAGTAACAGTATTAAACAATGCAAAATAACCGATTGATGTACCAAAAAAAATGTCCTGCAATAATCCTGTAAAAAATCCTACAATAGCACCTTCTGTACTACCTCTCAAAAGAGCATAAGAAACCACTAATATAATTGTAGTATTTGGAATAACCCCTCGTATTTCAATATAGTGTAGTATAGTAGATTGTATTAAAAAGTTAATTATAATATATACAGCAGTAATCAATATCCTCATTATTTTTCCTCCTGTATCGTTTCACCTATTACTAAAAGAGTATCTAAATGCTTAAAATCAACATAAGGCTCTATGATAGCATATTTTGTTAATCCATTTGCATCTGTTTTGATTTCTTTTACTCTACCTATTGTAATACCAGAAGGATAGACATCGCTGAGGTGAGAGGTGACAATTTCGTCACCCTCCATAATTTCAGCCTCAGAATCAATATATTCCATGCGACAAAGACCACTGTTCATAAGAGAATATTCCCCTTTTACAACACCTAAATCTTCTGTACGTATACTCATTGCAGGAACAGAGCTTCTGCTGTCTAATATAGATTGTGCTTTAGAATAATTTGTACCGCTTTCTATAATTTTTCCTACTAAACCATTTGATGAAGTTAAAACCATATTTGCTTCTAAACCATCATTTGTACCCTTATTGATTAAAAAAATATCATACCAGTTACCAGGGTCTTTTGCAATAATTTGTGTTCCGGTAGTATTATAATCCGCATATTTTTGAGAAATTTTTAATAATTCTGATAGTCTTTGGTTTTCAGTACCATATCTTCTTAATCTTTTGTTTTCTAATTCCAATAATGCAATTTGTTCTTTTAATTGTTCATTTTCTGCTGCTAAATTATCTTTGTTTCGTATCCAGTCAATTTTACTACCAAACCAATTTCCTACATTTGTTGTCAATTCCTGTACAGGAGTAATCACAAAACCGAGCGCACTTTCTACAAAAGTTGCTTTTGTTTTTCTGCCATAAGTGATAAATATTACAACAATGAGTATTGCAATGGTGGCTAACATAATTTGTTTTTTGTGTTCTTCAAAAAATTCCACAATACATACTCCCTATACTTTAATTAAAATCTTATTTTTCTTGGTGAAATTAATACTGCTTTTAATGTGTCAATGTGTTCTAATACAAGTCCAGTACCTGTAGCAACACAATTTAAAGGTTCATTACCTATATGCACAGGCATACCTGTTTCATCAGAAATTAAATAGTCTAATCCTCTTAATAAAGCACCTCCGCCTGTTAATGTAATACCACTCTCCATAACATCGGCAGCTAATTCAGGAGGAGTAGCCTCTAATGTTTGTTTTATCGTATCAATAATAGAATAAACTGGTTCATGTAATGCCTCCATAATTTCGGTAGATGTTACAACAACTGTTTTAGGAAGCCCAGAAAGTAAATCACGTCCTCTTACATTCATTTCTCTAATGTCGTCAGTAGGGTATACACAGCCTATTGAAATTTTAATTTCTTCTGCGGTTCTGTCACCTATGGCAAGATTAAATTCTTTTTTAATATAATTTACAATATAGTTATCTAATTCATCTCCAGCAATACGTAAAGAAGTACTTGTAACAATACCACCTAATGATATAACAGCAACTTCACTTGTACCGCCACCAATGTCAACAATCATACTACCAGTAGGTTCTTCTACTGGAAGTCCTGCTCCTATGGATGCAGCCATAGGTTCTTCAATTAAATAGGTATCTTTATCTTTTGCACCAGCAGAGACAGCCGCTTCCAATACTGCTCTTTTTTCCACTTCTGTTACACCAGAAGGAACACAAACAACAACTCTTGGTTTTGGACCAAACATAGAGCGAGGACACGCTTTATTGATAAAATATCTGAGCATAGCTTGTGTTGTATCAAAATCTGCAATTACACCATCTTTCATAGGACGTATTGCTACAATATTTCCAGGTGTTCTACCAATCATATCTTTCGCTTCATTGCCTACGGCAAGCACTTCTTTTGTTTGCAAATTAATTGCTACAACAGAAGGTTCATTTACAACAATTCCTTTTCCTGGCATATATACAAGGGTGTTTGCAGTCCCTAAATCAATTCCCATGTCTTTTGAAAACATAAATTTTTTCTCCTCTCATTCGTATCATATAGAATAGTATTTTCAGTTTTATTAAAACTAAGCAAAATATTTTTATTTCGTATACGATATATTTGTAATTATTAAAAGTAATCCATATTAAAAATAAAATATATTTATCAATTTTTGTTGTGAATATGAAATATTTTGCAGTATAAGTATATTTATCAAAGTATGGTCAAAAATATTTCATAATATTATAAAATATTTGTATTGCGTTGTGATAAATAGTCTACTTGTAATCATACCGCTTTTTTTACTGTATTTCAATAATAACATTTTAAAGCAAATAGTATTATTAAATTTATCTTAAAAATTTAACGAAAATAGATAATAATAGTTAAATGTGTAAATTAAAAATTTATCAATGTGTTTAATATATCATAATTGTATTTTATAATATTGATAAATATTTGTTATCTAAAAAGGTTAGAATGTTACTAATATTTCGTAAAAATGAAAAAAGACGGTTGTAAATAGATACGAACCGTCGGGAATGATGTTTATTGTGGTTTAATCCAAAAATCTATAATATCAATATTATGTTTCAATAGAGATTTGTTTAAAAGACGAAGTGGTAAACCTGCAAGTGTATAATAATCACCATAAATATTTTCAATTAAAAGAGCGCCTTTTCCGCTTATAGAATAACCTCCGGGTCTGTCATAGGGTTCATCTGTATCTGTATAAGCATCAATCAATTTATCTGAAAGATGATGCATATAAACATCTACACCATCTACATAGCTGTCCATTTCATAAGAGCCATCTGCATGATGATATATTACAGTTAAACCAGTATATGTTGTGTGTTTACGCCCTTGCAATTTTTTTAGCATGGCAACGGCATCTTGTTTATTTTTAGGACGATGCAGTATTCTTCCGAAATCTGTAACAACAGTATCTGCACCAAGTATAATTGCCTCTCCTTCCACTCTGCCTAAAACAGACATGGCTTTTGTTGCTGAAATAGATTTTACCCATTCATAGGGAGAATATTCATTATCAATTTCAACATCTTTTTCTTCAATTTTACAAAATAGTTCTTCAAAAGGGACAGACAACTGTTTTAATAAGTTTGCTCTGGAAAAAAGATTTGTTGCTAATATTAATTTTTGTAACATGGTCGCACCTCTTTAGGATTTATAAATCAATTTACTACTATAAGATTATATCATATTTTTTTGAAATGCAAGCCAATTTTGCAAAAAAATATATAAAAAGTATATACCATGCAAATTATATAGATATTTTATTATAAATAGAATAAGAAATCATATATTAAAGTAAAAAGCCTGCTTTAGAGGCAGGCTTTTTAAAAATTATTCGCTTTTTTCTTCTTTTTTTGTAAGGTCTGGTTTTGGAGCTTCTGGTTTTGGAGCTTCTGGCTTTGGAGCATCTGCTTTAGGAGCAGCAGGTTTTTTACCAGTTAAAACTCCTTTAGGGCATTTGTTTGCACAAATACCGCACGCTTTACATTTATCATAATCAATAACTGCTAAGTTATCAATTACGTGTATTGCATCAAAAGGACAATTTTTTTCGCAAATTTTACAAGCAATACAACCTGCGGAACATACAGCATTTACATTTTTGCCCATGTCTTTAGAAGAACATTGTACTTTTACTTTCTTTTTAACAGGAAGTAATTCAATAATATGTTTTGGACAAGTAGAAACACATTTGCCACAAGAAACACATTTATCTTTATCAATTACAGCAACACCATTTATAATTTCTATGGCACCAAATGCACAAACTTTTTTACAGCTTCCTAAACCAAGACAGCCATATGTACAACTTTTTGCACCTCCGCCAGCTAATTGCATTGCCATAGTACAATCATCTAAACCAAAATAAGTATATTTTTCTTTTGCTATGTCACAAGTACCTTGACATTTTACAAAAGCTGCTGTTGGTTCTGCTGAACTAGCTTCTACACCCATAATAGAACCAATTTTTTCAGCAACAGCTGCGCCGCCAACAGGGCAGGCATTTACTGGAGCTGTACCTGCAACGATTGCTGCTGCACAACCACCACAACCAGGAAAACCACAACCACCACAGTTTGCACCAGGTAATGCTTCAAGCACTTCTCCAAGTTTTGGGTCTTCTTCAACAGCAAACAATTTACCTGCATAACCAAGGCCTGCGCCAAGAACAACACCCAAGCCGCCAATGCTTATGATTGGGTTAATAATATTCATAATGTCCATTTTTGTCACACTCCTTGTTTAAAGTTTGATTAAGCCTTGGAATCCCAAAAAGGCGATTGACATAATACCAGCTGTAACAAGTGCCAAAGGGAAACCATCAAATGCTTTTGGTGTATCGTTAAATTCTATTCTTTCACGAATACCAGCAAATAATATAATAGCAAGTGCGAAACCTGCTGCACCACCAATACCATTTAATATTGCTTCAATGAAGTTATAACCTTTTTGCATATTAACAACGGCAACACCTAATACTGCACAGTTTGTTGTAATCAAAGGTAAGAATACACCGAGTGCTTGATACAGAGAAGGTGAAGATTTTTTTAAGAACATCTCTACAAATTGCACCAATGCAGCAATAACCAATATGAAAGCAATATTGTAAAGATATTCAATATGTAATTTTACTAATATAAAATTATAAACCATATATGCAGCCGCACAAGCGATTGTAATAACGAATATTACGGCAACACCCATGCCAGTTGCAGTTTCTACCTTTTTGGAAACACCAAGGAAAGGGCAGATACCTAAGAACTGTGATAAAACGTAGTTATTTACGAAAATACCAGCTAATACTAATAATATCAGATTCATTTATTTTCCCCCTCCTCACGCTTTTTTCTTATTTCTGAAATAGTTTAATAATGCCATTAAGCAGCCAAGTGTAAAGAAAGCACCAGGTGCCATAACAAATAACAATGTTTTTGGAAAAGCATCTGGTAATACAGCAACATTAAATAATGTACCAGCACCTATGAATTCACGTACAAGACCTAAAAATCCAAGTGCTACTGTAAAGCCAAGTCCCATACCGATACCATCAAATATAGAATCGATAGGAGAGTTTTTAGAAGCATATGCCTCTGCTCTTGCCAATATCAAACAGTTAACAACAATCAAAGGAATGTAAAGACCCAATGATGCATTTAATTCAGGTAAATAAGCCTGTAACAAAAACTGTATAATAGTAACGAATGTTGCAATAACAACGATAAAGCAAGGAATTCTAACTTTATCAGGAATTACTTTTCTTAATATAGATATAAAAAAGTTTGAACAAATCAAAACAGCCGCTGTAGAGAGACCCATACCAATACCATTTATGGCAGAGCTGGTAACGGCAAGTGTGGGACACATACCAATAACTTGTGCGAATGTTGGATTTTCATCAATAATACCATTTTTAATAATTTTAACTGGATTGCCCATTAATTAGCACCTCCGTTTGCATTTACCCATTGTACTGCTTCATCTGCACCAGAAGAAACAGCTCTGGAAGTAATTGTAGCACTTGTAATAGGAACAATTTCGCCGCCGTCTTTAGTTACCTGTATAGGACTTGCTGCTCCGACGAATTGTTCATAAAAATCAGGTGATGTAGCTAATGCACCAAGTCCTGGTGTTTCAGCATGAGATAATACTCTCAATCCTGTTACAACGCCGTTTACATCAACACCAACCATAGTAGATACTTCACCGCCAAAACCACTTGGGGCAGTTGTTAAAACAAAACCGATTGTTTCGCCACCTTTTGTTGCTTTTGCGACTTTTTTAATAGTACCTTCTATTGTGTCACCATTTGCAGTATCATAAAGGGTTTCAAATTCAACACCTTCATCAGGCATAACGGCTGCCATGGCTGCTGCTTCTGTTTTTGCAGACTGTTCTGCAATAGCAGTTTTTGTTGTTTCAGAAACAATACCTAAAAGCATTGCTGCAACGGCTGTAATAATCAATAATACCACTGCTGGTCTTACAATTTCCTTCATGATTTTTTCACCTCCAAAGCACCAAATATCTTAGGTTCTGTGAAACGGTCAATCAAAGGAACACAAAGGTTCATAATCAATATAGAATAAGAAACGCCTTCTGGATAACCGCCAAATATACGAATTAATGTTGTAAGCAAACCACAGCCTAAAGCCATAATGATTTGTCCAAGTGGTGTAACAGGAGAAGATGCATAGTCTGTTGCCATAAAGAATGCACCTAACATTAAACCACCAACAAAAATTTCATATTGAGGAATTCTGACGCCATTTCTACCAATCAATGCTGTTAATATAAATACAGTTGCAATATAAACAACAGGTATTCTCCAGCTGATTACGTGTCTTACGATTAAATAGACACCGCCTATGATTAAAGCGATAGCACTTGTTTCACCAATACAACCACCAACAGTACCAACAAGTGCATTCATCATGTCACCGCTTGTTGCTGTTGTAATTTCGCCTGCTTTTAATAAAGCAAGAGGAGTTGCTACTGTCACAGCATCTACTCCAGTAGGTGCTGGCCATGTTGTCATAGCTGTTGGATAAGAAGCTAATAAAAATGCTCTTGCTGCCAACGCAGGGTTAATAAAGTTTTGTCCTAGACCACCAAAAAGTTGTTTTGCAATGATAATAGCAAAAGCACTACCAACAATAGGCATCCAATAAGGAGCAGATGCTGGCATATTCATTGCTAAAAGTAAGCCTGTTACGGCTGCACTTAAATCTGTAACAGTAATAGGTTTTTTCATTAATTTTTGATATAAATATTCAAAAAACATTGCTGAGGCTATGGAAAGCACCATAATTACCAAAGCATTTAGTCCAAATACATAAATACCCATCAATGCTGCGGGAGTCAATCCGATTAACACATCACGCATAATGCCCTGTATAGAGTCCTTGGAACGGACATGAGGGGTACCTGATACTATAAATTTATCCATTTTCATTTATCCCCCTTCTGTATTAACTTTTTGCTTTTGCAGCTTCCGCTTCTGCTCTTGCTTTTGCAGCTGCAGCCGCTTTTTTACCAGCTTCAATTTTCTTTGTTGCACGAATAGATTGCGCCAACTGACGTTTTGCAGGACATTCAAATGAACAGCTTCCGCATTCGATACAATCTAAACCATGATGTTTTACAAAGTTTTCGCCATCGCCACGAATTGCAAATTGATTCAACATAAAAGGCATTAAGCCCATTGGACAATGGTCAACACATTTTGCACAACGAATGCAATTTCTTTCTTCTGGTATAAATGCCTCTTCTGCTGTAAAGCACAATAAACCAGAAGATGTTTTTACTGTTGCAACATCAAGTGTAAAGAGTGTAGGACCCATCATAGGACCGCCAGCAATCAATTTTGCAGGTGGATTTTCTTCTTTAAATCCACCGATTTGTTCTACAATATCTCTCATTGTCATGCCAATTCTGATTTTGTAGTTGCCTGGATTTTTTACAGCACCACCAGTAATTGTCATAATTCTTCTCATAAGAGGTCTGCCTCTGAACAAAGCTCTTTCTATTGCTACAACGGTATCTACGTTGTCAACAATACAACCAGCACTTGCAGGCAAAGCACCAGATTTTACTTCTCTTTTTGTAATAGAGTAAATCAGATGTTTTTCAGAACCTTGTGGAAATTTTGTTACAAGAGGTTGTACTGTAATGTTTGAAATGCCTTCACATGCTTTCGTCATTGTTTCAATTGCTTTTGGTTTATTCATTTCAATACCAATGACACCTTTTGCATCAGGATGCAGTTTTAACATTATTTGTAATCCTTTGACTATTCTTTCAGGTTCTTCCAGCATAAGACGATAGTCACAAGTTAAATAAGGTTCGCATTCTGCTGCGTTAATCAGTATGTAGTCAATTTTTTGGTCTTTGGGAGGGTTGAGTTTTACATGTGTTGGGAAACCGGCACCACCCAAACCAACAACACCAGCATTTTTGATGCAGTTTAGGATTTCTTCGTTACTCATTTGTGTATAATCATGAGTTTGATTTAATCCTTCTACTTCTACCATTTTTGCATCGTTTTTAATAACAATGGATTTTACCATGTTACCACCTGGAACAAGCATAGGACGAATGTCTACTACTTCACCAGAAATACTGGAAAATATAGGAGAAGACATAAAAGCAGGTGATTCTGCAATTTTTTGTCCCACTTTTACATAGTCGCCAATGGCAACCAATGGTTCACAGGGTGCACCTATGTGCTGGGACATAGGGAAAAACAATTCTGAATTTTCTTTTGGGAGTATCACTTTAATAGGCTGTTCCGCAGAAAGTGCTTTGCCATCTGGTGGGTGAACTCCACGTTTGAACGTTAAAGCTTGCATAATATCCCCCTCTGTTCAATAGATTTTTTTGGTCAATTTTGACTGTTAGAGTAATGCAATTTTGCTATAAATCATACAAGTGCAAAATTTATTTTAATACAAAATGAAGTACTTCTCAACTACTTTTTCAGAAAAAATGCAGAATATTAACAAACAAAAATTATTTTCCCATTATAATTATAATAAATAATAAGAATTATACCATATTTATATGTTATATGTTTTGTAAATATGGTAATTGTCTGTATTGTTACAGTAAATTAAAAATTTACAAATAACGGTTGACTTTTTCATAAAAATACAGCATTTTCGTTTGTTTCAAAGCCAATTACGAAAATACTTTTTTGTCATTGCTATGATTGCCTACTATGAGGAGAAAATACTCTATCAAAATATTTCGCATGCAAATTGTATGTTATAGTAACAGTTTACTATTATTATGACAAAAAGTAAATGATAATTTATAACAAATTGATAATTTATTGTAAATAAAAAAAATAAAATCCATTTATTGTACAAAAAACAAAACAATATGAAGTTTGGTATAATAATTGTATGATGATTTTTGGGAGTTAGTAGATTTTTTTTATATGATGTGATATACTGCAAAAAAGTTTGAATATATGCAAAATATAATAAAACAGTAATTTGGAATCATTTATTTAGTGATAATATAATAGTGTAAAGAAAGCAATCATAACAAAATGTAAGGAATATCTTTTATTTTAAATTAATATATTGCCTATAACAGTAAAATAAAAAAATATACTTTAAATTGATTATTATTGATGCATGAATAAAAAAATGCTTTAGCACTTTGTAAATTATAGATTGTGTGGTGATGATTATATGGATAAAGATTCTTTTTATTCCATTATTATAGATAAAAAATCAGAACTGCCTTTATATCAGCAGTTAGCGGAGGGACTTTGTCGCATGATAGAACAAGGGATATTACCAGCAAATAGTAAGCTTCCTCCTATTCGTCGTATGGCATCAAAACTTCATGTAAATGCAGTAACAGTGGTTGCAGCATATAAATATTTAGAACAAAAAAGAGTAGTTTATTCTTTAGTAGGTAGCGGAACTTATGTTGCGCCATTACTGATAGAGCAGATAGAAAAACCGATTGTTTTGAATCAAGCAAAAACATTTGTAAAACAAATATGTACAGAAGGTGCAGTGAATTTTGTAGATACTTCTATGCCTCAGCATTTATTTCCAGTTGATGAATTTAAAGATGCATTTTATACTGTTTTGGAAAGAGAAAAGGGAAATGCTTTTGGATATTTAAATAGTATGGGTTATTTGCCTTTAAGACAAATTATTTGTCAATATTTACAAGAATACAGTATACACGCTTCTGCGGATAATATACAAATTATATCAGGTGCACAGCAGGGAATTGATATTATATCAAAAGCACTTGTGAATTATGGAGATGTTATATTTACAGAAAAACCAACATTTTATGGTGCTTGTGGTGCATTTTTGTCAAGAGGTGGAAATGTAATTACAGTCAGTATGGAGTACGATGGTATTAATATGATAGAATTGGAAAATTTGTTAAAAGTATATCATCCTCGTTTTTTGTATATTATGGCTTATTTTCAAACACCTACGGGTATTTCTTATAGTATGGAAAAAAAAAGAAAACTTTTGGAACTTGCTGAAAAATATCATTTTTATATTATAGAAGATGATAACCTTTATGATTTTTATTATGGGGGAGAAAAAATAGTTCCTTTAAAGGCATTAGATTATAAAAATAAAGTAATTTATATTAAGAGTTTTTCAAAAATACTCATGCCAGGACTACGTATGGGCTTTATGCTTTTACCTAAAAAATTACTGGAAAGCGTACAATCTGCAAAATATACAACAGATATTTCAACATCTGGATTTTTACAAAAAGGAGTAGAATATTATTTAAGAAAATACGGTTGGCAATATCATAGTGCTATTATGAGAAAATATGGCGGAGAACAATATCGTATGGCTGTAAGTGCTGTAAAAAAACATTTGAAGGGAAAAGTTGATTTTTTATTGCCAAATGGAGGAATTAGTCTTTGGTTAAATTTGCCTACTAATATAAATGCGGAAGAACTTTGTAAAATGCTTATGGTACAAAATGTAATTGTATCACCAAGTAGTCAATATTATGTAGGAAAAACAGAACAGCAAAGTATAAGGATTTGTTTTTCAAATGTAAAACAAAGAGAAATGGAAGAAGGCATGAAAAAAATTGCTTGTGCGATTGATAAAATACTGCAAAATGCCCCTTGACAACAGTATACAGCAAATATATAATTTAAAAAAATAGAAATCAGATGATTAGTAAAAGTTTTTTAATCTGATAAATAAAATTGATAGAAAAATGTTATAAAAAGAAGAAGTACACAAAAATACAGTTCTTTAGAGAGAAGCGAGAAGGTGGAAGCGCTTTGGATATGATTTGTGGAAGCAGTCTTTTTTACAGAATTTGTTGACAGCAGGGCGGAAAAGTAAAGTATGTCCTGACGTAAAGCCTGCGTTAAAGGTATTGAGTGATGCTTTGCATAACAAGGGTGGTACCACGAGAAATATCCCGTCCCTGACCATATGGTCAAGGGACGTTTTTTATTATAAAATTGTTTTTACTCATTTTATAATAATATGTAATTATAATTACAATATTGATATATTTTAAGGAGGAAATGATATGCAAAAGTTAGGTGTTAATGAAATCAGAGAAAAATTTCTTTCATTTTTTGAAAGTAAAGACCATTTACGTTTACAAAGTTTTTCTGTTGTACCACACAATGACAATAGTTTACTTTTAATTAATTCAGGTATGGCACCCATGAAAGCGTATTTTACAGGACAAGAAACACCACCAAGAAAAAGAGTAACAACTTGTCAAAAATGTATTCGTACAGGTGATATTGAAAATGTTGGAAAAACAGCTCGTCATGGTACATTTTTTGAAATGTTGGGAGATTTTTCATTTGGAGATTATTTTAAAAATGAAATTATACCATGGTCATGGGAATTTGTTACAAAAGTACTTGAAATTCCAGAGGATAAACTTCATGTTACAGTGTATTTAGATGATGATGAATCTTATGATATTTGGCATAATGTAGTAGGTTTACCTGAGGACAGAATTACAAGACTAGGAAAAGAAGATAATTTTTGGGAGCATGGTCTAGGTCCTTGTGGTCCTTGCACAGAAATTTATTATGATAGAGGAGAAGAATATGGCTGTGATAGTCCTACTTGTGGTGTAGGCTGTGATTGTGACAGATATATGGAATTTTGGAATCTGGTATTAACACAATTCGATAGAAATGAAGATGGCACATATACACCTTTAGCACAAAAAAATGTGGATACTGGCATGGGATTGGAAAGAATGGCAACAATTATGCAGGGAGTGGATTCCATATTTGATGTAGATACTGTTCAAAATATTATTAAAAAAGTATGTGAAATTGCAAATGTAGAATATGGCAAAAATAAAAAAACAGATGTTTCAATAAGAGTAATTACAGACCATATTCGTTCTGTGACGGTTATGACAGCAGATGGTGTATTACCTTCTAATGAGGGTAGAGGTTATGTACTTCGCCGTTTATTAAGACGTGCTGCACGTCATGGAAAATTGTTAGGTATAAAAGGAGAATTTTTAGCAGAATTAAGTAAAACAGTGATTGCAAATTCTGGTGATGCTTATCCTGAATTAATAGATAAAAAAGATTATATATTAAAAATATTGACAATAGAAGAAAATAGTTTTTATAAAACGATTGATAAAGGTATGGAATTATTAAAAGCAGATATTGCAGAAATGAAAAAAGAAGGACAAACAGTAATGTCTGGAGAAAAGTCATTCCGTCTGTACGATACTTATGGTTTTCCTATTGATTTGACAAAAGAAATATTGGAAGAAGAAGGATTTGGATTAGATGAAAATGCTTTTGCAGAAGAAATGAAACAACAAAAACAAAGAGCAAGAGCAGCAAGAGGCGAAAGCACATTTATGGGTGCTGATGAAAATATTTATAATCAGTTAGATGTAAATATGGAAACAATATTTGCAGGATATGATATAAAAGAAGTAGCAGACGCAAATATAATTGCACTGGTGACAAATGATGCAGTTGCACAAAATGCTTGTGTAGGTGATGATGTTTCTGTATTTTTGGATAAAACACCATTTTATGCAGAAAGCGGTGGACAAGTAGGTGACCATGGTAGTATTCAAACACAAACAGGTATAGTAGAAATTACAGATTGTATTAAAGTAGTAGGAGGAAAAATTGCTCATATTGGTGTAGTAAAAGAGGGTAGTATTATTGTAGGAGATACTGCTTGTGCAAAAATTGATATGGCATTGAGAATGGCGACTTCAAGAAATCATAGCGCAACACATCTTTTGCAAAAGGCATTAAGAACTGTTTTAGGTACTCATGTAGAGCAGGCTGGTTCTTATGTCAGTGCAGAAAGACTTCGTTTTGATTTTACTCATTTTACAGCATTAACGGAACAGGAATTAAAAGAAGTAGAAAATATTGTAAATCAAAAAATATTTGAAAGTTTAGAAATCAATACTTGTCAAAAATCTATTGAAGATGCAAGACAAATGGGAGCGATGGCACTGTTTGGCGAAAAATATGGCGATATTGTAAGAGTGGTAACAATGGGTGATTTTAGTATTGAACTTTGTGGCGGTGCACATTTGACAAATACTGCACAAGTAGGCACATTTAAAATTATATCTGAAAATGGCATTGCAGCAGGTGTAAGAAGAATTGAAGCATTGACAGGTACAGAAGCATTAAAATATTATCAGTCACAAGAAGAACAGATAAAACAGATTTGTAAAGTAGTAAAAGCAAATGCTGAAAATGTTGTATATAGAGTGGAGCAAATTGTTTCAGAACAAAAAGAATCAGCAAAAGAAATTGAAAAATTAAAATCTAAATTGGCTGGTGATGCAGTAGAAGAAATATTATCACAAAAACAACAAATTAAGGGTATTTCTGTAATTTGTGCAAATGTAAAAGATGCAGATGTCAACACACTTAAAACAATGGGTGACCAGTTAAAAATAAAATTAGGTTCTGGCGTTGTTGTATTGGCAAGCGGAAAAGGGGATAAAGTAAATTTGATTGCCATGGCAACAGATGATGTTATAAAAAAAGGAATACACGCAGGAAATATTGTAAAAGCAGCAGCAGTTTGCTGTGGTGGTGGCGGTGGTGGTCGCCCAAATATGGCACAAGCAGGCGGAAAAGATGCCTCTAAAATAGAACAGGCACTTCAAAAGGCTAAGGAAGTAATACAACAGCAATAATAAAATTTTGTTGTATGTAATCTGTGAAAAAGTAAAAGAACACTGAATATTCAGTGTTTTTTTACTTTCATTAGATAATTTATTTTTTTAAAAGTAGTATTAATAAAATTATATAAGCTATATAAACTATACAGATTTACAATTTTTTTAGAATATAGTAGTACATTTTTAATAAAAGTGATTTATCACGCAAAAATATGATGAATTATAAATAAAAATGAAATAAAAATTTATTAAGTGTGAATATTGTCTATTTATTCCATTCGTTGTATAGTATTTGCAGATTTATAAATCTAATCTATTTAAAATTAAGGAGGATTTTTATGAAAAGAAATTTTTAATGGTATTGATGTCTGCTATGATGGTTACGGGAAATATGTCTATGATACATGCGGAAGATTTATCTGATGCAGATGTAGAAATTATTGATGTAAGTGATGAAAAACTTACTGTTGATGATGATTCAGAAGTTACTCCTAGAATGGATAGTTTAAATAGGCTGTTTGTTATGAACTATAAATCTTTGGCTAAGGGAGAACGTGTTACAACAGTATCTAGTGGTAAATATTTTGACCCAAATGATATAGAAACAAAGGCAATTCATGTTACTGTTAGACCTGATACGGATGCAAGTAGTAGTGTTTGTAGTCTAGAAGTAGGTATTGGTTATCCAATAAGTGGTGGTAGTTTTAAAAGAAACGTATATTCTTCATTTAGCTCTTATTATGGTGGTAGTACTGATTTAGCTCTAGATGATCGTGTAGATTTTGGACAACTACAATATGGTTATGTACAGCATACTACTGGAAGCGGATTGGCTTATGGGACAGTACATTTTGATGAATATATAGATTGGTAAAATAGTAAGTAAAAAAAGAACAATATTTTCATTTTTATTGTTCTTTTTTTATTTTATTATGATTAAAGATAGGAGATTAGATAATTATGATAATAGAAAAATTAAAAAAGTATAAAATATTTTGTATGATTGTTTTAATAATTATGATAATAGGAAGTATTGCTTATTATTTTGGCTATTATAAACATTCGCCAGAATATGCAGCAAATATGTTTTGGGGTACTATAAAAAATAATACACCAGAACAAAGAAATATAGATGAAATATATAATATGATATATTCTGAAAAATTACATGACTGGGAACATGCTGTAAAATCTTATTATTCCGTTTTAACTATAGATGAATATAAATTGAAAGGCAAACAAAAAATAGATGATGAATTATATGAATTTACTATTTTCGTAGACCCTAAACTGGAAGATGGTATAAATACAGATGAAAATAATAAAATAAGTAATTTTTTTATGATAAAGGTAAGTGGAAAATGGAAAGTAGTAATTGGAATACATACTCTCCCAGATAGTAAATTCCAAGAGCATGAAGACTTGTATGAGAGACTAGTGAAACATAGAATTGCTGCAGAAAAAAATGGCATTATATTGATGGGAGATAATGGTTTTTAAAAAAGACTATATTTTATATCTTTTTCATATTTTTATAATTGGTGTCATAAGTGTATTGATAAAGCTACAAACTGAAACATCTGAAAAGGTATAGGGAAAATATACAGCATAAGGAATATACCCTTATGCTGTATATATTTTGCTATTTTTACACATTTTAAGTTTCTCCATCTTCTTCTATGTCTTCCATTTTGATAGGTTTAATTGGCAATCCTTGATGCATTTGCTGAAAATCAGACTCCTCTGCATACATTTCATTGATTTTATAAAGTAGTGTCATTAAACTATCTGTTAAATGAACATTTTCAACAATAATATCATCTGGTACTTGTAAATCTACATGACTAAAATTCCACATACCTTTTATACCCCATTTTGCTAAGTCGTTTGCAACTTTTGCAGCTTGGGAACGAGGTAATGTAAGTATTGCTACATCAATATCATTATTTTTTATAAATTCCTCCATTTTATCAATATCATATACTTCTACGCCTCTTATGGTCATACCAATCAAACGAGGGTTGACATCAAAAACAGCTTTTATGACAAAACCACGTTTTTCAAAGCTGGCATAATTGACAAGTGCCTGCCCTATGTTTCCACCACCTACAACAATTAAGTGATAAACACGGTCTAAACCTAATATTTTTTTAATTTCATTGTAGAGATATTCTACATTGTAGCCATAGCCTTGTTGTCCAAATCCACCAAAGTTATTTAAGTCCTGACGGATTTGGGAAGCTGTAATATTCATTTTTACACTAAGCTCTTTAGAAGAAATTCTTGTGATGTCACTTTCTAGCAAATCCCCTAAATAGCGGAAATATCTAGGCAATCTATTGATAACTGCCATTGAAACTTTCTTTTCATTGTCCATAATAACCAAATCCTCTCCGCTTTGACGTAATTTCAGTATAGCACTATTGTTATTTTATTGTCAACGATAAGTCTTTTATTTTATAATATTTTCTGATATGATACTATAGTAACTGTATTTTTATAGGAGGATTTCGTAATGATATTAGCTTGTAAAGAAATTCAAAAAACATTTGGTGTCAATATCGTATTAGATAACATTACATTTCATTTAGAACAAAAAGAAAAAGCGGCGATTGTAGGAGTAAATGGAGCTGGAAAGACAACATTGTTTAAAATATTAACAGGAGAAATAAATGCTGATAGAGGGGAAATTTATTTAAAAAAAGAAACCTCAATAGGCTATTTAGCACAGAATCAGCAAATTGATACACAGACGACAATATTAGAAGAAATGATGAATGTATTTGAAAAAGTACGCTGTGAAGAACAAAATCTTCGTGAAATGGAAAACAAAATGTCATACTTAGAGGGGAAAGAGTTGTCTGACTATATGGAAAAATATGCTCAAGCACAGCAGAAATTTGAGCATAGTGACAGTTATGGTTATGAAAGTCGTATAAAAGGTGTATTAAAAGGACTAGGATTTTTGGAAGAAGATTACAATACACCCATTTGTCAGCTTTCAGGAGGACAAAAAACAAGAGTATATTTAAGTAAACTTTTACTTTCTAAACCAGATATACTACTTTTGGACGAACCTACAAACCACTTAGATATTGCATCAATACAATGGCTGGAGGATTTTTTAAAGGGATATTCTGGAACAGTGCTTTTAATTTCTCATGATAGATATTTTTTGGATAAAATTGTAACAAAAGTAATAGAGGTGGAAAATAAAAAATCTTATGTCTATGAAGGAAATTATACTTTTTACAGCAGACAAAAAAATATTAATAGAGAAATACAGCAAAAGGCTTATGAGGTACAGCAAAAAGAAATCAAACGTCAACAAGATGTTATTAAGACATTGCGTGCATTTAATAGAGAAAAGTCTATTAAAAGGGCAGAAAGCAGAGAAAAAGCATTACAACGTATGGAAAAATTGGAAAAGCCAGAAAATCTGCCTGCAAAAATGCGTTTGCGTTTGACTCCAAAAGTGATAAGCGGAAATGATGTCATAAAAGTAGAAAATTTAAAAAAAGCATTTGATGAGTATTCACCATTATTTCAAAATGTTAGCTTTGAAGTAAAAAGAGGAGAAAAAGTTGCAATTATTGGTGCAAATGGAGTTGGAAAAAGTACGCTTTTTAAAATACTGCTGGGAAAGGTACATCAAACTAAAGGAGAAATTAATATTGGAACAAATGTTCATATTGGATATTATGACCAAGAACAGCAACAATTAGATGAAACAAAAACAATATTTCAAGAAATTGCGGATGCATATCCTACTATGGACAATGGAAAAATTAGAAATGTGTTAGCAGCATTTGTTTTTACAGGAGACGATATTTATAAAAATATTTCCTCATTAAGCGGAGGAGAAAAGGGACGTGTTTCTCTTGCTAAAATTATGCTTTCTAATGCCAATTTAATTATGCTGGACGAGCCTACAAACCATTTAGATATGTATTCTAAAGAAATATTAGAAGATGCATTAAATTGTTATGAAGGAACTGTGGTTTATATTTCTCATGACAGATATTTTATTAATAGAACAGCACAAAGAATATTAGAACTAACACCCACAGGAGTGAATCAGTATTTAGGAGATTATCAATATTACTTAGAAAAAAGGGAGGAAATACAGTCACAACAATATGAAAAAAAAATAGAAACAAGTCAAATAAATACTACTCCCTCAGAAGGTAAAGTAGATTGGATAAAACAAAAACAAATACAATCAGAGCAGAGAAAAGCCGCAGCAAAAATAAACCGTGTAGAAAAAGAAATAGAACAAACAGAGCAAAAAATAGAACAGTTAAATGTTATGCTAGAACAAGCAAGTTCAGATTTTAATAAAGCACAAGAATTATTTGAACAAAAAACAATATTAGAACAGTCACTTGAAGAACTTTATCAAAAGTGGGAAGAACTGCAATAATAAAGTATAGTATGAAATATAAGAAAGGTTTTTATTATGATAAATATATTGATTAGTTTGTTATTAGGTTTTTTAATTGGATATAAAAAAATTTTGAGTGAAAAAATGATACTATTGAATACAAAATTACAAACTGTTTTTTTACTGCTTTTAATATTTGTTATGGGCATGAGTATTGGTATGGATAAAACAATATTTACACAACTTCCTACATTAGGGGGAACAGCATTTATATTTGCGGTTGCGGTTTGTATAGGTAGTGTAGTTGTGGTGTATGTAATTTCTCGTATTTTTTTTAGGGAGGATAAAAAATGAGTATTGTAATATTGATAACACTTATTTTTGGCATTGTAACAGGTGTTTTTGCTGGAAATACCATAGATGGTATATTTGTAGAAAAAATGTCTTCTTTACTTTTATGGTTGCTACTTTTTTGTGTAGGAATTGATATGGGATTAAATAAACAAGTTTTTGTTCAAATTAAAAAGTTAGGATTTAAAATATTATTGATACCCTTTGGCGTAGCAGTTGGCTCTCTTTTAGGAGGTAGCGTAGTATCTTTGTTTTTTCCTCATACATTAAAAGAGTGTCTTGCTATTTCTTCAGGTATGGGGTGGTATAGTCTTTCAGGCATACTACTCACAAAAGCAGGAAATACTACAGGAGGTACAATTTCATTTTTAGCAAATGTAATGCGAGAGATGTTAACATTTATTAGTGTTCCTTTTATTGCAAAACATATTAATTATTATTGTGCTATTGCTCCAGGAGGAGCAACTGCAATGGATACTACACTTGCTATTATTTCAAGGAATACGAATGCTACGATTGCTGTAATGGCATTTGTGAGTGGTGTTTCTCTTACTATGATTGTACCAATATTAGTTCCTGTATTTCTATAATATGATTTTTTAACTATAAATATAGCAGACTGAAATCTATTTTATAATGTATTTCAGTCTGCTAATAAAATATTTTTTATATACTTTGTAATGGAAGAAGTTAATTTATTTATGTGCTTCCCATTTACATTCTGTAATGTACAAATCAGAAAATGTTGCTTGAAAAGAAGAATTTTCAGGACTGCAAGCATAAATGCCAAATGATATTTCTTTATCTCCTTCTAATATATGGCATATACGCATTTGCTGAAAGTGTTTTCTATCTGTACTGTATTCAATACAATAGTCACTTTCTCTTCTGCTTAGTCTATACCACATTTCTTTTATAGAGGAAGAAATGTCTGTTGTAGCCCAGTCAGAATAACCATGATTTGTTACAACACTTCCTAATCTCTGAAACTGGTTATTTTCATATTCAGTAGATGCTTTTATCCAATTTTCACTATCAATATATATTATTATACCACATTGGTCAAAACGACATTTGCTGTCAAATTGTGTTTTAACTGTAAATGAAAAAAATTTTTCTGATGTTTTTGTTTGCAATATTGGAGCATTATCATTTTGAAAACCGTAATAAGTACGTTGCCATAAATCTGTTTTTGGTTCAGTAGTTATTTTAATATTTTGATTGTCTATATAAAATTGTTTTGGTTTTCTAATCCAATAAAGCTGTTCTTTTAAAAAGTATTTCATAATAGATACTCCTTTATCAATATTATTTTTGTATACAAAAATAACCCTTGCATTATTCAAGGGCTATACACTGCGGACGACAGGACTTGAACCTGCACCGCCATAATGGGACAAGAATCTGAATCTTGCGCGTCTGCCAATTCCGCCACGTCCGCATGATATTTATATCTTAGTCAGTATACTATAAATATAAAATGTTGTCAATATATTTTTGGAGTAGGAGAGTGGCTAAACACCCATTTAAAACCATGAGAATGGTACTTTCTAAATAACGATATAATTGCGTTCGCAAAAGATAAAGTTTTTTGTCAAACTTTTTTTCAAAAAAGTTTGTGAGGTGCAGGAGCAACGCTCCGCAAATAAAATAATACTATTTTGTTAAAATTTTGAAGGCTTTGCCTCAAATTTTCACTCACTTTCCCCAAAGGTGAGACAAAAATTTTATGAAAAACTTCGTTTTTCTGATAATAAATAAAAATAAAAATTATTTTTAAAACTACTCTTTTTGAATATTCCCGTGGAGTAGCTCAGAAAAGTTGTATAATATAGTAAAGTATAATAGTTGTTTCAATATTAAATAAATTTGAGGTGAATAGATATGGACATAAAAGAAGCAAAAGAAAGATTATCATTTCATTCAGCAAGGAATGAAGATATTCATAATGTGAAATGGAAAAATGGTTTTTTAGGAAGTTTACGACCATTTTGCGGAGAATTGAGATATGAAAACTTTTATGATGTAATGGAATGTTTAGAAGCATTAAAATATGAAATTATGTCATCTACTATTGATAAAGATATTGTAGCAGACATTGTAAGTATTGTTCATTTAACAAGAGTATGGGTATCACCATATGGTATGTTAGGCAGTAATCACTTACTAACAGAAGAACAAACAAAACATATTTTAGCATGGTGTGATATTATTACAAATTGTTTTATGTATTTGTTAGATGATGCAGAAGAAGAAGCATTTCTTGATTATAATGATTATTTGAATGGCAATTATTTTTAATACTATATATTGTAAAATATTAGTAAATGCTATTCGCTGTTATATTATAGTAAAACATAGAGAAAGCACAGAATAAATTCTGTGCTTTAAAACTGTAAACCGCCTATCTGAACAAGGCAAAAATAAAGGAGTCGGCTCTGATTGTAATGACAAGCAGTGCCTGTGTATCAAATTGTAATCCCCAAAAGGTTACAGCAGACTTTCCCCAAAATCTGCTGATTTACAACTGATTTCTGTAACCTATTATGTATGAAAATACAATAAATTACAAGTGGGAATAGTTCCTAAAAAAATTGGCTGAAACACTTGTAAATACTCAAAAAATAGCGTTTTTACCTTTTGTTGTCATACAAAACATTTTATATATTTTCTATTTTGTTTAACCTATACAAAATAAATTTTTATATATTTTTATTTTATACAGGATTTCGCAGAAATAAATAAAGTGAAAAATCAGCAATAGTATAAAGAACTTTTTTGTGTATTTTTAAACAAAGATAGTGAATTTTTGAATATCAACATATTAGTAAATATAAAATAATGTATTATAATATATAAATGATATACATTAAATTTTGATAAATGTTTGTAGAAAATACTATAACAAAGGTGTATAATAAGTTATACTATCAATAGACAGTTTTTACTTTTTATATACAATAAAATGGTAAATATAAAAGTATTGATTAAGGAGTGTAACATGATAAATATAAATATGGTAACAAAATCTGCTGTAAATAAAAACTCAATACTATCTGTTAATACAATAAATTGCCAAGGAACAAAAAATAAAAATAATATACAATCTGTTATGAAATCACATGAATGTAAAAATCAAACAAATACGATATCATCAGTACAACAAAATACAGTATGTCCATACAAAGCAGTTCCTAAGTTATATAATAGTATACAAAAAGGTCAAAAGGTTGTTCTTTCTACAATACCACTTTCTAAAATAGAAGTTTGTTTGGGGTGGAATACCACAAATAAAATGTGTGATGTAGATGTATCTGCATTTTTGATGGGAGAAAATGAAAAGGTGTTAGGAGATGACTGGTTTGTATTTTATGGACAAACAACTAGCCCAGATAAAAGTATAGAATTTGTTTCCGAAAGCAGTACAGACAGACAAAAAATACGAATTAATTTTAATAATATAGATAAAAGAATACAAAAAATTGTTTTTGTGCTAACAATTAATGAAGCATTTGAAAAAAAATTACATTTTGGAATGATAAAAGATGCTTATGTTAGAATTATGAATCAGCAGAATCACGAACTTGTCAGTTTTGTTATGACAGAATATTATACGAATGTCATTTCTATGATGATAGGAGAATTATATATACATAAAGGAGTATGGAAATTTAATGCTGTAGGAAATGGTGTAGCAAAAGATTTAGCTGGTTTATGTAAATTATATGGTGTAGAAGTAGTGTAAAAGGGAGGAAACTATGTTAAAATTTGAAACAGTAAATGAATTAGCATTAAAAGTAACCTGTACAGGAAATGATACATTAATTGTAAAAGCAGGTACTTTTATATGTGGAGAAAATGTAGGATATAAAAATTATAAATTTGAAAAATTACTTCTTGGACCTCAACAAAATAGAGGACAAGCATTACTAGGGTCTTTTATGCGTCGTGTAACAGGAGAAAACCTTCCTCTTATGAAAGTAACAATGACTGGAGATAGTGCTACTTATTATGCAAATTATGGACAACACGTTATTGTATACCAGTTAGCAATGGGAGAAGTACTCTCTATTGAATCAGAAAATATACTTGCATTTACACCAGAATGTAAATATGATGTACGTTTTATAGGCTGTGGTGTAATATCTCAAAAAGGGCTTGCTACTTCTACATTAACTGGTATGGGTTCAAATTCTTATGTAGCAATATTAGTAGATGGAAATCCTATTGTGTTAAGTAATGTGCAAACAGGCAATACTATTGCGGTTGATCCTGATGCGGTGGTTTGTTGGATAGGAGAGGGACATTGTGACCCTGACATTAAAATGGACGTAAATTGGAAAACATTTATAGGACAAACATCAGGAGAATCTTATAGCTTTGAATGGGGAGGACATCAAAGAGTATCTGTTATTATACAGCCAAATGAAAGAGCAAGCGGTATAGATATCAGTATGGATGGTAGAAGGCTGGGGAATCGTCCAGATATACCACGATAAAAATAAGGGACATTGTATATAATGTCCCTAACTTTTTTATTTTATCAATGTTATCAAATGTTTGCAGATAATACAGCTACTTTTAAAAGTAAAATAACTGTACTATCTATATTAAGAGGTGGAAATATTATAATATCATTATTTTATATCATATAAATAAAATAATGTTACTGCCAATTCATACGTCCATATCGTTTTGTAATAGCTAATATTTCTTGTTGTAGTTCATGTGATAAATCTTGTTTTGTCAATCTCCATCTCCAATTTGTGCCAACAGTAGAAGGGCGATTGATACGACTTCTATTATCACGTCCCATATAATCCTGTAAAGGTATAATACAAGTTTTTGCTCTGCTTCCCATTACTAATGATATAAATGATTTATACAAATATTTTTTGGGCGTATAGTGGTCACATAAGTAATTTCTTGCTAATTCCTGTTCTTCTTTTGTAATAGAATCAAACCAGCCTACAATTGTTTCATTATCGTGTGTACCAGTATAAGCAACACAGTTTTCTATATAATTATGAGGTAAATAGTCATTTGCAGAACCAGAATCTCTGGAATCAAATGCAAATTCTAATACCTTCATTCCAGAAAATCCACTTTCTTGAACAAGACGACGAACAGAATCTGTTACATAGCCTAAATCTTCTGCAATAACTTCATGCCAGCCAAGACGCTGCTCTATACAGCGAAACAGTTCTATACCAGGACCCTTTTCCCAGTGTCCAGTTTTTGCAGATTCTGCACCATAAGGAATAGAAAAATATTCATCAAATCCTCTGAAATGGTCAATACGCACTACATCATATAAACGAAAACAATATGCTAAACGAGATACCCACCAATCATATCCTGTATTTTTATGATATTCCCAGCGATAAAGAGGATTTCCCCAAAGCTGACCATCAGTAGAAAAACCATCTGGAGGACAGCCTGCCACTGCATAAGGAATATTTTGCTCATTAAGCTGAAAAAGTTCAGGGTGTGCCCATGTATCTGCACTATCCATTGCTACATAAATAGGAATATCACCAACAATTTGTATTCCTCTTTCATTAGCATAGCGTTTTAAATAATACCATTGTTCAAAAAATTTAAACTGCATATATTGCTGAAATTCAATTTCAAAATATAATTCTTTTCTGTAATAGTCCATGGCAAAGTCCCAACGTAAACGAATGTCTTCCGCCCACTGTGTCCATTCTACACCGCCAAATCTTTCTTTTACTGCCATAAACAATGCATAATCTGAAAGCCACCAGCTATTTTCATTTACAAAGCGTAAATAATTTTCGTTCTGTGTGATATTACTGCGTTCATATGCCTTTCGTAATAATGTATAACGATGATTATATATTTTTTCATAGTCAATATCATCTGCTTGATTTCCGAAGTCTGCTGATTCACATTCTTCTCTTGTCAAAACGCCTTCTGTAATTAAAGCTTCTAAACTGATAAAATAAGGATTTCCAGCAAATGTAGAAAAAGACTGATAAGGAGAATCTCCATAACTTGTAGGACAAAGAGGAAGTATTTGCCAATATGTTTGTCCTGCTTGTTTTAGCCAGTCTACAAAATCATAAGCACTTTTTGAAAAACATCCAATACCATATTTTGAAGGCAGACTCGTAATAGGCAGTAATATGCCTGCTGCTCTATTCATAAACATTCCTTCTTTCTATTATGAAAGTATTATATATAAATTATTTTGTTTCGATACATACACCAAAGTGGTCTGATACTTTTGATTGTTTGATGCCATTAAACATAACACGAGAATATTTTACTGATACAGATTGATTACACCAAATATGGTCCATTCTCATACCTGTTAAATTTTGTTCATTATGTTTGCTGTCTTTCCAGCCATCAATACTACCTTCTACTGTAATACCTTCGTCTTTTTGTTCTGCAATACAATAAGTATCATACCAGCCATCGTTTTTAATGGTATCATAACCTTGTTCTTTTGTTTCAGCAGGGCTATTAAAATCGCCCATAATCCATATTTTAGTGTTTTGATGCTTTTTTAATTCCTTTTTAAAACGCTCCCACTGCGCTAAAAATGGTTCTTCTTCATCTTTCCACCAGCCCATATGTACTGTATAAAACCAATGTTCACAATGACTTATTTGCACTCCCAATACTTTGCGTGTTTTCCAATAGTGATAATTTTGGCAGTTACTTATAAAAAAACTTTCTGTTGCTGTAATTTCACCATTTAGACATAATACTGCAATTCCTTCATCATAAATATCATAACCTATTTTAGCAGAAATCCATGTCCAAGAATAATCAATACCACGTTCATGCAGGCGAAAAGCAACTTGTGCTGCATGATTATCTTGTCTGATAGCTACTCCATTGTTATTACAATATACATATCCTTTTAATAATTTTTGTTCTGCAATAGGGGCATTGATAGACTGATTGACTTCTTGTAAAGCAATAATGTCTGGCTTTTCTTGACATATTGTTTCAACAAATTGCTCCAGTTTTTGGGGATAATTTTCTTCTTGCAGGCTATGTGTATTTAGCGTCAAAAGTTTCATGGCAATTCGTCCTTTCTTTTTTTATTATCAGTTTATCAATAAAATGATAATAGATATGCTGTTCCCAAACGATAATTTATAATCATTTGGGAACAAACTTTATTTACTCTATTTTTTATAATATATCGTTAATATCAGATTTTAATACATCTGCTTTTGGACCATAAATTGCTTGTATACCAGTATCTTTTTTCACCAATCCTTTTGCACCTTCTGCTCTCCATGCAGGTGTATCTGCTACTTTAGAAGGGTCTTTTACTGTTACTCTCAAGCGCGTCATACAGGCATCAACTAGTACAATATTTTCACGTCCGCCTAAAAGTGCAATAATACGTTCTGGCTGACTGCTTCCATCACCTTTATTTGTAGATGTTGCTGTATTTCCTTCTGCACTTTCATCTGATTCGTCGGAATAGTTTCCAAGTCTGCCAGGTGTAGCAAATTGAAATTTTCCTATCATAAAATAAGCAACAACATAACCAATTATCAAAAATACAACACAGCAAATAATAAAGTGAATAATGTCAGCGCCTAAACCAGCTTTTAATGACATAGGAACACGAGTTAAAAATTCTAAGTTTCCAAAGGAATGTAAACGTAAGTCAAAAATACCTGCCATAGCAAATGCACAACCTTGTAATATTGCATAAACAACATAAAGAGGTAAAGCACAGAACATAAACATAAATTCTAAAGGTTCTGTAACACCTGTTAAAAATACGGCTAATACTGTAGAGAAAAACATAGAACGATAATTGTGCTGTTTGTCTTTATCTACTCTACGATACATAGCAAGCGCAATACCCATAAGTAAACCTGTTGCACCAATCATTTGACCTACTTTAAAACGAGCTGGTGTTACTGTGGTCATTAAATTTGTATAGCTTGCCATATCTCCTGCATCTTTAAAATTGATTAAGTCTGTTACCCAAGCTAACCAAAGAGGGTCTTGACCAAATACCTCTGAACCAGCGTTTAATCCTGTCTGCATCATATAAGTACCACCAAATGCAGTATAATTCATAGGTATTGTAAGCATATGATGTAAACCAAAAGGCAATAATAAACGCTCTAATGTTCCATAAATAAATGGTGCTAATACTGGTGAAGTGGAAGAAGAATTTGCAATCCATATACCAAATGCGTTGATGCCAGATTGTACTACTGGCCATACAATTATCATAATAATTGAAATAACTGTGGAATATGCGATAACAGCCAAAGGTACAAAGCGTTTTCCATTAAAGAAAGATAAGGCATCAGGTAATTTTCTAAAGTTATAATATTTATTATAAACAACACCACCAACAAAACCAGCGATAATACCTACAAATACACCCATATTTAATGCTGGTGCGCCTAATATGGAAGTAAAATAGTTTTCAACTAACATTTCTTGTCCAAATATAGAATGTACTACTGCACCTGCTTCTGATAACATTGCTTCTGTTACACCAAATGCTGCGCCTGTAATACGGTTAATCAGTATAAAAGCAATGACTGCCGCAAATGCACCGCCTGCTCTTTCTTTTGCCCAAGAGCCACCAATGGCTGCTGCAAACAAAATATGTAAATTATTTATAATTGCCCAGCCTATATTTTCCATAGTACTTCCTATTAAATATACAAAATTAATATCTGCTCCAGCCATTTGTATTAACTTTCCTAAACTGAGCATCAAACCTGCTGCGGGCATAACGGCAATAACTGTCATAAGTACTTTGCCCAATTTTTGAAGGAAGTCAAAGTCAATAATTGCTTTCTTTTTAGCAGGTGTAGGAGCTGTTTCAGGTGCTGGCTGTGATATAGGTGTAGGAGCTGACTCTGATACAGTAGCAGTTTGCTGTGTGTTTTCTGTTATAAAAAGTACAGCATCTTTGCTTGCTTCTACTTTACCAGATGCAGTTTTCATTATTTTATCATCTAATCCAGCGCATATCAGTACAGGTGTGATAGTAGGTAAATTTTTACTTTTTATAAAATCAATATCAACTTCTGCTATTAAATCGCCTACTTTTACATCAGAACCCTCTTGTTTATGTACTGTAAAACCTTCTCCATTTAGTCCTACTGTTTCTAAACCAAAGTGTATCAGTATTTCCAGCCCCTCCTCTGACTGAAAACCAAAAGCGTGCTTTGTTGCAGCAACAGAAACTAATTTTCCATTGACTGGACTATAAATTTTACCATTTTCAGGTAATATTGCAATACCATCTCCTACGATTTTTTCGGCAAAAACAGGGTCTGGTACTTTTTCTAGTGCAACAATTTCTCCAGACAAAGGAGCAATAATTGAAATATTACTACTTTTATTTGTTGTATTAGCCATAATAATCCTCCCTCTCCTTAATGTATCATAATTTTTGTAATATAATAGCTTATGCAATATGTATGCAATAAAAACGAAAAATAATATATAATTTGCATAATATTGCGTATTTATTTGCGCAACTTTAATATATACCATATGTCAATAAAATGCAATGAAAATTTGACCATATAAACCATTTTCTACATAATATATAATTGTGTAATTACTATTTTATGCAATATAACAATAACTTATCTACTAAATAACGATTACTTTTCAGAAATAATAAATAATTTTTTATTGTAATAGGGCATTATGTAAAATCTATTTTGAATGATATAGATTTATTGACTTTTATACCCCTTTTTTTTATAATGAATAACAAACACAAAATATATTTGATTTTTTTTGATAAAATGATACTGATTTATTGGAGTATTTTGATTTTATTTTAAATATTGTATAATAAAATGAAGAAAGGAAGTGTAATTTATGGCTGTTACAATTAGAGATGTTGCTGCATTAGCAGGAGTATCTCCTTCTACGGTGTCTAGGACTTGTAAAGACCATTCTTCTATTAGCAGAGAAACAAAAGAAAAGGTTCGTTATGCTATGGCACAGTTAGGATATGAACCGAATATTACATCAAATGCTCATGCTGAACAAATGTCCCAGATTATTAGCATTATTCTTCCTCCATCTTCAAGAGATGTTTATGAAAATTCATTTTATTTGGAGGCGATTCGTGGTATTAGTCAATTTTGTAATGGACGTGGCTATATCAGTACAGTTATAACAGGACAAGATGAGGAGGAAATATTAGGAGCAATACAAACATTGGCAAAAGATGAAAGAATGGGAGGATTTATTGTACTCTATTCTAAGCAAGATGATGATATTATTGATTATCTTTATAATGAGGGATTACTATATGTTTTAATTGGAAAAGCAAAGCAATTTGTAAATCAAACAATTTATATTGATAATGATAATTTTTTAGCAGGACAAGAAGCAACAGAATATCTTTATTCTTTAGGACATCGAAGAATTGCTTATGTGGGAACAGAAAGTAATATGTATTTTTCTGCTGATAGAAAATCTGGCTATCAGTTTGCATTGTCACAGCATGGTTTAGAATTTAATCCTAACTATTGTCTTGAAATTGATAGACTTTCTGTGGATAATAATGAATATTTTAATGCTTTGCTCGAACAAAAAAACCCTCCTACTGCTGTTGTTGCAAGTGATGATATTTTAGCTGTTGCCTTGGAACAAGCCTGTGCTCAAAAAGGTTTTTTTATACCAAAAGATTTGTCTATTGTTTCTTTTAATAATTCGTTGTTTGCACGTATTACATCACCACAGTTAACATCGATTGATGTAAATTCCCACCAGCTGGGTATTGAAGCAGCATCACAACTTATTAATCATATTGAACACCCTAATTTACTTGCTACTAAAATTATTGTTCCACATTCTTTAATTGTTCGTGAAAGTTGTCAAAGTATAGAAGTATAAAGTATTCCATATAAAAAAATGAACTTTTATAGTTTGTACTATAAAAGTTCATTTTTTTATATTAAATATTTAATAATATAATTTATAGCTATTATTAAAATACTCAATTGATACTAAACAAAAGAATATTAAGCCCTTTTATTTTCAAAATAATTATCAATTTTTTGTTTAATATCTTCAGGTTTTAAATATTTTGATAAATATCCCTCTGGTTTGAGTGATACTACTCTTCTAACACTTTCTTGGTCAGTTCTAGTAGTTAAAAAAATAACAGGAATATCTGCAAATTCTTCTTCTGAGCGAAGCATAGCAAGCATTTGTTGTCCATTACATACTGGCATTTCATAATCTAATAAAATTAAATCAGGTTTGTCCAATGTAATAGAAACAATAGCAGAAAGTACAGACTGAACGAGTGAAACATCATAATTATTATGAAGCAAATTTTTGATACCTTGTCTTACTGTAATAGAATCATCCACTACAAGCACTTTAGGTTTTTGAATTCCATCATTTTTATGTTGTTTTTTTTCTATAGTAAGATATTCTTTATTTTTGAATATATAAAAAACGAAGCTATATCTCTTAATAAATTATAAAATTATAAAATAATAACAAACTAAAGAAAAAGTTTTTTACAAGAATTTTACGCAAAAATTGATTTTAGTTGCATTAAAGGGGGATTTTATATGTATAATCAATTGGTGTGGGATGAAAAATTTAATATCGGAGTGGATATTATTGATAAAGAACACCAAAGACTTTTTAGGATCATAAATAAACTTTTTGCATTTGAAGAAGAAAAGAAAAGTCAATGGGCATGTTTAGAAGGAATAAAATATTTTAAAGAACATACTATAAAACACTTTCAAGATGAAGAAAATTACATGGCATCTATCCATTATAAAGAATTTGAAACACATAAATATATACATACAGAATTTCGTGAAAATACACTACCAGCACTTGAAGAAGAATTGGAAATTACAAATTATTCTGCTGATGCTATTGACCATTTTTTGGGTGTTTGCACTGGTTGGCTAATAGGTCACACATTAACAGAAGATATGGCTATTGTAGGAGAAAAAACAAGCAAATGGACAAACCGTTTATTAGGAGAAGACCACACAGCGATTAAAAAAGCAATTATTCAGCTTTTGTATAATATGTTTCATTTAGAATCACAAGCAATTAGTGAAACATACAGTGGTGAGAGATTCGGAAAAGCTATTTATTATCGTTTACTTTATGCTACAAAAGAAGATGATAAAAAATGGGAAATTTTTTTAGTTTTTGAAGAACAACTTCTTATCAATACTGTTGGAAAAATTATGGGAATCAAATCCAATAAACTGGATACTATGTTAGTTAATGCTACTAGATATACAGCTCAGCAGTTTGTAAAAAGAATTATGAAACACTTGCCATCTGCTGAATTATATGAAATGGTAGAAGAAAATTTATTAACTTATGAACAATTTAAAGAGTTATTTGAAAAATATAAACCGCAAGTTAGCCTATTATTTAATACTGGTGCAGGATATTTTTCATATTGTGTAATTGCACCACATTTACTTCAAAACAGCACTGTTACTCCAATTGATACAAATAACGCAATGTCTGAAATTGCAAGATACCTTTCAGAAAAAGAAGCAAGTGAAAAAGAAGCAAGTCAAAGACCAATTAAAATAAATAGTGATATGACTGAAATTGAAAAACATTTTGCAAAAAAAGAATTAGAAAAAAGAAAAGCAAGCCAAAAGCCTGTCAATCAAATTAACAACGCAATGGCAGAAATTGAAAAATTTTTTGTGGAAAGAGAAAATGTTCAAATTAAAACAAATGATATTATGGCTAATATTGAAAAACATTTTACACAAGAAGAAATTATACAAAATCCAATTCAGACAAGTCATATTATAGCAGAAATTGAAAAATATCTTTCTAAAAGAGAAGCAAGTCAAAAACTAATTAAAACAAGTGATATCATAGAAGAAATTGAAAAATACTTTAAAGAAAAAAATAAAAAAACCAATCAAGTAATAGAAAAGGAAATAACAGAGTGTGCAGAACAACAACATCAAGAAGAAAATATGCAAAAACCTAAAGTGCTTGTAGTAGACGATTCTATTACTATACGACATGGCATGAAAGAATTATTAAGTAAAGATTATGATGTTTCACTTGTTCAATCTGGTTTATCAGCAATACAAATGATTATATTAAATAAGCCTGATTTAGTTTTATTAGATTATGAAATGCCTGTGTGCGATGGACAGCAGATACTTGCTATGCTTCGCTCAGAAAAAGAATTTGCAGATACTCCTGTTGTTTTTTTGACTTCCAAAACTGACCAAGAAAGTGTTAGAAAAGTAGTATCACTCAAACCAGAAGGATATTTATCAAAATATTTAAAACTTAGTGACATTAAGCAAAAAATTGATGACTACTTTGAAAGAAAAAAAGTAAATGGAAAAATAGTTACTATAGATAATACTATACCTTCTCAAAAAATTAATATTATCTTAATCAAATATACTATTTCTATAAATTTTCCACATTTATTACAGTACAATTTATTAAAATTGTACTATATATTTGCAAAATACTCAAAAGATTTTTGAAAACCACTAATTTTGTAAAAAGTATACTTTTATATACATTCCATACTTGCTATCACTCCTTTTTTATTATAAATATTATGCCATATTTTTGAAATTTTTGAAAGGGATTTTTTAATAAATTGCCAAGTCAAATATGACAAAAAAATTCATTAGAAAATAGCAATGTAATATATCATTTTTATACAATCATATATATAGATATTATTTTTTATAAAAAGATATAATAAATGAGTTACATTTTGATAATTGTTATTATTTATAATTATATTATGTTTTTTGATATGTTCACGTTACAGTTTTGAAATACTATAAAGAATTTTTTGAGAAAAAAATACATGATTATTTGACTAATATGTTTATTAAAACAATATAAAATAGAAGCGATATGCAAGAGATATGATATTGTTTTGTGTAAAAAGTAAAAAACGGAACCCCATGACAAACGTCACAAAACTCCGCTTTTCAAATGCACCTTTAGGGGCTCGAACCCTAGACCCACTGATTAAGAGTCAGTTGCTCTACCAACTGAGCTAAAGGTGCATATGTAATTAACTGAAAAATATCATATCGTAAAAAGAAGCATTTGTCAATAAAAATTTTCAAAAAAAGTAATAGTATATATCAGTTTATTATTAGTAATATATTATATTGATAAAAGTTTTATTTTTGATAGGATAATAAAAAAATATTTATAATAATAATTTGCAAATGATAATAATAATTTGATAAAATATATTAAAATCTATTGCATTGTTTTTAAAATGAGTATAGAATAAAATAACAAGTAATATATAATGTAAAGAATAAAGGAGGATACATAATATGGCTTTTTTATGGGATAAAAAGTTAGAAACAGGAAATGGAATGATTGACCAACAACATAAACAGTTAATTACAGCTATCAATGATTTATTGCAGGCTTGTTCTTCCAGAAAAGGAAAAGAAGAAGTTACAAAAACGATGAAATTTTTATATGATTATACAGAAAAGCATTTTTCTGATGAAGAAAAACTTCAATTACAATATCGTTATCCAGATTATACAAATCATAAAAGATATCATGAAGAATTTAAAAAAGTGGTAAGAGAGTTATCTATGCAATTACAAAAAGAAGGTCCTAATATTGCATTAATAAGTAAAGTAAATACAAGTGTAGGTGGCTGGCTTTTAAACCATATACAAAGAGAAGATGTAAAAGTAGCTACACATATTAAGTCACAACAATAAAATGTTATTATTTCCCATTATATAAAATGATTTGGTAAAAAATTTTTTAAACAATTTGACAGTATGAGGAGTCTATTTTATAGACTCCTTTTTTAACGAATATAAATAAAAGGAGTGATAAAAAAATATGAATTTGATAATTCCCAAAAAAGCAGAAGAAATATTACAAAAACTAAATGATAAAAATTTTGATGCTTATATTGTGGGAGGATGTGTAAGGGACTGTTTATTAAAAAGAGTACCTCAAGACTGGGATATTACAACATCAGCAGAACCATATCAAGTAAAAAAAATTTTTAATAAAACATATGATACTGGATTACAGCATGGAACAATAACAGTATGTTGGAAAGGGGAGCATTATGAGGTAACAACATATCGTATTGATAAAGGATATGATGATTGTCGTCACCCTAATGAGGTGATATTTACAAAAAATTTAAAAGAAGATTTACAAAGAAGAGATTTTACAATCAATGCTATGGCATACCACCCCAATGAAGGTATAAAAGATTATTTTTTAGGACAAGAGGACTTAAATCAAAAAATAATACGAGGGGTAGGAAATCCAGAGGAGCGTTTTCAAGAAGATGCGCTAAGAATGTTAAGGGCATTACGTTTTTCTGTACAATTAGGATTTGAAATAGAAAAAAATACTTATGAGGCATTAAGACAACAAAAAAATTTAATACAAAAAATTAGTGTGGAAAGAATACATGATGAACTAGAAAAAATATTGCTTTCTCAATATTTAGAAAAAATAAATAAAATTTGGGAATCAGGGCTTTTGAATGAATTATCTCCTTTGCTATCAGAACAGATGAAAATTTATGGGGAAAATGTAATAAATCAGTTAAAAAAAGCACCTTTTAACAGAATCATACGATGGACAATATTTTTACAATATATGACTGCAAAGCAAGGCGAAGAATTTTTAAAATATTTGAAATTTGATAATGATACTATTAAAAAAGTGACAATACTTTTAAAAAATTTGAAGTGCGATATTGCTTTAGAAGAATATGCATTGCGCAAAAAGGCAAATGAAATTAATATAGAACAATTACAGAATTTGCTTTTGATACAAGAGATACAGCAAAATAAAAATATAGAAATATTAAAAAAATATTTCTATAAGATATTGCAAAGGGGAGATTGTATTACATTAAAAACATTGGCAGTTACAGGGGAAGATTTAATAAAACAAGGTATGAAAAAGGGAAAAGAAGTCGGGAATATGCTTTCTTTTTTATTAGATATAGTCCATAGAAATCCAGAAAAAAATAAAAAGGAAATATTGATTGATATTGTAAAACAAAAATTAAAATAGGTTATATTCCAAGTGCTTGCTTCATATTATAAAAATATATGTATTTTTATATAAATTGATAAAATTATAAAATGATATATAGCACTGGTGCGGGGGGAGAAAAATGGAAGATAACTATGACAAAATATTATGGGAAGGATATGGACTGCGTTTTTTGGGCGGAAATAGAATTCGCACAGGATACCTCTGCAAAACAGATATAGGATTGCTTGAAATACGCAAAAGTAATTCTCAAAAAAAACGCATATTATTTGAACATGATATCAAAGAATATTTGTATCAAAAAGGATTTCATCATATCAATCGATTTATTATGACACAAACAGCATTACCCTATTATACATGGGAAGAAAATGATTACGTTGTAGAAAAGGCATCAGAAACACAGCATTTGGAAGAAGACGACAAACAAACATTTTTGACAGGAGCAAAATTACTAGGAAAATTACACAATACAGTAAAGGGATTAAACAGTGCATCGGGATATTTTACAGCAAAAAATCGCTTAGAAGTATATGAAAAAAGAAGAATTGAACTTTTGAAAATTAAAAAAAGAATAGAAAAACAAGGTAGTTATAGTTCTTTAGATTTGATGATAAAGCAGAAATTTGCTTATTATATAGAAAAAATAGAACAGTCTAAAAAATTGTTTTTGGAAGCAGATTACGAAAAAATTGTTGAAACAGTATCAAAACAAAAAACAATTTGCCATAATGCTTTTAAAGGAGAGAATATTAGACAAGACGAAAATAGTAATTTACTTGTGACAGGATTTTCAAAATGTACATATGATAGTAATATGGTAGATTTAGCGATGTATTTTAGGCGATATTTAAAAAAGCAACAATGGGATATAGAAGTAGTAGAAAAAATGTTTTATGCTTATGCATCTGAAAATACTTTGTCTTTACAAGATAAAAAAATACTGTTAGCATTGTTTATATATCCTGAAAAATTTCTTTCTCTTTGTAATGAATATTATAATAAAAGACGTGTTTGTGTTTCGCCTGCTATGTTGGAAAGAATGGAAGTATGTATTGCGGGTATAGATAGTAATGAAAAAATGATAAAATGGCTGGAAACAATTTAAAAAATATAAGCCGAGAAATGTTTATTTTCCCGGCTTTTTTATTATAATAATTTGAAATAATCATTATTGATAGAAATTAATTTTTGAATATATTCTTTAGATGGACCTCCCAGCACATTTCTTGCTTCAACACATTTTTCAACTTTGATAGCATCATATACAGTTTCATTGAATACAGGGGAAATGGCTTGATATTCTTCTAATGATAAATCATCTAAATTTGTATTATGGTTAATGCAATAAAGTACAAGTTGACCAATAATTGCATGAGCATCTCTGAAAGGTACACCATTTTTTACAAGCCAGTCAGCAGCATCTGTGGCATTTGTAAAACCGCCTTTTGTAGCATGATACATATTTTGTTTATTGATTGTTATAGTTTCTATCATGGAAGTAAATACAGGCAGACACATTTTTACAGTATCTACAGCAGAAAATACAGCTTCTTTATCTTCCTGCATATCTTTATTGTAAGCAAGAGGAAGTCCCTTCATTGTTGTTAATAATCCTATTAAATTACCATATACACGCCCTGTTTTGCCACGTATTAGCTCCGCCATATCAGGATTTTTTTTCTGTGGCATAATACTAGAACCTGTAGAGTAAGCATCATCTAATTCAATAAAATGAAATTCATGACTGCTCCAGAGTATAATCTCCTCACAAAAACGACTCAAATGCATCATAATCATAGAAAGTGTAGACGCTAATTCTATACAGAAATCTCTGTCACTTACACCATCCATACTATTTAATGTAATCGTATCAAAATTTAACTGTTCTGCAACAAAATTTCTATCAAGGGGGTATGTTGTTGTTGCCAAAGCCCCTGAACCAAGTGGCATACTATTTGTACGCTTGTATGTGTCTGTTAAACGGTCATAATCTCTTTTAAACATTTCAACATAAGCAAGTACATGGTGGGCAAGTGTAACAGGTTGCGCTCTTTGCAGATGAGTATAACCTGGCATAATGGTATCAATATGATTTTGTGCAATAGTATTTAATACTGTCATAGTACTTTTTAAAAGAGATTGTATTTCTTTGATTTCTGTTTTGACATACATACGAGTATCCAACGCAACTTGGTCGTTACGGCTTCTTCCTGTATGCAGTCGTTTTCCTACATCTCCAATACGTTCTATTAATATTGTTTCGATATTCATATGAATATCTTCCGCTTTTTCATCAAATGAAACAGAACCATTTTCAATATCCTGTAATATTTCTTTTAATGTTTTTTGTATTAATATAGCATCTTGTTGTGATATAATACCTTGTTTTCCTAACATAGCAGCATGAGCAATACTACCTGTAATGTCTTCTTTATAAAGACGCTGGTCAAATGATATAGAAGAGTGAAAATGATCTGTAAAACTGCTTGTAGATTTTGTAAATCTGCCACCCCAAAGTTTCATAAATAAACTCCTTTCTTTTTCTAAAATAAAAACCTCAAGGATATTGGCAAAACAACCTCAAGGTTTTTATGACACTTTATATTATTTTACAATTAATTATTTATTTTTATTTGACTGCATCATCATAGCACGTACTTTTAATGGTAAACCAAAAAGATTGATAAATCCATCAGCATCTTTATGATTATATAATTCACCTGTTGTAAAACTAGCCATAGATTCATTATAAAGAGAATAAGGAGAAGTGGAACCAGCAGGCATAATATTGCCTTTATATAATTTCAGTTTTACTTGTCCTGTTACAGTTTCGTTTACGCTGTCAAAATATGCAGAAAGTGCTTCACGTAATGGTGTATACCATTCTCCGCTATATACCAGTTCTGTAAATTTGTTGCTGGCAATTTCATTAAATGCCTGTGTTTTTTTATCTGTGCAAAGATATTCTAATTCTCTATGTGCATAATACAATATTGTACCGCCTGGTGTTTCATATACACCACGAGATTTCATACCAACAACACGATTTTCACAAATATCTGCAATACCAATACCATTTTTACCACCAATTTCATTTAATTTTGTTAAAAGTGCTACTGGAGAAAGTTTTTCGCCATTTACTGCTGTACAGATACCTTTTTCAAAATCGAGTGTTACATATTCTGGTATATCAGGTGCATCTTCAGGAGAAACACCTAATTGTAATATATGTTTATAATTTGGCTCATTTGCAGGGTCTTCTAATTCTAAACCTTCATGGCTTAAATGCCATATATTTCTGTCACGGCTGTAACTGTCATCTTTTTTAACAGGTACTTCCATGCCTCTTTCTTCCAAAAAAGCAATTTCATCTTCACGACTGCTCATTTTCCATGTATCTAATCTCCAAGGAGCAATAATTTTTAATTCTGGAGCAAGTGCTTTAACAGTTAATTCAAAACGAACTTGGTCATTGCCTTTTCCTGTTGCACCATGGCAAATTGCTGTTGCTCCTTCTTTTTTTGCAATTTCAACAAGTCTTTTTGCGATAATAGGGCGTGCCATAGAAGTGCCTAAAAGGTATTTGCCTTCATAAACTGCATTTGCTTTTACACAAGGATAAATAGCATCTGTAATAAATTCTTCTGTAATATCTTCAATATAAAGTTTGCTTGCACCAGTTTTTAATGCTCTTTCTTCTAATCCCTCTGTTTCTTTGCCTTGTCCCACATTACCACATACAGCAATAACTTCAGCATCATTATAATTTTCTTTTAACCAAGGGATAATCACAGTTGTGTCAAGACCACCAGAATATGCAAGTACAATTTTCTCTTTCATAATTATATTTCCTCCTCTATTTTACAGTTTTGACTGTAAACATTTTACAAGTTTGCTAATTACTTTCGTTATTATACACAAGTATTTAAAAATAATCAATGCTTTTTGATAAATAATTTGTATATTATTCGTGATTTGTGCATAATTATAAAAAATATATTAAAAATAATACTGTTTTTGTGCGTTATTTGGTATATTTATAAATATATCTCGTATTAATACTATATTCCATAAAATTCCTTTTGATTATGAAAGGCTTTTCTAATTGCTATTTTTGTGCTAATATAGTGAAAGAATAATTTTGTATCAAAAAAAGGGAGGTTTTGATTTTGAAACTTTTTACATATGTATACGAACAAAAAGAACAAATTGGTGTATTATCTTATGATAAAAAAAACATCATACCATTACAAGAAAAAGATATGCAGACATTAATTGAAAACTGGTCAGAAGAAAAACAAAAACAAATTGAAACACTTTCTAAAACAGAAAAAGGAATTTCTTTTAATAATGTTCAATTGAAAGCACCTATTCCTCGTCTAAAACAAGATGTTATATGTCTAGGTATTAACTATATGGCACACGCTGAAGAATCTGCTAGATATAAAGAGGAAGCGTTTGGAGGAGAACGTCCTAAAGCAATTTATTTTTCAAAAAGAGTAAATGAAGCTGTTGCAGATGGAGAACCAATTCAAGGACATTTTGATATTGTAGAAAGTCTTGATTATGAGGTAGAGTTAGCTGTTATAATTGGAAAAGATGCAAAAAATGTTTCTGAAAAAGATGTTTTTGAATATGTATTTGGATATACTATATTGAATGATGTAAGCGCAAGAAATTTGCAGACTTCACATAAACAGTGGTATTTTGGAAAAAGTCTTGATGGTTTTACACCAATAGGTCCATGTATTGTTACAAAAGATGATTTTCAAAATCCTCCAGCATTAGCAATTAAATCTTATGTCAATGGAGAAATTAGACAAAATAGTACAACAGATTTACTGATATTTGGTATTGCTCATGTTGTAAGTGAACTTTCTCAAGGTATGACATTGCAGGCAGGTACGATTATTGCTATGGGTACACCAGCAGGTGTTGGTATGGGATTTGTGCCTCCTAATTTCTTAAAAGTAGGCGATGAAGTAAAATGTGAAATTGAAGGCATAGGCACATTAACAAATGTTGTAAAATAAGGAGAATGTTATGGATAATATAAAGGTGATGAGTGTTTTTGGTACACGTCCAGAAGCAATTAAAATGGCACCTCTTATTAAAAAATTAGAACAAACAGAAGGCATAGAAAGTATTGTTTGTGTGACAGCACAGCATAGAGAAATGCTTGACCAAGTACTTGAAATATTTGATTTGCACCCACAATATGATTTGAATATTATGCAGCAAAAACAAACATTAGCAAGTATTACAACAAAAGCATTAAATGGTTTAAGTGATATTATGCAACAAGTAAAACCAGATTTGGTATTGGTGCATGGAGATACTACGACAACATTTTCGGGTGCATTAGGAGCATATTATAGTCAAATTAAAGTAGGTCATGTGGAGGCAGGGCTTAGAACATATGACAAATATCAACCATTTCCAGAGGAAATTAATCGTTGTTTAACAAGCCAACTAACAGATTTACATTTTGCACCAACAGCATTAGCAAAAGAACATCTTTTAAGAGAAAATGTGAATCCAGAGGCTATATTTGTGACAGGAAATACAGTTATTGATGTACTACAAACTACAATAGAACAGAATTATCACTTTACAGTAGAAGAATTAAATCATATTGATTTTGAACATAAAAGAGTCATTGCTATGACAGCACATAGGAGAGAAAATATAGGACAGCCATTAGAAAATATTTGCAGAGCAGTAAAAAGAATTGTAGAAGAACATCAAGATGTAGAAGTAGTGTATGCTGTTCATAAAAATCCAGCAGTTTCGGAAATAGTGCATACAATATTAGGAAATCATGCTCGTATTCACTTGTTAGAGCCTTTGGATTTAAAAGATATGCACAATTTAATGTATCGCTCTTATTTTGTTATGACAGATAGTGGAGGATTACAAGAAGAAGTTCCTTCTATGGGAAAACCAGTTTTAGTACTACGTAATGTGACAGAACGTCCAGAAGGTATTGACGCTGGTACATTGAAATTGGTTGGAACAGAAGAACAAGATATATACCATTTTGCCTATGCATTGTTGCATGATAAACAGCAATATGAGCAAATGGCAAAAGCTAAAAATCCTTTTGGCGATGGAAATGCTTCAGAAAGAATTGTAAAAAGCATATTGTATTATTTTGGAAAAGCACAAAAAAGACCCGAAGATTATATTATATTGAAAAAGCCACAAAAACAAGGAGGATATGATATGAAAAAAGAAAGAATGTCCATATTGAATATGTTGGAAAAGGGAATTATTACTGCGCAAGAGGCAGAAAGATTGCTTTTGGCTTTAAATGGCACAGCGAAAATACCAGAAAGAGAAGGTGTAAATGATGTTGTAAACCAAGCATTAAATAAAGCAGGAAGTGCGATTAATACATTTGCAAAAGCAGTAGGACAGCAGGCTGAAAAATTAGAACCAAAAGTAAAAAATGTTGCTGAAAAGGTAACAGAAAAGGCTTGTGTAATTGCTGATGACGCAAAAACATATGCAGATAAACTGCGTGAAAAAAGAGCAAAAGCAAATGAAGAAAAACAGCAGGATATGGATAATGTAGATGATACAGATGATATGGAATGTACAGAATATACGAATTATGAAGAACAGCCACAAACAGAAGAAGCAGTATACGAAGAACAACAGCAAGAAAATAAAAAGGGTGTTGTAACAAAGCTATTTTCTAATTTAACAGATAAAGCTGAATTGATACAAGGTCATGTAAAAGAAAAAGCTTCAGAAACAAAAGAGTTTATTGGTAAAGTAAAAGAATTAAGGGAAGATATGAAAAAAGAAAAGGCAGTATGTGAACAGGAACAAAATACAGAGTCTGAAAAAAGTGAAGAACAACTGGAAGAAAAACAAAATAATTATTTAAAAAAAGTAGATAAAAGTATGGAAAATATACAATCACAGTTACAGCAAATTGATGATATGGAATCATTTTTAAAAAATACTTTTGGAGAAGATGCAAACTGGGAAGAAGAAGATGAGGAAGAAGAAAAGAAATCAGAATAAATCATTTAAGTATGTCAAAAAATCATCTATATTTAAAAGATTTATCATACAATAATATAGTACAATAGATGAATTTATATGATATAATATAATCACCCGTTGTGTAGTAGATGGGTGATTATAAATGTATTTGATAGCTTAATATTCTGTATTTTCTATTGAGGAGAGAAAATGAAACTAAATAAAACAGAAATAGGACAAGAAATTGTTAGTTGGGTAAAAACAATAATATTAGCATTGCTTTTAGCCGCAGGAATCAATACATTTATTATTGTGAATGCGGAAGTTCCTTCTGGTTCTATGGAAAACACGATTATGACAAATGACCGTATTGTAGCATTTCGTTTATCTTATATTTTTACAGAACCAGATAGAGGAGATGTAGTAGTATTTCATTTTCCCGACGACCCTACGGGCAAAACATTATATGTAAAAAGAGTAATTGGTTTACCTGGAGAAAAGTTGGAAATTAAAAAAGGACGAGTATATATCAATGATAGCCGACAGCCTCTACCAGAAAATTATTTAAAAGATAAACCTATGGGAGATTTTGGTCCATATGAAATACCAGAAGGTTGCTATTTTATGATGGGCGATAATAGAAATGATTCAGAGGATGCTAGATTTTGGAAAAATACTTATGTAGAAAAGGACAAGATGTTAGGAAAAGTAATATTCCGCTATTATAAAGGTTTTAAATTGATAGAATAAAATGACTTTCTTTTTTATGGTATATGATATATAATAAAAACAAACAATAAATTTGTAATATAAGTATAAATACAATATTTAAGGAGGAAATAAAAATGGCAGAAGTAACAAAAGATACATTAATTGGAGAAGCATTGATGATAGACAGAGGAATTGCGGAAATATTAATGCAGAATGGTATGCACTGTGTAGGATGCCCTTCTTCTGCAGGAGAATCATTAGCAGAAGCAAGTATGGTGCATGGTATGAATGCAGATAAATTGATTTCAGATATTAATGCTTATTTAAAAGATAAATAATCAAAATAAAAAATAAAAGGGGCATAGCAATAATATGTTATGTCCCTTTTATTGTATATTTGTATATAAGGGGGTATTCCAAATATGGAATTAAAAAAGCAATATGATGTAGCAATTATTGGTGGTGGTATTGGTGGCATTATGACAGCATATAGATTGACTGAAAAAAAGCCAGAATTAAATGTAGTAATATTAGAAAAAGGGCATGATATTGAAAAAAGAATATGTCCTATTGTAGCAAAAAAAACAGACAAATGTATTAAATGCAAATCTTGTGCAATTATGGAAGGTATGGCAGGCGCAGGCGCTTTTTCTGATGGAAAATATGTAATATCAACAGAATATGGTGGATGGCTTACAGAATTTTTAGAGCCTTCTGTGGTAATTGATTATATTGAACAAGCTGATAAAATGCTTGTACAGTTTGGTGCAACAACGGAACGCTTTCAGCCTGATAACGAATTGAAAAAAATTTGTTTACAACATGATTTGCATATGAGTCAAGCACAGCTAAAGCATTTAGGAACAGACAGCAATTTTGATACAATGAGAAAAATGATAGAGGCATTAAAACAAAAATGTGATATTGCGACAGATACATTTGCTTGTAAAATTGACAAAAATACAAAACAAATTACAACAGTTAATAAAGGTAAAGAAATGGTTATAAAAGCAGATGTGATTGTATTTGCAGTGGGAAGAGCTGGTAGCCGATTTTTTTCAAATTGGTGTACAGAAAATGATATACCGTTAAAAAATAATCAAGTGGATATTGGTGTAAGAGTAGAATTGCCTTCTATGGTATGGGAACATTTTTCTAAAAAAATATATGAGCCTAAAATTTGGTATAGAAGTAAAAGATATGGTGATACTACAAGAATGTTTTGCTTTAATGAAAGAGGTAGTGTTGTAACAGAAAATACAGATGGTGTGTTAACTGTAAATGGACATTCTTACAGAGATTTAGAAAGAAAGACAGAAAATTCTAATTTTGCATTACTTTCTACAATACGATTTACAGAGCCTTTTAAAAATCCTATTGAATATGCAAGATATGTAGCAAGTCTTGCCAATTTGATTAGTGGTGGTAGCGTATTAGTGCAAAGGTTAGGGGACTTGGAAAGAGGAAGACGTTCTGATGCAAAAAGAATTGCACAGTCTACCACACGCCCTACAATGAATGCTGTAGCAGGTGATTTAAGCCTTTGTATACCAAAAAGGCAGTTGGATAATATTATTGAAACACTTCACGCTTTGGACGCTATTGCGCCAGGTACAGCAAATTTTGATACATTACTTTATGGTATTGAGTGTAAATATTATTCTGCAAGACCGAATACAAATGATTTTGAATTAGAAGGCTGTAAAGATATTTATGCTGTGGGAGATGGTGCAGGATTTACTCGCTCATTGTCACAGGCAGCCGCAAATGGATTGTATGTAGCAGATAAATTATTAAAAAAATAATAAAATATAAAAAGACCTCATTATTTTTTTGAAAATAATAAGGTCTTTTTTTGTATTAACTATAAAATAGATTTTCCTAAATCTTCTGCTTGTTGAAGTTGTTCAGGCTTGTTTAATATATCACCTACATTCATATTTCCACCAGCATAAACAATACCTATATTTTTCCAGTTTAAGTGATTTAATAATGCTTCATAATATGCCTTTACTGGAGCGAAATTACTTTCTGTAGTCCCTTCAGCGGGCATAAGTAATATACAATCTTTTTTAGGATTTACATAATTAGGGTCAATTTCTGCTACTGCAAATAAACGGTCAAAAGCACATTTTAATTGTCCTGTAACACTCCAATAGTACATAGGTGAAGCAATTACAATAACATCTACTTGCTGATATATTTTATAAATTTGCAACATATCATCTTTTTGCACACAAGGACTTTCTAAATTTTTTCCTCCTTTGCAACAGCCTAAACAAGCATGAATATCCATTTTTTGCAAATCAAAGCAAACGACTTCATTCCCTATTGATTGAGCACCCTTTGTAAAACTTTTAATTAATTCTTTTGTGTTGCCATTTTCTCTTGGACTTCCATTTAATATCATAATTTTTTTTGACATATTTTACACACCTCCAAATAATTTTGATATAATAATAACATCATATTATATTAAAATAAAGTACGCACATTTTTGTTAGATACTAACATAAAGGAGAGTTAAAATGTTTAAAAATTATATTGAAAATGCAAATTTTGAGGATACTGGATTTAGCTATACATTATCTCTTATTAGCGGAAAATATAAAATGGTAGTATTATATTGCTTAATGGAATTTCACATTGTACGCTATAATGAATTAAAACGATATATTAAAACAATTTCGCATAAAACATTAAGTTATACATTAAAAGAGTTGGAAAAAGATAGTTTGATTATACGTAAAGAATATCATCAAATACCTCCTAAAGTAGAATATAGTTTGTCTAAAAAAGGTATTTCTCTTATGAAAATATTAGACCAGCTATGTATTTGGGGAGAAGAAAACAAGAATAATTGAATATAATAAAAAAGTATAGAAAAATTTTCTATACTTTTTTAAAGAACATTAGTTTTTAATTATTTTAATGCATTTTTAGGGCAAACTTTTACACATTCAAAACATAATATACATTCTGTTCCATTTTTTCGACTTCTTGTGTTATCAGTCATATCAACATCCATAGGACAAACTTTTTTACATTTACCACAAGAAATACATTTACTTTTGTCACATTTAATACGTATTAGAGAAAAATAAGACATTGGTTTTAAAAATACTGTAATGGGACATATATATTTGCAAAAAGCACGATTATCTTTTAGAGCAAAAGCTAAAATAATTCCAATTATGTAATATAAACAATTACCAATCAAAAAAGTATAAAACATAATTCTTTCCATGTTTTTTATTTTTGAAATAAATAATATACCAACAAAAATAAAAGATAATAAAAAAGTAATATATCTGATATAACTCCAATTTTTTCTAGTATTTGAAGGTGTTTTGTAAGGAAGTAAATCAAGAATCATTGCTGTCCAGCAAGCAAATCCACACCACCCACGTCCGAAAACAAAAGGACCAAATATTTTTGCTACTGCATAATGAATGGTTGCCGCTTCAAAAACACCTGTAAATAGATAGTACCAAAATCCTTCTATTTGCATATTTTCATTACAAAGAAATCCAAGGTAAACAAGCATATAAGTTCCCACTAAAAATTGTGCAATATTACGTGCATATTTGTATTGAAGTTGAAACAAAAAGATTCCTACTGATATTGCTGTTCCTATATAACTAAAATTGAATAAATAAAATAAGTTCTGTTTTGTAAGCCAAAGCGTAATAGCTATTGTTTCAAAAATTAGCCACATAATAGTAGCATGAAATATGAATTTTTTGGTGCCTATTAATTTTATCATAATGATTTTTCCTTCCTTAATTTTATAATTTGTTATGCTGATTATAACACAATAAATATATAGAAGGAATATCAAAGTAGTAATGTACTTTTTTAATTTATTTATATAAAAAAAGTAAAGTATAGTTTTATACTTTACTTTTTTGTCTTTTATATAACATTTGCAAGTGCTAATGTAATAAGCAATCCTGTCATGCGTGTAGTAGTATCAAATTGTATAGGGATAGCAGACTGGTCTGCACCCATAGCCTGCAATGTTTGTTCTTTATTTGCTAAAAGATAAGAAACATCTTGCCCCACATTTTGTATAGATTGTAAAAAAAGAAGTGCTTGTATCATATTATCCATTTGCTGTTTACCAGTATCATTTGTAAAAGCTTTCATAGCGCGAAGAAGTGTCACTTCTCTTGGAGGATGTTCTATAACGGCATTTTGTCTTTCATTTGCTGTATTGTGTAATTTTTGTATATATTTTTTTTGTAGTGTATCTTTCAATGTTGTTATGATTTGAGAAAAATCATTTTCCAAACCATTTTGGTTTCCTAAAAGCTGACTTAATTCATAAATATCATTTTTTTCCATAGCATAACCTCTTTTCTATAAAATATTATGCAAGACAAGCGCTGATATTCAACAACCCTTTTTCTGTTTGCGCGTTACCATATTGTGCGGATAAAATAATGCGACGTTTAATTTGGTCGGGAGAAAGATGGGGATATTTTTCTAAAAGTAATGCAGCAGCGCCGCTCACCATAGGGGTTGCCATAGAAGTACCGCTCATTTTGATATAATATTTTTCTACAATTTTTGCCGTATCTCTGTTTTGCAATGCAAAATCATAGTTTGGTGACAATGTAGAAATAATATTTTCTCCAGGCGCCCAAATATCAGGCAAGGGTATCATATTCCTACGAAAAAAAATAGGAGTATTTTGTGCTTGATAAAAAAAGCGACGATCTTCCCAAGCGCCTACTGTAATGATACGAGGACTAATGGCAGGAGAAGGCTGAAAATTTCTTCTGCTGTCTGGATTACCGGCAGCTGCTACAACAGTGATACCTCTTGCCCATAGTTTATTAACAGCTTCCATAAGGGGGATATTGATTTTTCTGTCATTTGTTCCTATAGAAAGATTTACCACTCTTATATTATATTTCATTGCGTTGTCCATTATCCATCTTAAACCAGTAATTGCTTGTGCAGAATTTCCCTGTCCATATTTGTCTAATATTTTAATAGAAATAATATTGCTTTGAGGAGCAATTCCTTGATATTTTCCACCAGAGGCATAACCATTTCCACAAACAATGCCCGTGACGTGTGTCACGGGCATGAAACAAACATTATAATATTTGATTTACTTTAAATATAAGATGCATTGTTTTTTTAGAATTTAGTATGTGATTTTCGATTGCTGCTTTTAATTCGGCAGGGTCTTGTTTGGATATTGCATCAAATATAGCTTGATGTTCTTCTATGCATTCTACATCTCTTAAATGAGGTTGCTGCATATATGTGTAACTGGAATACATGAAAGGGTTGAGATTGCGAAATGTTTCAATGACTTTTTGATTGCCGCTTCCTGTTAAATATAATTCGTGAAAAGCATTGTCAAAACTATAATATGTACTGCTTTTATATGGAGTATCTCCATTTTTGTTTTGTACCAAGGCACTGTGCTCTTCTATGTTTTTACGCATTTGCTCTTGTAATATTTTGTTGTAACTGAATGTGGAAAGTATATCTTTCATAAAATATAAATCCATCATGAGACGCATATCGAAAATTTCGTCTAATTCTTCAAGAGAAACATGGCGTACACTCATACCCTTATTTGGTACACTAATTACCATATGGTCAGATATTAAGCGGTTTAGAGCTTGTTTGACTGGGGTATCACTTACCTCATATTTCCGACTTAATTCTTTTACATTGATTTTCTGACCAGGGAAAAGTACCTTATTGCCAATATCCTCTTTGATGTTTAAATAAATTTGGTCTACAAGTGTTATTTTTTTACTCATATAAACGCTCCTTAACTATGTTCTGCGGCGGCAAAATAGGATTTTATGTATATTGATTTCTGTTTAGAACAAACAGAAATGATGTTTATGTTAAAAGCGTAACACGTCATTGAATACTTGTCAATATGTTGAACAAAAAAACTGACAAATTTTATATATTTTTATGAAAAATTTATTTAAAATGTTGTGTTATGTATAGTTAATAAGATTTTTATAGAAAATAGAAAGTGCTTTTTCTAAATGAAAAAGCACTTTCAAGTGTTTAAAATAATACATATTTTTGTCAGGCATTAGTAAATTTTATTATTGATAGTCATTTCCAGATAAATAACGATAAAATGGTTCATCACACCACAATGTTTTTTGTGTAACATTAATAGAAGGATTTAATTCTTTTAACTGCTGTTTTACATTAGTAGCATTGCTATCCAAACAGAATGGATGAATACTATATTCTCCATTTGTAATAATATTATCTACTATTTTTCTGTAATTACCTGTCATAGGTGTAGTAGATGTATAAAGAGGTTGCCACCAAGAACCATAAAGTAAGCCTTCTGCGTCTGCATTTTCACCGCTTTTTTTAGCATATTTTAATATTAAAGTATCAAATTTTGATTTATCTGTTGTAGATTCAAATTCTAATGCTAAATCGTATTCAACAGCATAAACTAAATATAAATCGTCACTAAATTGTTTTACTTCATATCTAGGTTCTGGCTCTGGAATAGGACCCCAGTCAAGAAGATATTCATATATAGATATTTTAGGCTCTAACTGTACCTTTGCAACAATGCCTTCGCTTTGCAGAAGTCCAATAATTTGGTTAGCGTGTTTAATGTCATCATGTCCATAACGTAATGTTAATTCTGGTACAAAACGGGCATCATAACTTTGTTTTTTTAAGTTGTATCCTGTTGTAATTTTATTTTGTACTGCTTTACTTCCAATGTCGTCTAATACTTCATCGCTGAATATTTCAAAAGAATTCCATGTATTTGTTAATTTGCTATAAATGTCAGCATCACTGGAATAACCTAAAAAATTTCTGCCTTGTCCTGTGGCATCAGCAATGGCTGTTAAAACACGTACAGCCTGTGATTTTGATATTGTTGTACTTGTTAAGTCTTTTGGTTCTATTAAATTTGTTGTGAGAGCGCAAGCAGCATATTGTGAAGTAGTAGTATCTAATGAAAGCTTAATATTGTGTTGAGATAGTATTTTAGAATATTTTTGTTCTGGAAATGTAAGTGCTAATTCTTCCATACCTGCTGCTTGTAATATAGGCTGTAAAAGCTGTACCATACCCGTATATTCTGTGCTGTAAGTAAGTTCTGTATCACTGATTTTTTCTAATGCAGAACAAAATTCTTCTGCTGTAACGGTTTCAGAAATACTACCTATTTGAAAATAGGAATTCAGGTACTGCATATCTTCTGCAACAGTAGAAGATGAAGCAAAAACAGGTAAAGAGTTAAACAACATTGCTCCAGCTAATATAAAAGCAGTAAAAGCCTTTTTGAAATGATATTTCATAATAATCCCCCTTTAAATGATAATTTGGTTTTATATATTAATATCATACATATTTTTTTGTTGTTTGTCAAAATATTAGCAAAAATTATGTCATATTTTTATAAAATATATTATAAAACATATACCATTATCACTCAGAATAAAATAAAACAAATCAATGATAATGGAGGAGTCAATATATGAGTAAGGTAGCATTATATTGTAGATTATCAAAAGAATATGAACACAATGCAAGAGAGAGAGAGTACAGTGAAAGTATACAAAATCAAAAAATGATATTAACAGATTTTGCATTAAAAAATGGTTTTGAAATATATAAAATATATAGTGATGAAAATTATTCTGGACTGGATAATGACAGACCTAATTTTAATAAAATGATACAAGATGCTCAAAAGGGCTGTTTTGATACAATTATTTGTAAAACACAATCTCGGTTTACAAGAGATATGGAATGTGTAGAAAAATATATCCATGGGCTTTTTAGCATTATGGGTATTCGATTTATTGGTGTTGTGGATAATGCAGATACAAATGTAAAAGGCAACAAAAAAACAAGACAAATTAACGGACTCGTAAATGAATGGTATTGTGAGGATTTATCTGAAAATATTAAAAGTGTTTATAAAAGCAAAATGGAACAAGGACAATATTTAGGCGCTTTTCCTCCTTATGGATATTTAAAAGACCCTTATGACCATCATAAATTGGTTGTTGATAAAAAAGCGGCAAAAATTGTAAAAAAAATATTTCAGTGGTATTTAGAAGGAAATGGAGTACAAAAAATTAGAAATATGCTTTATGAGCAAAATATTGTTCCTCCTTCTGTTTATAAAAAAAGGCAGTTTGATACATATTCACATAATAAATTTCAAAAAAATATAGTAGAAAATTATAGATTTTGGTCTGCGTCTACGATTAAAAAAATATTAAAAAATGAAGTTTATACAGGCTCAATTGTACAAGGAAAAGAGAAAAAATTAAATTATAAAAGTAAAAAAGTGGTAGCTGTTCCAAAAAGTCAATGGATTGTTGTTGAAAATATGCATGAAGCAATTATTGATAAACATCATTTTGATTTGGTTCAAAAATTGCAAAAACAAAATAGATATGAAACAAAAAACAAAACAGATATTGAAAAAAATATTTATTTATTTTCTGGAAAGATATTCTGTAAATACTGTAAAAATAGAATGTTTCGTGTATCAGGAAGAAATGGAGTTTCTTATTTATATTGTCAAGTATTTTCAAGAAGTAAAGGAAAACAATGTCAGCATAATTCTATTAGAGATGATGTACTGAAACAATTTGTAAATCAAAAAATAGATATGTTTATTTCACAAAATGATTTTTATAAAACAATAAAAAATGATATTGTATTCACTCATCTAAATCATGAAATTTTGAATTGTTTTATAGATTATATAGAAATTGCTTGGGGTAAAAATGAAAATGATATTGTAATACATTGGAATATATAAACATATATTAAAAAATAAGTTTTGATTTCAAACATGGCATATGTGTGCCGTGACCATTGTCATCATAGGGAGTGATTTTATTTCCTACAAAATCACGAAAGGCGACAATTCTATTATATGGTAAAAGAAAATCTTCCACAGGAGAAATACCAGTATCTAATATAGCAATGCCGATGTTTTTTCCCTTATAGGCAGTATTTTCTTTTTTATGAATGATATGTTTTGCTGTATCCATACGTGCGGAAAGCATAGAATGTTCATGAATAGCTTGTTTATCAACATAATGCGGCATATATAAAACTCCTTTTCTGTCTTTCTATATAGAATATGAAATATAAGTTTTTTTGGGAATTGTTTTTCGGTTATTTTTTTAAAAGACATGGCATAGTATAAAAAAGGGAGTAGAACAAAAGGGGGATACAAATGGAAAAAAAAGATGAGGAAACGATACAAAAAATGAAATTGATTTCTCAGCTTATGGGACAACAGTCGCCAAAAGAGTCAGAATTGTTAAAAATGATGGAAACAGCAAAAAAAATGCAGCAGTTTTTTGGTGCGGAGGAAAATATACATAATGAAAAAAGGAATTGGAAAAAAGATAATTTTACAAAATCAAAAAGTACATTAACATCAAAAGAGGATACTATGCTTTTTGCAAGAACAAAAGAAGAAAATATGATATATGCTTCTATTCCTTTTTTGGACAGAGAATACCAAAAATATTTGTATGTAATTGTAATATTGTTAGAAATGAAAAGAGTATTACAAGGAGAATGGGGAGAAACATTGGAGGCTAGAAGTAAACAGAAAGACAATGTTAAAATAAGAAAAAGAAATTTATTACAGGCACTTCGTCCGTATTTAACAAGTGAAGAAAAGCAAAAAATAGATTTTGTTGTAAAAGCAATGGATATGAAAAACATTATGGAATGGAAGGAAGAAATATCATGAATGAAACTTTTTTACAAAGACCCGAATTTCAAAAACTTGGAGAACAAAAAATTGCTATATTACAGGAATTGGCACAAAAAGCAAAAGGAAAAGAGCCCATGGAACTTTTAGAACTTTTGCAAATATATGGTCAAAAGTTGACAGGAGGAAATGCCATTGCACCCGCAGAAAGAACAGCATTGCTTACTGCTATGGAGGAAAGCCTAGAAAATGAAGAAAAAATGCAGTTTCAAAAAGCAGTACAGATGTTAAAAATAATGGGGAAATTATAATGTGAAATATAAAAAACAAATACGTCTGCTGTATAAACAAACAGCAGACGTATAAACAGAAATATTTTTACTTTTCAAAATATCATGATAATGGTATAATAAATAATAGTTATTATGTAATCAATAAAGACACGATACAGCATGAATTTGTTTACATCAGTATCAGTGCCTTTTTATTTTACAAAATTTTAGCGTGTCTATAATATGACACGCTGTTTGTAAAGTTTTTTGATATTCATTTTTTGTAACTATGGTAAAGAAATATAATCAAATAAAAAAAGTAAAACTAATGCGATATAAAAATAATTATGATTTTCTGAAACATTTTTTATCTCTTGTGTTTGTTCTGTATCAACTTGTTTTGATTCTGTTCCACAATAAAGTGTATTTTGAAAAGAAATAGGAATAGAACGGTTATATATAGAATACATAATATTCCTCCTTACATAATATAGAAACATTTTTACCATATTTCAATATATGCATAATATAAGTATGATATTCAATCATTTCCATAAATTTCAGTAGTTTTAATAAATAGATAATATAATAAATTTGAAATAAAATAGTGTTAGTTTATACAATATATTTATAACAAATCAAGATAGGAGTGTACAAAAGAATACATGAATCAAAAAAGGCACAGAAATTTTAGAATATTGGAATTTAAAAATAATGCTTTTGATGTAATAGGAGATATTCATGGTTGTTATAACGAATTTATGATACTTTTAAAAAAATTAGGATATGAAAAAGGTGAAAAAGCATATATTCACCCTCATGGAAGGAGACTGATTTCTGTAGGAGATGTTGCGAATAAGGGATATGCAAATATCAAGTGTTTAGAATTTTGGATAAATCAAGTAAAATATGGAGGAGGTTTTTGGATACATGGCAATCATTGTAATAAATTATATCATTACTTTTTAGGAAATCAAATGCACATTTCTCGTGGCTTAGAAAATACAATGAAAGAATTATCACAGCTTTGTGTAGAAGAAAGAGAATATTTTAAAAGAAGATTTATGCAATGTTATGAGAGTCAATGCTATTATTTAGTGCTGGATAAAAGGAATCTTGTTGTAGTGCATGGAGGTTGGAGGGAGGAGTTTTTAGGAAAATGTAGTAATGTAATTAAAAATGTTTGTTTGTATGGTGAAAAAACAGGGCATATACTTGAAAATGGAATAGCAGAAAGGCTGGATTGGGTATTGCAATATAAAGGAAAAGCATTTGTAGTATATGGACATACTGTAACAGAAAAGCCCATTGTAGTTAATCATACTGCTGCCATTGACCAAGGTTGTGTTTATGGCGGGTTTTTAACAGCACTACGCTATCCAGAAATTGAATTTATACAAGTAAAGGGAAAACAGTATGCAGAATATAAAGGGCAAAGCAATGTTATATTTGAATAATGCTTAAATTATGCAAAAAATATGCAAAAAATGTATTTGATACAGCGACAAATGAAATTCAATAAAAAACAAATAGTATAGTTTTTATAACACCATAACAATATAAAAATTTCAGAAGGCAATATTGACGAATGTTATAATGTAGTGTAAAATAAAAAAATGTAGTTTCGGTTTTTATGACATTATAATATACAATGAATATTTATACGAAATAAAATCGGACAACAGCAAAAATATAGGAGGTAAGAAATGTTTAAAAATAATTTTAAATATAGTAATAAAACAAATTTATTGGAAAGTGCTTTTCAATCATATCCCTTACAAGATGTAAAAGACCCCAATTTATTTCGAGAATATTTTCCCTATTCAGAAGTGCCTAAGGTAGTATTTAATTATAGAATTGTTCCTATGGATGTTCCAAATGAGTTATGGATTACAGATACAACATTTCGAGATGGTCAACAGTCAAGAGAACCTTATACTGTAAAACAAATTACAGAAATTTTTGATATGATACACAGATTATCTGGTAAAAATGGTGTCATTCGTATGAGTGAGTTTTTTTTATATACAAGAAAAGACCAAGAGGCAGTATATAAATGTTTAGAAAAAGGATATGAATTTCCAGAAATTACAAGCTGGATAAGAGCATCTAAAAAGGATTTCCAGTTAGTAAAAGAATTGGGACTAAAAGAAACAGGCGTTTTGGTAAGTTGTTCTGATTATCATATATTTCATAAAATGCATATGACACGTCATCAAGCAGTAGGACATTATATCGGTATTGTAAGAGAATGTATTGAAACAGGTGTGCGTCCGAGATGTCATTTTGAAGATATTACAAGAGCAGATTTTTATGGTTTTGTTGTTCCTTTTGCTATGGAACTTATGAATTTGATGGAAGAAACAGGAGTACCCGTTAAAATTAGAGCTTGTGATACATTAGGATATGGTATCACATATCCAGGTGCAGTATTACCTAGAAGTGTTCCAGGCATTATATATGGTTTGAGACATCATGCTGGTGTACCTGCAAATCTTTTAGAATGGCATGGACATAACGATTTTTATAGAGCTGTAAATAATGCATCTTATGCATGGCTTTATGGAGCGAGTACTGTAAATTGTTCTTTATTGGGGATAGGAGAAAGAACAGGAAATACACCTTTAGAAGCTATGGTTATGGAATATGCCCAAATTAGAGGTACATTAAATGGTATGGATACAAGGGTAATTACAGAAATTGCAGAATATTATGAAAAAGAATTAGGATATACAATACCACCTATGACACCTTTTGTAGGTAAAAATTTTAATGTGACAAGAGCAGGCATTCATGCGGATGGTATATTGAAAAATGAAGAAATTTATAATATATTTGATACTGAAAAGTTGTTAGATAGACCTGTTAGAATTGCCATTTCAAATACATCTGGTACAAGTGGTATTGCTCATTGGATAAATACATATTTCCATTTAAAAGGACAAGCTGCGGTTTCTAAAACAGATGATGTTGTGAATATAGTATATCAATGGGTAAATGACCAGTATAATGAAGGTCGTGTGACAGTAATTACAGATGAAGAATTAGAACGTGTAACATTAAGAGCAATGGAACAAAAAGGCTGATAAACAAAATGAAAATCATTAAGGGGGAATAACACAATGAATCAGCAAATTGAAAAAGCAAAAGAACGCTTTGGACAATTATTAGAAGAACAAATGGCAAGAGTAGAAAGAATGAAACAACAAAAGGATTTTGTGGATTATCAATCAAAACAGCAAATTGTAATAGGTATTGCAGGTGGTGATGGTATTGGTCCAGCAATTACAGCACAAGCAAAAAGAATTATGGAATTTTTATTAAAAGATGCTGTGGCAAGTGGTAAAGTAGTTTTTAAAATGATAAATGATTTGACAATAGAAAAAAGAGTAGAGGCAATGAAGCCAATACCAGATAATGTTGTAGCAGAATTAAAGCAATGTGATGTCATATTAAAAGGACCTACTACTACACCAAGAGCAGGCGACCCATGGCCAAATATTGAAAGTGCTAATGTGGCAATGAGAAAAGAATTGGATTTATTTGCTAATGTTAGACCAGTAAAAGTACCAGAACAAGGCATTGACTGGGTATTTTACAGAGAAAATACAGAAGGCGCTTATACATTAGGTAGTAAAGGTTTTGCTGTGAATGAAGATGTTAACATTGATTTTACAGTAGCAACACAGGAAGGTACAGAAAGAATTATCAGAGCAGCGTTTGAATATGCTAAAAAGAATAAAAAGACAAAAGTAACTGCTGTAACAAAAGCAAACATTATAAAGGCAACAGATGGTAAATTTTTAGAAGTATTTTATAATATTGCAAAGGAATATCAAGGTATTGAAGCAGATGATTGGTATGTTGATATTATGACTGCAAAATTAGTGGATGAAAAACGCCGTCAGCAATTCCAAGTAGTAGTATTACCTAATCTTTACGGTGATATTATTACAGATGAAGCAGCAGAATTTCAGGGAGGCGTTGGTACAGCAGGTAGTGCAAATATTGGTAAAAAGTATGCTATGTTTGAGGCAATACATGGCTCTGCTCCAAGAATGGTGGCAGAAGGCAGAGATATTTATGCAGACCCTTGCAGTGTTATCAGAGCGGTTGTTATGTTGTTGTCACATATTGGTTTTCAAGCAGAAGCAGATAAGTTAGATAAAGCACTTGATATTTGTACGCAAACAGAAAGAAAAGTGTATACAACAGGTCGTTCTAATGGTGCAACATCTGCTCAGGTTGCCGACTATATTATGGAAACGATAGAAAAATTGTAATATTATGGAAGAATTATTAGTATATGCTATATTGCTTTATCAAAATATTATAACAGAAGAAATGTATCAAAAAAGATTAAATGAATTATTTTTGAAAGATATAGAAAATGAAATATTTTTAAAATTAGAATGGGAAACGGATATCAATAAAGCAATTATTTATATTCGCACACATATTAATTATCAAAATATAAATCATGAAGAATTTGGAAAATCTCTCATGGAAGTGTTAAAAAAATATTATGAATGTTGTACTAGTATAGAACAATTTTCAGAGAAAATGTATTTACTATGGAAGAGCCTTCCAGGAGAGATACAAGACAAACAACCATTTTTTACACTTAGTTATGCAGATGACCCATTATCATGGGAAGATGAAAAACAAACACGTTTTATTTATGAAAATATGTTAAACTATTATTTATAGTAATTTAAAGAGTGCTGTTGTTCAACACTCTTTATTTGTATAAAAAAGTGAGGGGATAAAATATGAAAAAATGTATTATTAGTATGATAACAATATTATTATTTTTTTGTTTTATGACAACAGTATATGCTGCGGATGAAATCAATATTATAGTAAATGGCAAAAAAATAGAATTTACAAAAAATAAACCTTATATTTTTGATAGAGATAATCGTGTTGTTGTACCAATAAAAGAAATTGCGGAAGCAATAGAAGCAGAAGTAGTATACGATGAAGAAAAAAATATTATAACTTTCTCAAAAAAATATGATATCAACAATGGTGCTTTTTATGACAACTTTTTTGATGATGGCAAAGAATTTTTGACATTATATCAAGTTTCATTTCGGTGTGGAGAATTAGCTTATTGGGTATATTTAGAAACATCTGATAATAATGGAAATGTAGTAGGGCAGGGGGAATGGTTTGGTATTTCAGACTGCATTTCTATATATAACATGGATACAGAAAAAGCATTTGTTCCAATTAAATATGTTGCAGAAGAATTTGGTTATACTGTAACATGGGACGCTAAAACAGCAACTGTAACACTTTCTAATGAAAATACTAAAACAATGGGTCATAAATTGGGTAGTAAACAAAATCATGCTTTTTTAAGCGAAATAATGCCTAATATACAAGCATTGAGTGAATGTGTAGAAGAAATGTTTTGTGCAGATGTAGATTTTAATGAGGAATATGCTGGAGTTTATCAAAGTGAACAACAATATGATAATGGCAGTGGGCAGCCTATTATGCTTTATAATGTAAAAGAGGAAGCACCAAAGGGAGATTATTTTAGAGACCCAACAGAAAGTTCTTATTATAGTGTACATAATTTGAAAACAAATGAAGAAGTACGACTATATTTGAGGAACTATATGACAGATGATATTATAAACAAATGGTTTCATAATGATTTTTTAGAGTATAATGGAAATTTGTATCTGCGTCGTGGTAGCAGAGGATATGGAGCAGTTGTATGTCATGCACATAGTGGAAAGTTTTTAGAACAAAAAGATGATAAATATTATATAACAGTTGATTTTTTATATTTTGATGATTTTGACCACAAAGAAGTATTAGAATTTACAAAAATAGGAGAAAAGTGGATAATAACAAAAGAATATGAATTATAAATATAACAACTCCCCTTTTTAGGGGAGTGATATGTATTAATGAAATTCTTTTTGAATCGTTTCACATAATTGTTTTTGCTCCACTTCATGATTAGGTCGTTGGTCGATTAATACAATAAGCATAGCAGAACCTAATATAATTATACTGCCTATTACTTTTTTTATTGTCATATCTTCTCCCATAAAAAGTACACCAATAATATTACTTGTAACAGGTTCAAAAAGACTAAGCATTGCTGCCATTGTGGCATTTAGATATTTGATACCAATTTGAAGCAATGCAATGGCAACAAAAGCAATTAATATGCTATTTAAGAACATAAAAAAGTAGGCTTGATGAGGCAGATTAAAATGGATACGATTTGTGCAAAGTCCAAAAAGTAGTAAGCCTATTGCTGCAAATAAAGAAATAAAAAATGTCAATACCATAGAAGGTATTTCTCTTAAATTGAATTTGTCTATGCCTACCATATAAAATGCATTTGCTAAACCAGATAATACACTTAAAAAAATACCTAAATAGATATGATTGCTATTTCCGCCTTTTTGGAAGAAAAATAAAATACCTATAATAGATAATATCAATGCTACTATTTTCATTTTGACAAGTTTTTCTTTGAAGAATATAAAGCAAATAAGTGCTACAAATACAGGATATAAAAAATGTAGTGTTGTTGCCATACTTGTACCAATAAAAGGATAAGAGGAAACTAATGTTAATGTAGCACAGCCAAGACCTCCACAAGAAATAACAGTAATAGAGAAAAGCTGTTTTTTTGTAATACGAAAACTCCCTTTTTGTAAAAGTATAATAATAAATGTAATGGGTACTGCAAAAAAGTTACGGAAAAATGTCGTTGTTTCTGGAGTTGCACCATAGGAATATATTTTTTGTACGATAGATGGAGCACAGCCAAATAATGTAGCAGATATAATTGTAAATAAAATGCCTTTTACTTTCATAATAAATATCTCCTCATTTAAAAAATTAGTTCTGTTATAATATGATTACAATAAAATATTTTTTGTGCAAAAAAATAAAAAATATCTATATTTTGCTTATCATATAACAATGATATCAAAAAAACAATAGATTTTTAAATAATATTATAATCTATTGTAAACTTTGTAAATCTATTGCAATTTTTATAAGAAGTCGCTATGATAGTAATGGTATAAAAATGTTTTTAATGTATTAGGAGGATAGAATATGATAGAAATAAGATATTTAGATAAAAATGGTAATGGTGATGAAAAAGGAAATTATTTTTTGTATAAAGATGCGAAATCAATGGAACAAGCAGAAATTTTAGCAAAAGAAATGAATAGAAAAGGATTTTCAAATGTTACTATTGTTGATGATGGTAAAGAAAATTGGGAAACTTACAAAAAATGGTTAAAACGTTCTTTGGATTTAACCAAAATGGTGGAACAAGATAATACAGCAACATCAGATGAAAAAATAGCTTTAGAAGAAAAAATTAAAGTGTTTCAATTATGTATAAACAAAATGGAAGAAATGGAAAAAGTATGGTAAATTAAATAGCAATAATTATAAAAGCAGCGTTTTTATAAAAATAAAAACGCTGCTTTTTATACAAAAATTAAAATATATACAATCATATTAGTAATTTTTCGTTGTGCTTTATTACTAGCAAGTATAAAAATAGACAAAAAATAAATGATACTTTTTTTATTAATGACAACAATCATACCATTATTTACAAATAAATAAAAAAAATATTGACAAAATGACAATTTTTGTTATGATATTTAAGTGAAAATGATATAAAAAATGGAAAATTTGTAAAGACATTTTTAACAATATAGAAAATGGAAAATCCCCAAATATTAAAAAATAGCAAAATGTATCATAGCCTTATATATAATACATTTCAAGAAGTAGCTTAAAATACGCCAATGTATCAAAAAGAGTATGCAATGTTGTAAGACATTATAAAATTGCATTAACAAAAAATGGTATATTTTTATGGTTATTCTATAAAAATAATTACTTATTTTGATTCTAAAAATTGTTATAAATCCATAAAGCAATAAATAATTTTATTTTATAGTAAAAAAATACTATTTTTTTATAAAAATAAAATAGTATTTTATGGATTTTATAGATATTTCTTTTAAAAAAGAGATGGAAAAATCAAAGTATTTTTATAAATATCATGTAATAGAAAAATTGTATATTTTTTTAAAATTTCTCTTTATTTTTTTGGTATTTTAGTATAAAATAGTAACTAGAGAAATAATATTATTTTTGTTATGACAATGAAATGAACAAAAGATACTCGTATTAAAAAAGGATTCGGCGTACGTTTCATATACAAAACAAAATGACACGTAAAGGACAGTACACATACAATTTCGAGGTGAGGATAATGATTTCAAATCAGATTTTGCAGAATACTATTGACGGGTTAAAGAACATTACAAGAAAAGAACTGAGTGTTGTGGAAAAAGAAGGAAAAGTAATTGCAACAACAGAAGAAAATATGATTGGAAGGCAAATTGAAACAGTAGAAAACTTTGTCAGTTCTCAAGCAGAGAGTCAATTAATATTGGGATATCAATATTTTAAAATTTATGATAATGGAGTACCAGAATATGTGATACAAGTAAAGGGAGAAGATGAAGAAGGCTATAAAATTGGGAAAATAGCTGCTTTTCAAATACAAAGTCTTTTAGTAGCATATAAAGAAAGATATGATAAAGATAATTTTATTAAAAATCTTCTTTTAGATAATTTGCTTTTAGTAGATATTTACAGCAGAGCCAAAAAACTTCATATTGAAAACAATATTCGCAGGATTGTTTATTTAATCGAAACGAATATTGATAAAGAAATGAATGTAGTAGAAATTGTGAGAAGTATTTTTCCAGCGAAAACAAAAGATTTTGTAACAGCAGTAGATGAAAAAAGCATTATACTAGTAAAAGAGCTTAGAGAAAAAGAAAATATGGACGACATTGAAAAAATAGCGAAAACAATAGCTGATATGTTGAATATAGAAATGAATAGTAAAGTATTTATTTCTATTGGTACTGTTGTGAGCGATTTAAAAGATGTTTCCCGTTCTTATAAAGAAGCAAAAATGGCTTTGGAAGTAGGTAAAATATTTGAAACAGAAAAACATATTGTAAATTATGAAAGATTAGGAATAGGACGCTTGATTTATCAGTTGCCTTTGCCATTGTGCAGAATGTTTATAAAAGAAGTACTTCATGGCTTAACAATAGATGATTTTGATGATGAAACATTGGCAACCGTAAATAAATTTTTTGAAAATAATTTGAATGTTTCCGAAACTTCCAGACAGCTTTATATTCATAGAAATACATTAGTGTATCGTTTAGATAAATTGCAAAAAATGACGGGGCTGGATTTGCGCAATTTTGACGATGCCATTATATTTAAAATTACATTAATGGTAAGCAAATATATGATTTATATGGATAAAATGTCATATTAATGATATATAAATTTTGTATCATCATAATTTAAAAAAATTTGTTTAAAAGTTTGAAATTTGATTAATTTAAAAAAGTTTATAAAATACAGGGGGTAGGGGATTGCACCTACCCTTTGTCTATGCTATAATTTTTAAGCGAGAAATGATGTAAATATGGTAGAATCAGTAATAGTATGTATTAGAAAAGGACGATAAAAGGACAAGCTGATATTTTATAGGACATAAGTAATATCATCTGTATGGTGAGAATATTTTTTAGCGTTGTTTCGTATGAAGTACTGCAAAACAACAAGGCATTTTGAAATGCCATATGCTATTAGTAAATTTGTAACATGAATTTATTAATGTATTTAGCTTTTGCCCAAGAAACAGGAGAGGAAGATTTTTTTGATAAATATAGAACATGTATCAAAAGTATATCCGAATGGTTCGGCAGGTGTAAGAGATATTTCTATACACATAAACAAAGGTGAGTTTGTATTTTTTGTTGGTTCTAGCGGTTCTGGTAAATCTACATTAATCAAATTGCTTTTAAAAGAATTAGACCCAACAGAAGGAAAAATTACAATCAATAATGTTGTAACAAATGATTTACCTAGAGAAAAAATACCTTATTTGAGGAGAAATCTTGGTGTTGTATTTCAGGATTTCCGTTTGTTACCAAATAAAACAGTATATGAAAATGTTGCGTTTGCTATGCAGGTAATTGAAGCACCTTCTAAACAGATACGACGTAATGTTCCAGCAGTGCTTTCTCTTGTAGGACTGGCGAAAAAGTCAAGAAGTTACCCTAGTCAGCTTTCAGGAGGGGAACAACAAAGAACAGCATTAGCAAGAGCGATTGTAAATAATCCACCTATATTGATTTGCGATGAACCAACAGGAAATTTAGACCCAAGTACAGCATGGGATATTATGGATTTGCTGGAAGACATCAACAGACGAGGTACAACAATCGTCATGGCAACTCATGCAAAAGATATTGTTGATATGATGCAGAAAAGAGTTGTAACATTAAGACGAGGACAAGTAATTCGAGATATTCAAAAAGGTGGTTATGGAGATGAAACCGAGTTCAATTAGATACTATTTTAAAGAAAGTTTTTCGGGCTTATTAAAAAATAGATTAATGACAGTTGCCTCTATGGCAACAGTAGCAGCTTGTATATTAATTATGTCTTTTTCTTATTGTATGGTAAATAATTTGCAGTATATGTTGTCACAACTGGAGGATAGTATTGGTATTGCAGCATTTATGCCAAGCAATGCAACAGCGGAGCAAGTAGAAAGTGTAAAAAAAGAAATTGAAAGCATAGAACACGTTTCAGAGGTAGAATATGTTTCTCCAGATGCAGCATTAGAAGATTTAAAAAAAGAATTAGATGCAGATGATATATTAGCAGGGCTGGAAGGAGAAAATAACCCTCTTTCAAACTCTTTTAATATTTCTATTGATGATATTAAAAATCAACAGCCTGTACTGCAAAAATTGAATGAGATTAAACAAAGAGGCGATTTAGAAAATATAAAAGATGCTCATTCTGAAACAGAAGTACTGATTAAAATTAATACAATTATTAAAGTAATAGGTATTATAGTGATTGCCATATTGGTCATTATATCTGTGGTAATTATAGTAAATACAATTAAAATTTCTGTATTTACAAGAAAAACAGAAATTAATATTATGAAATATGTTGGAGCAACAGATTGGTTTATACGCTGGCCTTTTATTATTGAAGGTGTGCTGATAGGATTATTAGGAGCTTTGATACCTATGCTGATTGCATGGCCAGCTTATGCAAAATCTATTAGTATGATTTATGATTTTTTCCCAATTATTAAAAATATGGTAACATTCCGAGAAAGTAGTGAAATTTTTTCTATATTATTACCATTTGCGTTAATATTTGGTATTTTGCTTGGTGTGATAGGCAGTGTGACATCTATTAGAAAACATTTAAAGGTATAAGAAATAAAGGAAGGCGTTTTTTATGAAAAAAAGAATAAAATGTATGGTAAGCTGTTTACTTGTTGTTTGTCTTTTTCAGCCTTGCTATCAAGTGCTAGGAGCAAAAACAATTAACCAATTACAGCAAGAAAAAAATCAATATCAACAAAATAAAAAAAATGCACAGAACGCCTTGCAGCAAACACAGCAAAAACAAAAAACAATTACAGAAGAAATTGCACAGTTGGATAAAAGTGTAGCAGAAGCGCAGGACGAATTAGAAAGAGTCAACAGCAGATTAGAAGAAACACAAAAAAATTTAGAGCAGGCACAAAAGGACTTAGCAGAAGCAACACAAAAAAAAGAAAGCCAAATGAGTACATTTCGCCAAAGAGTAAAATTTATACATGAAAATGGCTCTGTGGGATATTTAAAGGCAATTATGCAAGCAGAAAGTATTACAGATATGATTAGCCGAGCGGAATATATTCATCAAATTATGGATTATGATAAAAATACATTGGAAGAATTAAAGAGAAATCAAAGTATTATTGAAGTAAAAGAAAAAGAAATTACAATAGAACGTGATGAAGTTGCTGTTTTGGTAACACAGCAAAAACAAAAAAGTGATGATTTAGAAAAAAAATTAGCAGAGAAACAAAAAGCATCTGAACAATATCGCATGGACGCAAAAAAATATGAAGAAGAATTAGCATCTTGGGAACAAGCAAGTGCAGAAGTAGAACGCCTTATTAATGAGGCAAACAGAAAAGCAGCAGAAGAAGCAAAAAAAAGAGCAGCACAAGCAGCAGCACAAAGTCAAAGCAGAACCAGCAGCAGTAAAACGTCATCATCATCTGGTGGTGGTGCAGCTATGGGAAATGTGACATATACAGGAGGGCAGTTTGCATGGCCTGTTCCTGGACGTTCTTACATAAGCAGTGGATATGGTTATAGAAACAGACCAATAGGCAGTGGCAGAGAGTTCCATACAGGATATGATATACCAGCACCTACTGGCTCTAATATTGTAGCAGCAGCAGATGGTACTGTAATTACAGCAGGTTATGTAAATGGATTTGGATATACTGTTATGATTAACCATGGTGGCGGATTGGTAACATTGTATGGACACAATTCAAAATTAAATGTATCTGTTGGACAGCAAGTAACAAAAGGGCAAGTAGTTGCGAAATGTGGCAGTACAGGTAATTCTACGGGTCCTCATTGCCATTTTGAAGTGAGAAAAAATGGAAAACATACTAGCCCAGCGCCATATCTTGGTGTATAAATCATATTTTTTAATACATTAAGGGGAATCACAAAAGTGAATCCCCTTTTTGTAAATTGTGTTTTGATTACTCTTGCTTTTATAGCATATTATACTATTTTTGACCATAGTATACAAAAGAGGAAAAACAAAGTATAAAGTGAGGCGAGAAGTTTGGAAAAAAAGGATTTTGCAAAAGGTTTTTTATCAGGTATTATTGCTGTTGCGTTGTGTGTGACAGGCGGGAAAAGTATTTCTATTGCACAAGGATTTGTTACAGGTAATATGTCCATAGATACAAAAATAAAAACCATACAAAGATATATAGATAACTATTATGTGGAAGAGGCAGACAAAAAAGATATGGAAGAAATGATGTATGCAGGATTAGTTGCAGGATTAGGCGACCCTTATACATCTTATATTCCAGCAGACAGTTTGCAGAACTTTATGGACGATGCAACAGGAGAGTTTGTAGGAATTGGTATTGAATATACAAAAGACCCAGTAGATGGAAATATTATTGTTGCAGCACCGATTGAAGATTCTCCAGCACAAAAGGCAGGTATACGCCCAAATGACAAAATTATTAAAATTAATGGAGAAAACATTTCCCCTATGGATACACAGGAAATACAAAATAAATTTAAAGGAAAAGAAGGCACAAAAGTAACAGTTACATTATTTAGAGCAAGTACAGGGGAAACATTAGAAATAGAATTGACAAGAGCCCAAATTGAAACCACTACTGTTAAGGGTAAAATGCTTGAAAATGATATTGCTTATATTAAAATAACAAGTTTTAAGGAAAAAACATATGACCAATTTATGAGAATATATAAAGATATGAAAAAACAAAATATAAAAGGACTTGTAATTGATTTAAGAAATAATTTAGGTGGATTGGTGAATGTAGTTTCTGATATAACAGATGAACTTGTACCAGAAGGCACATTAGTGTATACAATAGATAAACAAGGTAATAGAGAGGATACTGTTTCAGATAAAAATTGTGTAGAGGTACCTTTAGTATTGTTGGTAAATGAATATAGTGCAAGTTCTTCTGAAATTATGGCTGGTGCTGTTCAAGATATGGGAGCAGGAAAATTGGTTGGTACACAGACATTTGGTAAGGGTCTTGTGCAGGGGCTCTATTTTTTAAGAGATGGCTCAGCATTAAAAATTACAATACAAAAATATTATACACCTAAAGGGGTATGTATACATGGTGTGGGTATTACACCAGATTATAAAGTGGAATTGCCTGAAGAATATCAATATTCTGTTAGTATTCCAGAAGAAAAAGACACACAACTTCAAAAGGCGATTGATGTTCTGAAACAAGAAATAAAATAATAAAAAAAGTAATACTGATGCTTATAACATTGGTATTACTTTTATTTTTGTTGTATATTAATAGGATTCTTAATAAAATGATTTATATCATATTGATGAAAGTATTGTACTATATTTTTATATTTTGTCAATAAAAAGAAAAAGAAAAAATGAGAAATGACTTTCTTTCTGTTTCAGCATTGGGTATAATGATATGAGATATAATGAAATAAAAAATATTTGTCAATAACGATATATAAAATATAGATAGTATTAGAAGGAGAATGTCAATGCTAAATTTTATGGGGTTTGGTGAAAATATAGGAATTGATTTGGGAACAGCGACTGTATTGGTATATATCAAAGGACAGGGAATTGTAATTAGAGAGCCGTCTGTTGTAGCAATAGATAGAGATACCAATACCATATTATCTGTGGGAGAAGAAGCGCGTCGTATGCTAGGAAGAACGCCTGGTAATATTGTGGCAATCAGACCTTTAAGAGAAGGGGTTATATCAAATTATGAAATTACTGAAAAAATGTTAAAATATTTTATACAAAAAGCAATAGGAAAGCGTTCTTTTGTAAAGCCAACAATAGCTGTTTGTGTGCCAAGTAGTGTAACGGAAGTAGAAAGACGTGCAGTAGAAGACGCAACAAGACAAGCAGGTGCAAGACGTGTGCATATTATTGAAGAACCTATTGCAGCGGCAATAGGTTCTGGTATTGATATATCAAAAGCACATGGTAGTATGGTGGTGGATATTGGCGGTGGTACAACAGATATTGCAGTCATATCATTAGGGGGTACTGTTGTAAGTACATCACTAAAAATTGCAGGAGATAATTTTGATGATGCCATTATAAAATATATGAGGAAAAAACATAATGTGCTAATAGGAGAAAGAACAGCAGAAGATTTAAAAATTAAAATTGGTACTGCATATGAAAGAAGTGTACCAGTTAGTCTAGATGTAAGAGGAAGAAATTTGATTACAGGATTGCCTAAAAACATTACAGTAACATCAGATGAAATGCATGACGCATTGAGGGAATCTGTTACAGCAATTTGTGAATCTGTGCATAATGTACTTGAAAAAACACCTCCAGAACTTGCATCTGATATTGCTGATAGAGGTATTGTTATGACAGGAGGAGGCAGCCTTTTATATGGTTTGGACAAGCTGATTACAAGTACAACAGGTATCAATGCTATTGTAGCAGAAGATTCTGTTTCCTGTGTGGCAATAGGTACAGGACAGTATATAGAATTTTTGACAGAAGGAAAAAGAGGGGCAGAATTATCATCTAAAAAAATGTTTGATAAAGAAGAGTATTAAAAATATATTGTATAGGGATATCAAAAAAGATGTCCCTATTTTAAGTGATATATCATTTATGTTGTATGACAAATATATACTATGATAACAGTATAAGCAATACATACAAATAAGAGAATGAACTTTACTATTTTTTATCTTTTTTAGTCACAAATATATAACTAGTGTTGTAAAAATTAGTCATAAAATGTATTTTAATTTTTAGCCATTTCAAAAAATATAATACTAAATATAGAAAAAAATACAAAAAAAATATAAAACGTCATTTTGTATAAAAAAAAGCAGAAATTATTGTACAAAAATAAATGAAAAACTGCAAAAAAATAATGCACTATACTAAAATATGTGATATAATAAAAAACAGAAAACAGAAAATCGTATGGTATGCACAACAATATAGTGATAAATCATATTATTTTCTGTTCATCATTTGCCGGAAGGAACGACGAAAGAACTTCCTTTTTGAAAAAAATAGGGCAGGAACTTGTCCGATTTTATGCCTGTGAAAACAGGAACCCCCTTGTAGTTAAGAGGGCAGTTCAAAATATTAACCCCAAATTTATATTAATATTTTTTTAAGACGTAGGAGGTCAAAAATCAATTATGAACGCTTACATGGAAAGAGTTATTGAACAAGTAAAAGTAAGAAATAATGGAGAACCTGAATTTATTCAGACAGTAGAAGAAGTTTTTAAATCTTTGGAACAAGTAATCGAAAAACATCCAGAATATGAAGCAAGCGGATTGTTAGAAAGATTAGTTGAACCAGAAAGAGCAGTTTCCTTCAGAGTAACATGGGTAGATGATGCAGGAAAAGTAAATGTAAACCGTGGTTTTAGAGTACAATTTAGCAGCGCTATTGGACCTTACAAAGGCGGTCTTCGTTTCCATCCATCTGTATATATTGGTATTGTTAAATTCCTTGGTTTTGAACAAATTTTCAAAAACAGCTTAACAGGTTTGCCAATCGGTGGTGGTAAAGGTGGTTCTGACTTTGACCCACGTGGTAAGAGCGATGCAGAAATCATGAGATTCTGCCAAGCTTTCATGACAGAACTTTACAGACACATTGGTCCAGACGTAGACGTTCCTGCTGGTGACATTGGTGTTGGCGGTAGAGAAATTGGTTACTTATATGGACAATATAAGAGAATCAAAGGCTGCTGGGAAAATGGCGTATTAACAGGTAAAAACTTTGAATTTGGTGGTTCTTTAATCAGACCAGAAGCAACAGGATTTGGTGCAACATATTATGTAAATGAAGTATTGAAACATGAAGGCGATACATTCGAAGGCAAAACAGTTGCTATCTCTGGATTTGGTAACGTTGCTTGGGGTGTTTGCAAAAAAGTTGCTGAATTGGGCGGTAAAGTTGTTACAATTTCTGGTCCAGACGGATATGTTTATGACCCAGACGGCGTTGTAACACCAGAAAAAATTGATTACTTGGTAGAAATGAGAACTTCTGGACGTGACAGAGCTCAAGACTACGCTGATAAATTTGGCTGCAAATTTGTTGCAAAAACAAAACCTTGGGGCGAAAAAGTTGACATTGCTATGCCTTGTGCAACACAAAACGAAATTACTATGGATGAAATCAAAAAAATCATTGGTAATGGTACAAAATACTATATTGAAGTTGCTAATATGCCTACAACAAATGAAGCTCTTGAATATGCACAAAATCAACCTGGCGTAATTGTTGCACCTTCTAAAGCAGTTAATGCTGGTGGTGTTGCAGTTTCTGCTCTTGAAATGTGCCAGAACTCTATGAGATACAGCTGGGAAGCTGAAGAAGTTGATGAAAAATTAAAAGGCATTATGAAAAATATTCATAAAGTATCCGCTGAAGCTGCTGAAGAATATGGCTTAGGCTATAACTTAGTTGCTGGTGCTAACATTGCAGGTTTCAAAAAAGTTGCAGCTGCTATGATGGCTCAAGGTTTAGTATAATTTATGATTTAAAAAAATTCAAAAAGGAAGTACAGCGTTCAAAGACTTGTACGATGCAGAAAACCCTGATGGAAATCCGTCAGGGTTTTTGTAATATAAGAATAGCTTAAATATAGAAAAGAGGAGATATGTTTTGCTAAATCTAATATGTAAAGGAAGTATTGAAAATATGAAAAATGAAAAAGTAGGTGTAGTATCTGTAGTATATGTTAGTTATGATGCCAATTTATCGAAACAAAAGTTACAGGAGTATATAGAAAAGGACACAGAAAGTATTTATATGTTATATTGTGTTCCTTTAGATACAGATTTAACAACATTAGAGCATTATCCTTCCATAGCGATTACGAAAGATGATTTGATGTAATTGATACGATACAATTATATAAAGTAAAATTTAAAATAAATAAAGAGGGAAAATCATGAAAAAACTTTTGATACTATTTTTTATGTTTATATTACAATTTAATAGTGTTATATTTGCAAAAACAATGCCACAACAAGATGTTAATATGATAGAAATGGAAGTTGCAGAGCAGTTGATTGAAAATTATTATAACGGAGTACCAGAAACAAAAATAAAAGTAGATTTGAATATTGTTAGTGTGCGAAGAATTTATTTATATGTATATTCTGTGATACCAGAAAGACTAAATGTAAAATCAAATATTAAAAATCAACAACTATGGATAGAAACAAGAAAAAATCAAAATCATGAACATTCTATACAAAAAGCAAGAGAAATTAATAAAAGTATATTAAATGAAAATATGACAGAATTAGAAAAAATAACAGCAATACATGACTGGATTGTGTTTCATACAGAATTTGATACACAAACAGCAAAAACTGCAACTGTTATTAATGATGAAAATATATATGCTTTTTGTGCAAATGGTGTTTTTGTACATAAAAAAGCAGTTTGTTCTGGATATGCAGCAGCGTTTAAAATGATGTGTCAAGAGGCAAATATACCATGTTTTACAATAAATTCTCGTATCAAAAATCATACGTGGAATGTAGTTTATTATGATGGAGCATGGAGATTTATTGATGTAAGCAGAGAAAACAGAATAAAAAATCCTGTTAATATATTGAGTATTTATTCCTATTTTATGTTAAATGAGAACGAGTTACCTCAAAAAACACATCAATTAGATGAATTTTCTAAAAATACACTTGGCTTAAATGAATATATTGCTTTTTATAATCATTATAAAAATAAACAGCATAATTCTAATGCAAAAAGTGTTCATGTAGACATTATGAAACAATTAGCAGAAAAAAATAATAGTTATGCTATGTTTGAATTAGCAAAGATATATGAAAATGGTACATATGGTATAGAAAAAAGTGAAAAAGATAGATTTCAATGGTATGATAAGGCAGCAGTTTTAGGACACACTGTCGCACAAAATAATGTTGCTTATTGCTATAAAAATGGTATAGGAATTGAAAAAAATGAGGTTTTAGCTTTCCAATGGTATCAAAAAGCGGCAGAAAAAGGATTTCATATTTCTCAAACACAAATGGGTCATTTTTATAGATTAGGTTTAGGAGGAGTAAGTAAAAATATGGAAATTGCAAAAAACTGGTATGAAAAGGCAGCGGAACAAGGTAATACTATGGCGATTGATATGTTGAAAAAATACTTTTAATTTATAGTGATTTTTGTATAATGTATTTTTTTACAGAAAAAATAGTTTTATGAAAATAATTGCAGTAAAATGAACAGGTATGTGATAAAATAAAAACGGCTATAATTTGTAAATATAGGAAGGTGAAAATATGGGCGTATTAGAAAATTTAGAACCAAAATCAGTATTTTATTTTTTTGAAGAAATATGTAATATTCCTCATGGAAGTAAAAATGAAAAAAAATTAAGCGATTATATTGTGCATTTTGCAGAAAAAAAGGGACTTTATTACAGACAAGATGAAAAGAATAATGTATTGATTAAAAAAACAGCAACACAAGGATATGAAACACAACCAACAATAATATTACAATCACATATTGATATGGTATGTGAAAAAAATGGCAATATAGAACATGATTTTGAAAAAGATGGCTTGAAATTGATAATAGAAGACGGAAAAATAAAAGCAGATGGCACAACATTAGGCGCAGATAACGGTATTGGTGTGGCGTATATGCTTGCTATATTAGATGCAGAAAATATTGCACACCCAGACATAGAGGCAATATTTACAACAGAAGAAGAAATCGGTATGGAAGGCGCAAAAGCGTTTGATGTAAGTGATTTAAAAGGAAAAATATTTATCAATCTGGATTCTGAAGAACAAGGAGAATTAGTAATTAGCTGTTGTGGAGGAAATAAAACAAATGTTTTACTTCCTATTGTATGGGAAAAAGTACCTGAATGGGGTATGCCTTATTTATTAAAAATAACAGGATTAAAAGGCGGTCATTCTGGAACAGATATTCATTTGCAAAGAGCGAATGCAAATAAGTTAATGGGAAGAATACTTTTGCAAATTTTTAACGTATATGATATTAGAATATGTAATATTTTAGGCGGAGAAAAAGATAATGCTATACCACGAGAGGCAGAAACAGTACTTTTATTAAAATCAGATGATGTAGAAGCAATTAAAAAAATGTTGGTATTATTAAATAAAGCATTAAACAATGAGTATAAACAGTCAGAAAACAATATTTCTGTTTCATTATTGCCTATGACTGAAAAAATAGGAAAATGTTTTTCAAAAGATACTGTTAAAAAATTAATTTCTATATTACTTTTAATACCTTATGGTATAGAAACAATGGATATTTATACTGATTTAGTAGAGAGTTCTAGTAATATTGGAGCAGTAAAAACAGAAAAAGAACATATTATATTTTGTAATGCTATTAGAAGTTCTGTGGCAAGTAAACAGAGATTTATAGCACATAAAATAGATATTATTGCATCATTAACAGGCTCAAAAACAGAAGTAACAGGAGAATATCCTGAATGGCCTGCAAAAAGAGAATCTCATATTTGTAAAGTATGTCAAGAATTATATAAAAAATTATATAGACAAGAATTAAAAATAATATCTATACATGCTGGACTAGAGTGTGGTATATTCAGTGGTAAGTTAAAAGATATTGATATGGTTTCATTTGGACCTAATATTACAGGAGCGCACTCTCCAGATGAAAAAGCAGATATTGATTCTGTAATAAAAATATGGGAATTTTTGTTGAAAGTAATTGCTTATAAAAATTGATGAAGAAAGGGAAATAGTATGAAACTGCCTTGGGATAAACAATATTTAAAAATATCGTTTCATGTGGTATTTACGGTATTACTGATATATATATTGGCTGGTGTTGCAGGTAATTTGTCATCTGTAAAAAGAATTGTATTTGCTACTACATCAAAAATGATTTCTGTATTTGCTCCTGTGCTGGTAGCATTAATATTTTCATTTTTGATGAATCCCATGGTAGATTTCTTTCAAAAGAAATGGGAGAAATATACACCTACAACATATAAAACATTTCCTACAAGAAAAAGAGGAACAATAACAGTTTATATATTATGGTTGCTTATTGTTTATGCTGCAATACAATATATTGTGTTGAAAATTGGTTCGACAGATATTACATCATTAGCAGATAAAATCAATGCTTATATACAAGATTTTAGTGACTTTTTTGTTTTAATTAGTGTAAAACTAGCAGAATATGGTATGTTCCAAAATGTAGAGGGTATTCTTTCGGGCTGGACGACAAATATTTCTGAATTACTTCAAGCAAGCGTTATGAGCATAGCAAATTCTGTTTCAAGAGCAGGAAGCTGGGCAATCAATTTAGTGTTAGGATTAACCATTGCTTTTTATATTTTAGAAGAAAAAAACAAAGTAATATATTGCTGTAAAAATATAGTAAATGTATTTTTTAGTAAAAAAAATGCATATACCATAAAAGATTTTTGCAAATTGGTGACAAGTACATTTTCTGGTTATATTACTGGACAAATGACAGATGCATTAATTATGGCGATATTGATTAGTATTAGTTTTACAATAGCAAAAATACCTTATGCTATTATGATAGGTATATTATCAGGCTTTTCTAATTTGATACCTTATGTAGGTGCAGTGATAGCATTTTTACTTTCTGTTGCTATGGGGCTTTTAAGTGGAGAACCTATAAGAGCGTTGTATGCAATTATTATTGTACTTATATTACAGCAAGTAGATAGTATATTGATAGTACCTAAAGTGGTAGGAAAGAGTGTAGAACTCCACCCTGCATTTGTTATTATATCACTTGCAGTATTTGGCGGACTATTTGGTATATTTGGTATGATTGTTGCTGTACCATGTGGAGCATTAATTAAAACATTTGCAATACGAATTTATGAAAGAAAAAAACAATCTGCTATAAATAGCAATGATAATGAATGATAATATGAAAATGAGTAAAACAAAAACAGCAGAGGAGAAATGAAATATATGCTTGAAAAAAGAAATAAAAAATTTTTAATTATAATCACACTGCTGTTTTTTGTTTGCTTTTTTATTATACAATATAGTGAATTTATTAAAAAAGAAAATATATCTATTATCATATTGGAATGTGCATTACTTTTGCTTTTTTATAAAAAAAGAAAAATATGGGCATTTTGGTGCTGCTTTTTATTGTTTTTGTTTTACATATCACATACAGAATTACCTATAATTTATAAACAAGTATTAGGTACCATACTTTTTTTATTGGGAGGCTGTTTTTTACTTTATTTGTATAATAAAACAAGCAAAGAGATTTATGTTACACCTGCTTGTTTTGGTATGATATTTGGATTATTTGGATTGATTGTAGTACTTCCTTTTTTTGATAGAGAAAATATTTGTATACTTTTATTAATTTGTTTAGCATTGATTTGCTATACTTCTTATAGTATTAAAAAAAATAAAATGGTGGAAAGTTTTATAAAAAGTTTCATTATATTTGTTATAGCACTTTATTTTTTACAAAAATAAAATCCTTTTTTTTTACTAGGATTTGTGTTAAAATAAATTACGATAATAAAAAATATATTATAAATGTTGTATATACTATCAATTTGCATACAAATATTAGAAAGGCGGAAAAAAATGGGTGAAAGAGGATTAGTTATCAACACAAAAGACCATTTAGCTGTAATACAAATGACAAGAACAGAGGCTTGCGGACAATGCCGTGCTTGTTTGGCTGGTATGAAAAAAGAAGAAATGATTATTGAGGCAGACAACGAATGTAATGCTAAAGTAGGCGATTGGGTAATTATGGAACTGAGGAATAACAGTTTTATGAAAGCAGTGTTGATTATGTATGGTATTCCTATGATAGCACTTGTAATAGGCATTGTGTTGGGATATTATGTTTTATATCCATATATTGCCATAGATAGAGAAGTGCTGTCATTTGGCATGGGGCTGCTTTTTACAGCATTAGCATTTTTATGGATTCGTAGCAAAGAATCTACATGGGATAAAAAGAAAATTCGTCCCGTAGCAACAAAAATTACAACAGAAAAAGAGTAATGAAATGTAACCTCCTATAATATTTGTCCATATGATAAACAAAGTACAAATATTAAGGAGGTGTAATTATATGAAACAAAAAGCATTATATTATCATGAAAAAGGCTATAACTGTTCTTTTGTAATATTAAAGGCAGGTGCAGAAAAGTATGGTATTGATTTGCCAGAAGAAGCAGAACAAAGTTGTTGTGCTGTAAGTAGTGGCTTTGGTGTAGGGAGCATTTGCTGTGCTTTGGTGGGGGCTGTGCTTTTGTTTGGGCTTTTATTTTCTGAAGAAAAAGCGAAAACATTGCGTATGCAGTTATTTGTATTATTCCATGATAAATACGAATCGTTAAATTGCTGTGCAATTTCTGCACATAGACAGGATTGTATAGAAGTGATAGGGGATATTGCGGTATTAACAGAAGAATTGATTGAAAAAAATAAATGATAAATGGATTAAGAAAAATTATATTTTAGAAAATATAACAAAAGGAGGAGAGGGCATTGCATACATTATTGGCTTATGCCTCAAAATACGGTGCAACAAAACAAAATGTATCTATATTGAAAAATATGCTTGATGGGGAAGTAGATTGCATTGATTTGAAGGAAACAAAAGAGGTAGATTTTTCAAAGTATCAGAAAGTAGTGATATTTAGTTCTGTCTATGCAGGTGATGTTCCAAAATATGTAAAAAAATTTGGTAAAAAGTATCAACAGGAATTATTGGAAAGGCATTTTGGTATTTGTTTTTGCTGTATGACAGAAATTTATAATCAAATTAAAGGATATGCTTTAAACAGTTTTACAAGGGATTTAGTAAATCATGCAGCTTGTATTGCATCAATAGGAGGATTTTTTCAATATGATAAAATGACTTCTGTTGAAAGAAAATTGCTGAAAGTTGCAACAAAAAATCAGGCATATTTGAATGGAAAATTGATACAATTAGATGGAAAAACAAATTTTTCTACTATAAAAGAATATAAAATACAGGCATTTGCAAATAAAATGAATGCTATTTTAATACCAGAAGAAGTATAAAAATGATTGTATCAAAAACAAAATACCCTCTGCCAGTATAGGGAGGGTATTATTAATGTTTTGTATTTGACTATACTAGACAAAAACAAATACCCTCTATATGATATTTGAGGGCATGACTTTTTTATAAATAAATGTATCAATATTACAATATGTATTTACAGCTCAAGAGGTGGCTGCTCGTCTTGCTCAAATAGAGAAGAAGGCATTTCTGGCTGTGTAGTTTGTGCTTGTTTATCAGTATCATTTTGCTGTGATGGTATATTATTTTCTGTTTCAATTTCTGTATTATTTTCGTTTTGCTTTTCACTATTATTTTGCTTTTCAATGTCACATTGAAGTGATTCTAATGTGGCAATACGTTCTTTTAATGCTTGGTTTTCTAATTCCAATGATGCCACTTGCAATATTAAATTTTGTTTTTCAGCTTCAGATTGACTATGTTTTTCTCTCCAGCGCATATTTAGATTTGCAATTTCTTCACCCCTATGTATCAAAAGTTTTGTCAATTCTTCTATTTTTTGACTATTTGTCATAGAAGAAGTGGAAAAGTCATCAATAGATTCTGGATTTTCTTTGGAGGCTGCTATAATATCATTTGTTAAAAGTGTGATAGAAGGTGTTGCTGATGTAAAAACAGCAATTTGATATCCATTTTGGGCATCACCAAATGCCTCGGAGGTATTTAATATTGTATTTTCTTCTGACATAAATTCACCTTTTATACAATGATAAGGAAATAATGCAGTATATTGCTCTATTGGACTAAAACTATTACCATTATTTAAAGATTCACAGCAATAAGGCTGACTGTTTGCAATCCATAATAACTGCAATTTTTGGTTTTGCTGAAATATTAAACATTGTTCACAAGAACTACTTTCCCATAATATGCGTGGCGCACTGATAGAGGTAGATTGCTTATATTGATATATCACTTGACTACGAAAAAGACCTTTTACAATATAAAGTAAATGTATTCTTTCTCTATCTTGTATAATAGACAAATCGGAGCAAGGGTAGGGAGTTTGTATAACAGGGTACATACTTCCTATAGTAGATGGGGAAAGAAGCATTTCTCTTACAGTAACAATATTTCGTGCAGTGCGATAATAAAGTAGTATGTGCCTTTGATGTCTTTTTCCAGTTAAAAAGGGTGTTTGTCCAAAGGGCAAAAAACGGTCAATTTGACAAGGCTTTTCCCATTTTCCATTACGAAATACAGTATAAATGAGTGCATGAACACCAGTTGTTTCTGTGGGTAGATGATAAAAAAGATGTAACGCATTTTGGTCAGGTGTCATAAAAAATTTTGTTTGACTTAAATCTCTTTTTTCTATAGAAATTTGTTTTCTGTCCCATTGTGCAAAGTCTTTTGTTTTCATTAAATACAACTCCCCTAAACGTGTGCTGTAAAGTAAAAACACTTCTCCATTGTATTGGCTTAAAGCAAAAGCAGGATTCACTTGGTCTGCTATAATTTGAGGGTGTGACCAACCAGATTGTGTGCCAATTTTAAAAAATAATGTATTTCGTTCAAAATAGACAAGTAATGTATCTTGATTTTTTGTTTTTAGATATTTGACATATGGTATCTGCATATGGTATCCTCCTGTGTTTTTAGCTAGTTTATGCAGTGAAATGCAAAAAAAGAACAAATATAGCAAAATAGAAATCAAAGTATTTTGCAATGATATATTTTTTGAAAAACAATACTTGACGGAATTTTTACAAAAGAATATACTAATGTCAAAAGTAAATTTGATGGAATAATTATAAAAAAAGTAAAAAGGAGGCGACCAATATGGAAGGCAGCAGTCCGAGGAGCAGTGATGGCATTGACTCGAATAAACAATATCATAATAGTACACAGAACAATTTATGCTGGGTATTTGGTCGCAATAGTATGATAATATAGTTTCTCCAAAACCTTGTATGCCTTTGGGAGTGTGCCTGAAGGTTTGTTTTTGTGCAGAAAATAAGGGTAAGGTGATAATTATGGAAGAAATGGAAAAAAATCAGCAAATGCTCATACAGCTTATGGAGCAGGGAAATTATATTACATTGAAAAAGGAATTGAATGAAGAAAATCCTGCAAATATTGCAGAATTGTTTGAAGAACTCTCAGGAGAAAAACAGTTATTTTTATTTCGTCTGCTTACAAAAGATAGTGCAGCAGAAGCATTTTCTTATATGGATTCAAATACACAAGAACATATTGTACAATCTATTACAGATAATGAAGTAAGAAATATAGTAGATGAAATGTTTTTAGATGATACAGTAGACTTCCTCTCAGAAGCACCAGCAAATTTAGTAAACAAAGTATTGCGTAATACAGATACAGCAACAAGAAAATTGATAAATCAGTTTTTAAATTATCCTGAAAATTCCGCAGGAAGTATTATGACAATAGAATTTGTTCAGTTAAGGGAAACTATGACAGTAGAAAGAGCAATGCGCTATTTGAGAAAAACAGGATTAGACAAAGAAACAATATATACTTGCTATGTTTTGGACGAAAGAAAATTACTTTTGGGTGTCGTGCCTTTGAGAAGACTGATATTAGCAGAAGATGATGTGATGATAAAAGATTTGATGGAAGATGATGTTGTTGCAGTAAACACATTAGATGACCAAGAAGACATTGCAAATATATTTAAAAAATATAATTGGATATCATTACCTGTTGTAGATAAAGAAAATCGTATGGTAGGAATCATTACAGTTGATGATATTGTTGATGTTATAGAGCAAGAAACAACAGAAGACTTTGAAAAAATGGCAGCGTTATTGCCATCTGATGAAGAATATTTGAAAACAAGTGTATTTGACTTAGCAAAAAATAGAATTGTATGGCTTTGTGTGCTTATGCTTTCGGGTACGATTTCAGCAGTTATAATAAGTGGTTATGAGTCGCTTTTAAGTGCGGCTGTGATACTTTCCAGTTTTATACCAACATTGACAGGAACAGGAGGAAATGCAGGCTCTCAGGCGTCTACAATTATTATTAGAGGTATGGCATTGGGAGAAATTGAAACAAAAGATATATTAAAAGTTATTTGGAAAGAGTTAAGAGTAGGCATTATATGTGGTATATTATTGGGTGGCATCAATATGCTAAGACTAACATTGTTTAGTAAGGGTACAACGCTTTGGGTAGATTTAACGGTATCTGTTAGTATGTGCCTTGTTGTTGTTGTAGCAAAATGTGTAGGCTGTTTATTACCTATATTCGCCAAAATTATGAAGTTTGACCCTGCTATTATGGCTGGTCCTTTGATTTCTACTATTGTGGATAGTATTGCTCTTGTGGTGTTTTTTAACATTGCAAAAGCGTTTGTATTGTAAAATAAAAAGTGTATAAATAAAAAATAAATCTTATAGATATATGAAATTTACAATAAAAAAGTAATTTATTTTTAGAATGGGGAGAACTTTTTTAAATTTAAAAAATTCTCCCTAACATTTTTACGAAATCAAAAATAATTTATTTGCAAATTAAAGTCATTAATTATAATGGCTTTTTTTATTCCATTGAAATTTGTGATATCTGTTTTTTTACGACAGGGGCGAGTGTAATGGTAATGATAATTTTTAAAATATCATTTGGTAAGAATGGTATTACAGCAGAAAATGCAGCTTGTAAAAGTGTGGTGTTTGTTAATACAGCAAGCCACAATGTACCTAAAAATTGTAAACAAATACTGCCTAATATCATGCCTAAAAGCTGTAATTTTCTGGATTGTGGGAATTTGTCTGCAAAAAAGCCTGTGAAAAATGCAAGAAAAAAATACCCTACTAAATAACCTCCTGTAGGACCTGCTAATTTTGATATACCCGCAGAAAAGCCAGAAAAAACTGGTATTCCTGCTAAACCTATCATAATGTAAATAAGACAGCAAAGCAGACCTTTTTTACAACCAATTATATTGGAAGAAAAATAAATAACAAGTGTAGCAAGTGAAAGAGGTACAGGGCTAATGGGTATGGGGACAGAAAGAGGACCAGCAATACAAAGTAGTGCAGTAAATAATCCTACAAGTGTCATTGTTTTTGTTTTCATAGTTGTTTTAGACATATCAAAATGCCTTCTCCTTTCTTTATGTAATGGTAACAGTATAATATGATTTTAGTTTGATTGTCAACTATAAATTTTATATTAGTTTACGATTAAAAAATGATTGACAGTCTGTATATATAGTGATATAGTGTATATATACAATATATACACTTGTTAGGAGGGAAATGGTGGATATTATTATAAGCAATACATCTTCAATGCCCATATATGAGCAAATTATCATGCAGATTAAAAAAAGTATTATGAATGGTGATTTGAAAGAAGGAGAGGCACTCCCTTCTATGAGAACACTAGCAAAAGAATTAAGAATCAGTGTTATTACCACAAAAAGAGCTTATGAAGAATTAGAAAATGCAGGATTTATTGTAACGGTTATGGGTAAAGGCAGTTTTGTGGCAAAAAAGAATATAGAACGTATCAAAGAGGAGCAACTCAAACAAATAGAAAAAAGTATACAATATGTTGTAGAACAAGCACAGTTAAATGGTATTTCATTACAAGAATTGTTGGATATTGTAAAGATATTATATGGAGATGAAACATATGAAAAATAGTATAGAATGGCATAGGGCAGAAAAAGTATTTGATTTATTTCATTTGCACCCTGTTACAATGAATTTGGAACAAGGCAGCATTATGGGATTGATAGGAGAAAATGGCTCTGGTAAAACAACACTAATTAAATTAGCTTTAAATTTAATTTCTTTAAGTAGTGGTGAAATTAAAATATTGGGATTAGATAGTGTAAAACAAGAAGAACAAATTAAACAAAAAATTGGATTTGTACCAGATGAAAATATATTTTATGATATGTTTACTCCTAAAGAGATTAATCAAGTAACATCAAAATTATATCAGTGTTGGGATGAGAAAATATATTTTGATTTTTTAGAAAAATTTTGTATACCTGCAAATAAAAATATAAAAAGTTTTTCTATGGGTATGAAAAAGAAAATTGCAATCGCGTGTGCATTAAGTCATGAGGCAGAAATATTAATATTAGATGAACCTATGAATGGTATTGACCCAATAGCAAGACAGGAAATTAGAGATATATTACAGCAGTTTGTAGAAAATGAATATCATTCTGTACTGCTTTCCACACATATTACAGAAGATTTGGAAAAAATAGCAGATTATATTACATTGATTGAAAAAGGAAATATGATATTTTATAAAAATAAAGATGAAATATTAGAAAAGTATGGTATTGCCTGTTTTTCTAAAAATGATTTTAAAGAAATTGATAAAAATGATTATATTAGTTTTAGAAAAAATACTTTTGGATATGAGGTATTTGTGGAAGATAAAAAGACCTTTTTAAGAAAATATGATGGTGCAGTCATTAATAATGCTAGTTTAGAAGATATTATGGTATTTTACCATAAAGCATAAAAAATATTGAAGAAATTCATTTATATCATTAAGAGAGGGGTACAATTATGGCAGGACTTGTATGGAAAGATATTATTTATATTAAAAAAATGTGGAAAACAATGCTGTTTGCGGTGCTATTTTTTATACTGTTTAGTTTTAGTAGAAATGATGCCGTTTCATCTATGGCACTGATTGCTATTATGGTAGGAAGCAACTTTTCAATGATACCATTTAATTATGATAATTACAGCAAATGGAATGAATATCAATACGCCTTTCCTATAAGTAGAAAAACAGCAGTATGTAGCAGGTATTTATTTGGTGTAATAGTATTTGGCTGTTGTGCATTAATATATGCATTAATTATGATGTTTCAGTTATTTATAATAAATGAAATACCTGAAAAAGAAGATTTATTACTACAAATAGGCGTGGTATGTTTTGTACCTGTTATGCAGTCAATATTATTTCCTTTAATATATCATTGTGGTGTGGAACAGGCTAGATTGTATCTTGTAGCAATATTTGCATTAATAGCAATGCTTGTGATAGGGTGTAGTAGTGTAATAGTAAATATGTTTTGTGAAGAAAATACTATAATGATTATAGCTGCTATGATAATCATACCTATATTACTTTATATATTTTCTCTTAGACTTTCTATCAATATAGAACAGAAAAAAATGGCATAATACTTTTTACATAATTATAATTTTAAAAATATGGGGGAGAAATTTTCACTTGTGGGAAATCTCCCCTATATTTATAAAAATCAATCAATTTATTTATTTTTGTTTATATAATGATTCGTTCATTTATTTATTATAAAAGACTTTCCATTTCATTCAATAAATCTTCAAATACTTTCATAGCATTTTTGATAGGTTCTGTGCTTGTCATATCTACACCAGCGCCTTTCAGTAAATCAATAGAATATTCGGAATTACCTTTTGAAAGAAAATCTAAATAACGGTCAATAGCAGGCTGACCCTGTTTTATAATTTGTTCAGAAAGTGCGATTGCAGCACTATAACCTGTGGCATACTGATAAACATAAAAAGCATTATAAAAATGAGGTATTCTTGCCCATTCTATGGCAATTTGCTCATCAATTACAATATCATCACCAAAATATTGTTTATTCAAATGATAATAAATTTCACTCATATTTTCACAAGTAAGAGGTTCGCCTTTTTCTATCATTTCATGTGTAATTTTTTCAAATTCAGCAAACATTGTTTGACGGAATAATGTACCTCTAAATTGTTCCATATAATAATTGATGAGATATTTTTTATAAGCGATATCATTTGTATTTTGTAGAAGATAATGCATAAGTAATGCCTCATTACATGTAGATGCAACTTCTGCAACAAATATTTTATGTCCGCCATAAATATAAGGCTGTTTTTGCCATGTAAAATAGCTATGAAGTGCATGACCCATTTCATGGGCAAGTGTAAACATACTATTGATATTATCATTATGATTTAAAAGTACATAAGGATGTACTCCATAAACGCCCCAGGAATAAGCACCGCTCCTTTTACCTTCATTTTCATAAACATCTATCCAGCCACTATCAAAACCTTTTTGCAATGCTTGTGTATAGTCTTTTCCTAATATTTGTAATGCTTTATATACGGTCTGTTTTGCCTCATCATAAGATATTTTTTTATCTGCTTCGGCAACAATAGGAACATATAAATCATACATATGAATATCATCTAAACCAAGCAATTTTTTTCTTAATGCAACATAGCGGTGCATAAGGGGTAAATATTGATGTACTGTTTCAATTAAATTATCATAAACAGCAACAGGTATGTTATCATCTTCTAATGCAGCAGAAAGTGAAGAGGTGTAATTTCTTGCTTTAGCAAAAAACACATCACTTTTTACACTAGCACTATAAGTAGCAGCAATGGTATTTTTTTGTTTTAAATAGCTGTCATATAGTGTCTCGAATGCGTCTTTACGTACACGACGATTTTTATTTTCTAAAAAGGAAGTATAACGTCCTTTTGTCAATTCTACATTTTCGCCTTTTTCATTTTTTATAACAGCAAATTTCATGTCAGCATCATTTAGCATGGTAAATATTGTTTGAGGAGCACCACCAATTTCACTTGCTTGCGCAAGAAATTCTTCTTGCTGTGCAGATAATATATGTTGTTTTTGACGCAATATATTTTCTAAAAAATGACGATATACTTTAAAATTATTTTGATTTATGATGTTTTGTATTGCTTGTTCTGACATGGTGAGTATTTCAGGAACAATAAAAGCAGTTGCAGCAGAATATTGTATCATAATATTTTCTGCTTTAGAAGAAAGTTGTTGGTATACTGTATTTGTACTATCTTCATGAAAATGCATAAAAGCATATACATAAAGTTTTTCTATTATCAAACTGGCTTCATTATTTTTATTAAGACAGTCTAATAAATTTTGTGCAGATGTGCTAATTTTCCCAGAAAAATTGCGTAAATCGTCAATATTTTTTTGAGAAATTGCAAAATCTTTTTCCCATATTTCTGTACTACTGTAAATATCTTCTAAATGCCATGCAAAATTTGTATTGATTTCCGTTCTTTTGGGTAATTTGTCCATAAAAATCTTCCTTTCTGTGTAAAATGAGATACAATATTGTATGACAAACCATATTTTGCTGTATTGTCAGAACTATTATAACACGAAAATTTCATACTATAAGCCAAAAAAAGAAATTTTGTAACAGATTATTTAATTTTGTTAATATTATTACTTGCAGGAAAGTGGTATTTTGTAGTAAAATTTAATATAAACAAATGTGTCAAATCATATGGTGTAGTTGGTGTCATGCTATGTTTTCAATATTGGTATTAGTGGATATCATGATAGTAACAACATCAATAATTATGAAAGGGTGGTTATGAGTGGCAAGTGAAAGACGTAAAATATTGCTAGTTTCTTCTGAAGCGGCGCCTTATGCAAAAAGCGGTGGATTGGGGGACGTTGTAGGGTCATTACCAAAAGCATTACAAGAAGCAGACGTTGACGTAAGAGTGGTACTTCCTAAATATGCAACGATAAAAGAAGAACATTTGCAAGATGTCGAATACTTAGGTTCTTTCTTCGTAAATCTTGCCTGGAGAACACAGGAAGCAAAAATTTTAAGAAAAAATACTGGCACATTTCCTGTGTACTTTATAGAAAATGATTTTTATTTTGGCAGAGAAGGACTTTATGGTTATGGGGATGACAACGAACGTTTTGCATTTTTCTGTAAAGCAGTACTGCATATGCTTTCAATGATAGACTATTATCCAGACATTATACATTGTAATGACTGGCAAACAGGTCCAATTTGTATGCTTTTGAAAGAATCTTACAGCAAAATGGTATTTTATTCCAGAATTAAAACATTGTATACCATACATAACTTGCAATATCAAGGTGTGTTTGGTAGAGAAACAATGGAGTTATTGGGCGTACCAAATTGGTGTTTTGATAATGGTAACGCTGAATTTTACGGCAATGTTAGCTATATGAAAATGGGATTGATGTATGCAGACCATATCAGTACAGTAAGTAATACGTATGCAGAAGAAATACAAACACCACAATATGGTTATGGTATGGATGGTGTGTTAAGAAGCAGAAAAGAGCATTTAAGTGGTATTATAAATGGCATTGATTATGCAGCAAATGACCCAGCAACAGACAGCCGTTTGACAACAAATTTTGATAGAAATAGTATTGAACTGAAAAAAGAAAATAAAAGAGAGTTACAGAAATATTTGGGACTGGAACAAAGAGATGTACCTATGATTGGCATGATTACAAGATTAGCTGACCAAAAAGGATTAGATATTTTGACACAAGTGTTTGGTGAAATTATGAAGGAAGATATACAATTCGTGCTTTTAGGTACAGGAGAAAGCAGATATGAATATATCTTTAAGAGTATGGCACAACAATATCCTGGAAAAATGAGTGCAAATATATTATTTGATGATACATTAGCACAAAGAATATATGCGTCTAGTGATTTGTTTATGATGCCTTCCTTTTTTGAGCCATGTGGTTTAGGTCAGATGTTTAGCTTGAGATATGGTACAGTACCTATTGTTAGAAAAACAGGAGGATTGGCTGATACTATTAGTCATTATAGTGTAGAAACAAAACAAGGTAATGGCTTTGTATTTGAAAGCTATGATGGTAATGGTTTGCTTTGGGCGTTCCATGAAGCATTAAATGTATATCATATGGGTCCTCAGGAATGGGCAAATGTAGTTAGAAATGCTATGGACTGTAATTACTCTTGGGCAAATTCCGCAGGAAAATATATTGCTCTTTATGATAAATTGATAAAAGCATAATTTTAAATAATAATAGAAAATAAATAAAAGGGGCTGAACAATAATAAGTTGTTCGCCCCTTTATTTTGCAATGTGGAATGGAATTTATACAAAGTTATATCTATACGAATTTTATGCTTTGGAGTATAATATGTTGTGTTGTTTGTAAAAAATGATTGATTGCAGTAAAGGAGAATCATATTGGAGGAAGAAAAGAAAATAGTCAAAAAGAAAAAAAATAAATATATTATTATTGTATTTTTGCTTGCTTTAATTGTAGGAGGAAGCTGTGGACTATATTATGTAGATACATTTTATGGAGAAGGAAAAATTAATACAATCATTTCTTCTTTGCAGGAAAAAACACAGAAAAATACAGATATAACAGAAAATCCAGCAGAACAAGCAACAGAAAAAAATAGTGTCACATTATCAGCAGGCGGAACATTATTTGCTACAAAAGGTAAAAGATTTTTAATGTGTACAAAAGATGGTGTGAAATATATGAATGGTATGGGTGACCAAAAATGGAATGATACATTTACTATGGCTGCACCAGAACTTATAGAGGAAGGAGGATATTATGCAGTAGGAGATTTAGCAGGAAAAACTGCAAAAGTATATAATGAATCAGGTCCAGTCTATACTGTTCAGGTGACAGGAAATATATTGTATTTTGCATTAAATCGTAATGGTTACTTGGGTATTATTACAAAAGATAAAGAAGTATACAGTATTATGGTTTATAATAGTACTGGCACACAATTAATTGTGAGACAAGAAGGAGAAACAGGAATATATCCTTTTTCTATGGATATTTCAGATGATAATAGAATATTTGCAATTAGTTATTTAGATACAACAGATGTAGAGCCTGTGGGAAGTATAAACTTTTTTTATGTAAATGAATCGGAAGGTAGAAATTTTAGTGAAAGTATGTTTGCATCTGTTATTAAAACAAATGAACTGATACCCAAAATATTTTACTTAGATAATGGGAATTTAATTGTAGCATCTGACAAGGGGTTATATGGTATAGGAAGTGACGGAAAGGAAAAATGGAATATAGAATTGACAAATCATATTAGTTATATTGGAGTAGAAAAAAAGAAATATGTAGTTGTTGCTTATGGTTCTGCAATTTCAGGGAAAAATAGTAGAAAAGTAGGTAATGTAAGTTGGATAAATGGTGATGGAAAAGAAATTGCGGATTTTCAAGCAAAAGATGGTGTGACATATTTAAATTGTAATCAAACGGGAACAATAATAGGGTGTAGTAAAACATATTATGGATTAAAAATAGGTGGCAGGGCATTTTGGGAATATACAGCAACAAGAGATATGACAGATGTTTTGCTTATGGAAAATGTTAATAATGTGCTGTTTGTATCAAATGATACTGCTGTGATATTGAATATGGATAGAGTAAGTCAAGATACTGCTGTAAAAGAAGAAAAACAGAAAACACAAAGTACAGAAAAAGTAATACAAAAACAAAAAGATGATGAACAGCAAGGAGAAGAACAACAAGAACAAAAGCAAGAAGGAGAAGAACAACAAGAAAGTAAACAAGAAAAAAATACAGAAAATGAACAGAAAGACAAAAATGAACAAAACAATACAAATGGAGAAAATAATGAAGTACAACAATAAAATAGCCAAAGTCAGTAAAACAACAATGAAGGAAAAGAAAATCAGCAAGGTGAGCAAAGTGAACAGAATCAGCAGAATTGATAAAGTGAAATAATCAATAAAAAAATCTGCATTTCAAAATTGAGTAGATAATGGATGTAGTATAAATGTTTAGCATTAATTAGAGGAATTTGAGGGGACCTTTCATGTATAAAAAAGTTCCCTCAGTATTTCCTATTGTCAAAATCATGGATAAAATCAAATAATAAATAATTATTTTTAGAATTTGCATAAAAATATAATTTTATAGAGAGTGTGATGTATTTTGGAAAATATAAATATGATATGGATAATGGATTTTATTGTTATATTAATCATTGCAATACCCGCAATTATGGGATATAGAAAAGGGTTTATATATGCTTGTATTGGTTTTTTACCTGTACTAGTTTCTTTTTTTGGAGTAAAAATGATATCACCAGTTTGCAGTAAATTTTTAAGAAAAACAGCTCTATTTGATTTTTTTAAAAAAAATGTATATGAAGGATTGAATTTAGGCACTCTATTAGGAGAAAAGGCAGAACAATCTCAGACTGCGTTAATTGACCAAATGAATATGCCAGATTTTTTAAAAAGCGCATTGCTTGAAAATAATAATTCTGTAATACATTCTTTATTTCAAACAGAAAAATTGCAGGATTATATAGCAAGTTATTTTGCAAATATTTGTTTAAATGTCATCAGTGTAGTTTTAGCAGCAGTGACGCTATACATTATAATGAAATTGTTTTTAGGTGCATTAAATATTGTTTCAAAACTTCCCGTTATTAGTACAGTAAATAGAATGTGTGGGCTTGCTATTGGTGGCGCAAAAGGTATACTGATAGTATGGTTTGTAGGTATAGTATTAGTGTTTTTTTATTATAATGAGGTGTTTCAACAGTTTTTTGCTTTGCTTGAAAAAAGCCATGTGACAGCGTTTTTATATCATCATAATTTGCTTTTAATGATGGTATTAAAAATATTTGCATAAAAAATAAAAAAATGTGTTGACAAAATATTGTATGCGTGTTAATATATTCAGGCAGTGTTTTGAAAGAAATAAAATAAAGAAAATAAAAAGCAAAAAATGATTGATTTTTGTAATGTTTTCTGATATAATATCAAAATGTATCATTGCATAGTATTTATGTAATGTAAATGGGGGTTTAGCTCAGTTGGGAGAGCACCTGCCTTGCAAGCAGGGGGTCG